>JACPZE010000036.1 GCA_016195685.1 Candidatus Gottesmanbacteria bacterium
AAAAATCGTACTTATACGAAGAGCATCTTCCTTCTTTTGATTTTGGGAAATTGTAAAGAAAGCAGAAAAGGCGATGATCGGTAAAACTAGATATTCCGGGCGCAAAAAATATATTTTTCCAAAAATATTTTCCGGCCAGTTGGGATGGAGCAAAGATATTCCGTTGGAAAATGTAGCAAACGAATGAAATATAAATGCACCGACCGAAGTATAGCTTGTCACCAAATTATCAAGAGGAGTCGTTCTGTATACAAGTATCGGGAGAATCCATGAAGCATGGAGAAATAGACTTATGAGTGTCGGTAATCCAAAGATGTACGATAAATTTTTTAGAACTGACTTAAGACTTAAGACAGAAGAAGGTCTCGAAAAACGGACATGACCTATTACATAAACTAGGAAATAAAGAAATACTGCAATGGCTACAAGGTATGCGATTCTTGGGTCGAAAAAAATAACTACTGAAAAAGATATACCCGTAACAAGCGACTTTTGTAAAATATCACTTTTTTCGGAAATGACATCTCGTATCAGATAAATCCAGCTACCAAGTGCCCATGGTGCAAATGCATAAGCCAGTGCCACTCCCATTTGTCCCCCGCCAACCACCATGAGAATATACGAATTCGTACTATAAATAAGAAGCGCAATTATCCACTGCCAGGGCTTTACACGAAGATGTATTGCATGGATGAAGTAATAGGCAGAAAATAAAGATCCGATGATAAATACACCGAAGTAGAATATTTTGTATATAATATTCCATGGAATATTGGCTCCACGAACTAATAATGTAGAAATAAAATATAAATAGCTATCCAAAGAATACGATATTGGCATCCCCCCCAATCCGTTGCCCTGATAGGAAACCCATGAGGGAACCAATAATGGTAAATTTTTGACGAACTCAGAATAAAAATACGGCCAGTCTCCACCGATTATTTGGCTTTGTAGAATCCATGGCCGGAAAAAAACGAATATTATAGCTACTATGAGACCGATAAATAGTAATGACTTTCTCATGAAATATTATAGTACGGAGGGCACACTACGACACTGGCCGTCGACTAAGAGCAAAAACTAGATACATAATTATTCCTAAAGTTGTGATAACAGACACAACTAAAAAAATGTAAAAATGATTTTGGGTGGTCATTTCAATGATTAATGTATAAGATGATCTGTTTTCCATATCTTCCGGTTTTATAATCCACGCGTTTGCATATCCATTCGCACGTAGATGTGACTCGCGAGCAACAGCAACCTTACCCCAAGATGAAAATATGCGTTTGTCTAAAAAAGAGTTACTATGTTTCCCTTCTAACACAGCTCCATCGAAATATTGTGCAGCTATGTATTGTTCATCTCGAACATCATGACGTATTAATGTCGACAGCAATGTAAAAATACGACCCATACTACGCATAATCTTAGCTTGCCACATCAGGGAGTCTCGAGTTATATCTCTCAATCTCCATGAGTCGTTATATGCTTCCAGAAACATGAGCACGTACGGATTTTTTGCGTTGGTTATCTCTACCTGGTAGCTCGTCGAGTTTATTTTGGAAAATTTAACCGTCGGTTCTTTAAGGGAATTATCTCTATCCTGTATTTGTTTTACAAAAAATATTTTTGGGTTAGTTACTTCAACAATTGAAAGTTGCTTAATGTCAATTGTTGCATCAGCTTTTTTTGTGTTATTTAGAAATTGGATGTATCCAGTCAGCGACGTAAGATCCGTAGTCACTATGGCCTGATGAGTAGCCCAACCGTTTGCTGATAACGCATGTTCCAGATATACATGCCTTCGTATATCGTTTTTATCGTCGTTTACGAAACGTTTATCAAAGATACGGAATAATACGCTATCTCCGTGAGTATTATAATTAAATGTGATCACGAATTGTTTTTTTGGCGCCCAATAATCTATCTGTCTGACCAAACCTCCTGAATTGTCGCCAGGCGTATTTATAAGTGATAGTGACTCAACTGTATTCTCTTTACTTATACTGCCCGATGTTTGCCAAAAACCGCCTTGGATATAGGTGGATTGCTTTTGCAGTTGAACCTGAAATGGATTTTTCCCGTCTTTTGTAAAAACTACAGGCCCAAGTTTTAACAAATTTGGAGACTTACTATCAATTCTTTGTTTAAGTTTGTTATCGTTAATATCTAAGCGGATATCTGATACCAAATCGGGTAAAGCTAATTCTGAATCTGATTGTAGATTCTGTACGAATACGTCGTATTTATTATTTTCTGATATATTCGGAATCTTTACATTGTAAAGCAATACCGACGGATCATACTCTTTTAGCTTTAACAGCTTATCTATCCTGTCAAACATCCGGTTTATTTCTGCTTCAAGATACTGTATCTCTGTATCCTTCTTACGGCTGCTCTGCAGAAGTTTAGTGAGTACATTACGATGCTGCCACAGTTGTTCACTTATTTTGATCTTATCTGCATCACGTAAGCTGTCGGATAATTTATTTATATCTATCCATTCAATAATGCTACTCATTCCTGACTCATATCGGGATAAACTTGCTTCCCAGCTGAAATAGCGGTTGGTCCTAAAGATATCACCAATTTTCGGCGGTGGGACTGCATGATTAAATATAGGAAACATATCACTCCAGCGCTGCAGTTCCAGAATTCTCTTTGTCAAAAAATAAAGAGTAAAATCCAAATAACGACTATGGTTTTTCCTGCTCCGCCACAATTGAAACTTTTCCTTTACCAAAACAAGCGGGTATAAATAATTATCCAACTTCACCGATACAAAAGGCTCATGACGATGCAAATGGTAGTTATCCCGAAGTGATTCAAGTGGATTATCGGGTTCTGCCTGCAGTGTGACATTATCTGATGATTTATCCGAATTGCCTATATAAAAAATTGCGTTTTTAATATCTTTATTCAGTTGAGAATTAAGAACTAATGAATCAGGAAATGTTGTATATATTGCATTTAACGTTGTATAGATGTGCGGTAAATAACTATCATCAGATATAGAATAAAGATATTTCTTATCCCAAAACATTTCGATTTTATTCAAATCAACAGGGAGTTTTGGCAACAACGCTAGATATTCTTTTTGGGTTTTAGGCATATAATCTCGAACGTAGTCATAAGGAAAAGCAGGAAAATTATCGTCATAGATATACGGATCGCTGTTATAAAAAATATATCTGATATTCAATAGAGAAATTAACCTATCTACCGTACTAAAATCACTGCTTCGCACGGCTTCGATAAAATTCTGCCCGTAAGGTCCTAAGCTATCATATCCCGAAAAATCATTTTTACCGGATAAATATGAAAACATGGATGGCCCCATATATACTCCTCCATTTTTAGCTGCGATAACCTGATACCCCGGTCCGGTTAAGGGTAAGGATAATATTTTCCCGTCTACCGGAAGTTGACGTATCTTTTGCATTAATGAATCAATATCAACGTCCAGACTGATATTCTGTTTTATCAATTTAGAGCTAAAATTATAATCATTTACCTTAGATCCGTTAATAAGCGGATATGCACCGGGTATCAGGGCAATAAAAAATAAAAAAAACAATAGAAATCGATATCTATTCCTAATGCCCGATGCAAGGACAGCAAGGCACTGTCCTATGAGAACTGCATAAAAAAAGACATATACCGTAGCCCATTGCCCATAAAAATTACGAAACATTTTAAAGCCCGGAATATAAAAGAGAGTTTTATAGAAATTAAATCCGAACGACGTAATATTGGCAGAGACAAAAAATAATGTAATGAGAAAAAAAATAAACGTTACTAACGTGCTTTTACTACTCCATCCATTTTTTTTCCGATTCATAATAAGGCCACAAATGAGAACAGCGGGGAAAAGTACTGATCCTATTGACGTCCATACAAAATCACGAATTTGTGCCAAATTCAAAAGACTAACGCTTACTTTTATGCTCGGCGCGATAGCGGTAAAATAATCCAACCCCTGTGTTATTTTCACTTCTTCGGAAAAAATAGCGTTATACTGACTTTTGAATAATAAGAGACTTAAAACATGCGGTACTATTTGAAATGCCTGAAGGAATACAAACAGGATTGCTCCCGTAAAGATACCTTTCCAGGGGAACTTTTTTTGAAGTACGCTAGCATTATAGATGTAAAGAAATAATACTGAAAGCGGAAAAAAAGAAAAGAAACCTGGCGCAGAAAAGAAAGAAAAATTAAAAGAGAAAAAAAAAGTAAACAAAAGAAGGACTAATAAGTATTTAAACCGATGTGAAATTATATATCGAAGCAATAGGTAAAACGTTAGCGGGTAGACAAAGAGTTGGGTATGCGTCAGTATCGCTCGGTCCCAACCGTTATTGACCATAATCGGAGAAAATACATAAAATAACCCTGCTGCAATTGCAGATAATTCAATAATCCACGCATCGAAATTTTTCCAACTATATGAAAGCAGCTCTTTCACGATGAGGTAACAGGCCAAAAATCCGACACTTAGCTTTAATCCGTTGGATATTCCAATTAATATCGTCGGAGAAAATATTAAACGAAGAAACGCTAAAATCATAACGAAGGGAATAGCAAAGTAACTCAGCGAATCTCCGCCTATACCTGAAGGAATTATGTTATACAAAAGATGGGCTTTCAGATACAACAACGGTTGGTAAAAATATAAACGGCTAGAATCTCCTCCCAAATCCATTTCTCCCGGTTTCAACCAAAAAAAAGGGGTGACGAACAGTAAAATTGCAATACCGACAGGTAGGATTTTACGGAGGCTATATGATTTCATTCCTTTAGTTGTTGTACTACTCCTGTTCCTATAAGAAAAAATAGCCACACTGCTGCTTTTTCCGTATTTTCCGATGGACCCGTTAATAAAAATTCTACATACATGATGGCAAGTACAAGAAGGCATAAAATAAATGTGAATCGGCTTGATAGCTTAAAAAAGCTAATACTTGCTATATAGATACCCAATATAGTAAAAATCCGAAGGTCCGAACTTTCTTTCAAAAAAAGGATATCCGCACAAATACCCAAAAAAATAGCTGTTAAAATAACTTGCTTGTATTGCTGCAATATATTGAGTACTTTCTTTCTCATAAGATAGTAATTATAACGTATGACGAATGCGATTGATACATAAACTACAAACGTAGATACC
>JACPZE010000039.1 GCA_016195685.1 Candidatus Gottesmanbacteria bacterium
AGTCTTCCTTTTTCACTCCCTACCGGATTCTCAATCGGCATTTTCGCGAAAAAATTAAATGGCGCCAGGGATTTAGAATTTGCTTCCGACGGGACATTATTCGTCAGTCTAACTTCCCCCGGCAAAATCGTTGCTCTGGCCGATACGAAAAATAATGGAACTGCAGATAAAATAAAAGATCTAATAACGGGACTTAAAAATCCGCACGGATTAGCATTTCGTGATGGGAAATTATACGTAGCGGAAGAAAAGGGTGTATCCAGTTACGATTGGGATGAGAAAAATTGGACACTCACAAATAAAAAATTATTATTTTCTCTCCATTCCGGCGGACGGCATTTTACCAGAACACTGGTTTTTGATAAAAGCGGTAAATTATATATTTCAATAGGTTCTACCTGCGATGTCTGTTTTGAGAAAAATCCGATGAATGGAAGTATTCTTATCTCTGATCCTGCTGGAAGTACTCCGCGAATTTTTGCAAAGGGTCTTCGTAATAGCGTCTTTATAACACTGAATCAGAAAACTGATGAGATATGGGCGACAGAAATGGGAAGGGATTGGTTAGGAGATGATGCTCCACCGGATGAAGTAAATATAGCGAGAGACGGGAAAGATTACGGTTGGCCTATCTGTTATGGAGACAAAATCCACGATACGAATTTTGACAGTAGGGTATATGTCCGAGATCCATGTGAAGCCAGCCAATCACCGATATTTGAAATCCCAGCTCATTCTGCACCTCTTGGACTCACATTTATCGATTCGAAACAGTTTCCCTCAAACTGGCAAGGAGATTTACTCGTAGCCTATCACGGATCATGGAACAGATCAGTTCCGTCAGGATACAAAGTAGTGCATATGAAAGTGAAAGATAGCCAGATTCTAAGTGAAGAAGATTTTCTCACCGGGTTCCTGCATGGTAACCAGGCTTTTGCAAGACCTGTTGATCTGGTTTTTGATAAAGCCGGCTCTCTTTACGTATCCGATGACAAAGCGGGATATATATTTAAAATTATAGGGGTAAAATAATCTTTAGTCTCATATAATCTCATATCTTGTAATATCTTCTAATATATTCTAATATCTTCTCATATAATATAACTATGAAATTTCCTCCTTTTTACAACAGCACTCCAGCCATAGAATCGATACTAAAAGAGATAGATATACTAAAGGAAGCATTCAAACTAGTAGGACTTCTTCCACAACAGGCAGTATACCTTCGTAGGCAATCATTACTAAAAAGTTCCCTTTTCTCAGCCCGTATCGAGGGAAACCCACTGACAACCAGTGATATGATTTCTTCATTCCAAAATCCCAAAGAAAAGCATAAAAAAGAAATTGCAAATATCTTAAAAACCTTCACATACCTAGAGAATAAAATCGAAAAGGAAGTAAATACCAACTTGATTTTATCTTTGCATAACATCGTGATGCATAATTTATCTGCCGATGTCGGTAGATTCCGCACAGAAGTGTCTGCCATATTTAACCAATCAGGAGTGGCGATATATATGACTCCAACACCAATAATGATAGAGAATTTGATGAGTGATCTATGCGCATGGTGTAACAAAAATGAAGATCCGATACCTATAAAAGCCGCAGTTACCCATATCTGGTTTGAGAAAATCCATCCATTCCTGGATGGAAACGGCCGTGTAGGTAGACTACTTTCATCTTTCATCATCCGCCAGGGCGGTTATGATTTTGGAGGAATTGTTCCTTTTGAACAGTATTTGGATGAAAATAGGGAGAGTTATTATGATGCTCTAAATTCCGACAACCAGGATGTAACCGGGTTTGTAGAGTTTTTCCTTACGGCGATATTGTCTCAATCGAAAAGGTCACTTGAGGAAGCCAAAAATCCGCCACCCGTGGAGAAAGCAAATCTCCTTCCTAGAAGAGCGGAAATTGTAGATATCATACGTGATCACAATATGGTCTCTTTTGATTTCCTCGCCCGGCGTTTTGTCGCAGTACCCAAAAGCACACTCCACTTTGATATAAAACAACTCATGAAAGGAAACTATATAAAAAAGTTGGGAACCACCAGGGGAGTCGTGTATACACTAGCTAGTTAACTTAAATTATTTCCCCTCTAATGCTAAAATAACTTAATGCCCAGAAATAAAAAGATAAATAGTAAAAAGCCGGTTATCTACGCCTTTATAGATAGTCAGAATCTTAATTTAGGTACGAACAAGGATATTTTTAGGGGCAAAAAGAAAATTTATTCGGGCTGGAGACTGGATTTCAAAAGATTTCGGCAATATTTGTCCGATAAATTCCGTGTAAGGAAAGCTTTCTTGTTCATCGGTTTTATCCCGCAAAACAGAAAGTTATATAATCATCTGAGATCTTCAGGATATGATTTGGTATTTAAACCAACGGTAAAAGATAATCAAGGAAAACCTAAGGGTAATGTCGATGCGGAATTGGTACTTCACACAGCAGCGTTACAATATTCCAATTATGATAAGGCTGTGATTGTTTCAGGCGATGGTGATTTTTATTGCTTGCATGAATATTTGGAGAGGAAAAATAAATTATTACGTATCATAATTCCGAATGAAAAGTCAGAATCATCTCTGCTGAGACCTTTTCAACAATACAAAACTTTTCTATTTTTTGATAAGGAAAAATTGGAATTTAAACCATAAAAAGCGGGAGGCGTTGCTGTATGACACGTAGTCATAAGTTCGTTTCTCCCTAATGATTAGACATATTATATAACCTATTGTATAGCTTGTAAAGCTCCCTCTTTTCTCACAGTACTTACCCCAATTCCTGCATTCTCCATTCTTATTCCTCTTTCTTCCCTCTACTGCTACAATAGGCCAAAATAATTAATATGGCTAATGTTTTAGAATCACAAATTAATGAAAGAAATATGTGTAGCGGTTGTGCGTATCTGGTAGAAAATAATTCTCTTTCCCAATGCGGAAATCCGGCATTGGGATCAGACCAGAAAACACGCAACCAAGGAAGAGCAGATAGAGCTAGTCAAGGATGTTGCAACGATGCCTATCTCTGGCCGTCCGGGCCTGTGAGTATGGTTAGAAAAGAAGGGACAATTTTTTGGGAGGTTAAGGAAAGACTATCAACTTCCTGCTGATATACTCTTTTCATAAATTATACCCATACCTCACACCTAATACTTGATTCTTCACTATTCTTTGTGTTTTTCCCCTCGAGTGCTAAAATAGGCCAAGATTTTAAAAAATATTACAACATCATCCAATAGAGTTTTAGACAATAAAATATTGGAAAGTAGTTGTAATTTGCTGTAACTACTAGGAAATACTATGCCTAAGTCCAAAAAACAATCTAAGGTTGGGCAATATCTATATAAAATACTCTTTTTTGCAGTTAGGTGGATTACAGAACTGGCAGGATTCATATTTATTATTCTTAAACCAGTAAACTTAATTGGTATTTTATTAACAATAATATCGATTTATTATGCGCAAACACAATCCGGAACAAATAGGCTTTTATTCGATATAATTTCTGCATTTATAGCAAGTATTTCTGGAGGAATTGTTGGATACTATATAATTGACTATTTTCAACAATTTTCCCTTAAGAAGAAAAGCATCGGTGCAATTAGAAACTTGCAGTTAATAAAATATAAAGTAACAAATATAAGTGATAGAATAGTTATATTACTTAACAATCAAAATAAAAGAGATTTTCAAGAAATTGATAATCTAGTTCAAAATGTACATAAAGATATTCTAAATTCAATAAGTGACTGGGGAGATGTTAATCCAACTTCAGAGGCAATTACTGACTATTATGAAATTGTTAATCAAAAGCAAAAAGCAATTGCGTCTTTATCCGATGAAAAAAATGAATTAGTAGATAAATTAAAAATTCTTTCAGAGCAAAAGGAATCAATCGATAAGAATAAAACAGGCGAGATTGAAAAATTATCAAAAGAAATAGATGCGAAAGAAGATGAAATAAAAGGTCTCAAAAACCAATTAAATACTTTTAACTTTCAAAATATAGGTATTGCGTCAGGAACATTAGCTTCAAATGTCACTCCTACGTTAGAGTACCCTTCAACTTTTACTTCAACATCTAGTACTCTCTATACAAAAGCATGTCTAAAATGTGGTAATCCCTATTTTCCAATAGGAGAACCTGATTCTGGATTATGTTCAAGATGTAGTGCGATATAATCTTGAAGTAGAATTATATTTTCAAACTTCATTCATTAGTTTGTTGTGAGTTAAACATGCCTGATTAATTCTCAAATTCCCTTTTTGCCTTGCAGTGGTAAAATAGGAGCTGTTATGGGAAAAGAACAATTTTCTTCCGGTGAGAATAAATCTGATACCAAAGAATTTCTGATCAAATGGGGTACAAGAATAGGTCTGGTAGCGATCGGCCTTTTGGCTCTCTCCTGGCTTTTATAATCATAGAATTACACCCTCTATAGAATTTCAGAGTAGAAGATAAAGTGGGAAAGGGACTTGACAAGTGTATATATATTGTATATACTTCGTATATATGAATACAGCAGTCATCAATTTGAAGGTTGAACCGCAGGTGAAAAAATCTGCCCAAAAGATAGCCCATGATTTGGGTCTAACTCTTAGTGGTCTGATAAACGGGTACCTAAAACAACTGATAAGGACAAAAACTGTCACTTTCAGTACAGCCAGTGAAATACCGTCTGATTATATGAGAGAAGCTTTGAAAGAAGCTGAAGAAGAAATAAAAGCCGGGAGAGTTTCTTCTACGTTTACAAATGCGAAAGATGCATTAGGTTATTTAGATAAAATGATCGCTAAAGAAAAACGTGCCCGCAAGAATTGACTATTCTCATAGATTTGATAAGCAACTCCGGAAAGCGCCATTAGAAATAAAAATTGCACTTCGTAATAAATTAAGCCTATTTTTCCAAAACCCATTTCATCCGCTTCTGAATAATCATGCATTAGTCGGAAAATTTGCGAATTTCCGGAGTATAAATATTACCGGAGACTGGCGGGCAATATATAAGGAAACAGATGATATTGTAGTATTTACATTGTTTGGTACTCACAGTCAATTGTATAAATAATTTTATCCCTCGGTAAGACCACAAAGTAGCATCTAGGTGTATAATATATACAGGATGGCACTTCTCAGAAAGAAAAAACAGAAATTATCACTCGGATTTATAGCATTTCTCCAGGCATTCGGATTACTTATATATTGCACTTTAGTGGCAAACCTTATCTGGAATGGACAAAGGTGGTTTCCCAGAATCTCAAATTTCACCGGACCTCTCCTTTTCCTTACACTATTTAGTACTTCTGCGCTTATCTGCGGACTGATCGTTGGCAGTTACCCGTTTCTGCTTTTTTGGGAAAAGAAAAAGACCAAAGAAGCGATTAAACTGGTTATTTATACCGCCAGCTGGGCAATATTTTTCGTAGCAGGAATTTTATACTTCCTCTTTTCTTCACACTAGTTTCTCCATAATTTGTAAATTTTCCGTAAAGAGAGAATAATGTAAGTAGACCGGGGGTGATGAGGATGAATATAAAAGTGGGTAAGGTAACACATTATTATGACCATATCGGTGTGGCGGTAGTTGCGGTGGTAAAGACTATAAAAGTCGGCGATCGCATAAAAATTAGCGGCCACGACAAAGAATTTACCCAGGAAGTAGATTCCCTGCAGATGGATCTTAAACCTATAAAGAGGGCAAAATCCAAAACATCTGTGGGATTGAAAGTTACACAATCGGTCAAAGAAAATGACGAGGTCTATAAAGTAGGTTGAATTTTCACTCTGCTTCTCTAAATCTCCCTCATCTTTATGGAGTTTTCTTTTTCCTCAACCTGGAGATGGATTTCACGATAAAAGAT
>JACPZE010000040.1 GCA_016195685.1 Candidatus Gottesmanbacteria bacterium
AGTAGAAGGATTAGTTCCTTATAAAGGTGCGCTTGAGGAAGTGGTTACTCAGCTTGTCGGCGGACTAAGAGCGGGCATGTATTACGCGGGAGTAAAAAATATCCAAGAGTTACAAGAAAAGACACGACTTATGCGAATAACTCAAGCATCATTAACAGAAAGTCATCCACACGACATTATTGTTTAGTTAGTTAATTTGTTACTTAGTAAGATGATACTTATTATAGATTTTGGTTCTCAAACGACACATCTTATCGGAAGAAGGATTAAAGACCTGGGTGTTCCGGTTGAAATTGCCATCCCAAAAAATGCTTTATCAAGTGCTTTGAAGATCAAACCCAGAGGTATTATCTTATCCGGCGGTCCTGCTTCAACTTATGGTAAAAATGCTCTATTAGTTGATGGGAAAATATTTAAATTAGGCGTTCCGGTATTGGGAATCTGTTATGGGTTAGAAGTGATGGGGCAAATGTTGGGTGGGCAAGTTGCACCGGGAAAAAAGAAAGAATATGGTTCGACAAGTTTTACACTCACGAAAAATAATCCTCTATTTGCCAATTTGGGAAAAAATAAGAATACGTTTACTGTCTGGATGAGCCATTTTGATCAGGTGATAAAAGTCCCGACTGATTCTATAGTGGTAGGTTCAACACCTGATGTGAAGATAGCTGCTTTTGCCAACGTAAAGAAAAAACAGTACGGAATAATGTTTCATCCCGAAGTCCACCATACCCAGTATGGGAACCAAATACTGTCCAATTTTATAATAAATATTTGCGGCGAGGTATCACAAAAAAGAAATATTAATACCAGCCAACTAATAAAAAAAATAAAATTAGAAATTGGCGCTCAAAAAGCAGTTTGTGCACTATCAGGGGGAATTGATTCAGCAGTTGCGGCTGTTTTAACCCATGAGGCGATAGGCGATAAATTGACCTGTTTTTATGTAGACACGGGCCTTATGAGGTTGGGGGAGACTGATCAAATTACCCAAACTTTTAAAGTTCATTTTAAGTTAAAACTTCAAGTCATCCATGCAGAAGACATATTTCTTTCTGCCCTTAAGGGCATCACTGATCCTGAAGAAAAAAGAAAAATAATAGGTGAGACTTTTATAAGGATTTTTGAAAAAGAAGCTCAAAAATTGGGTACCAAATACCTAGTGCAGGGGACAATTTATCCGGATGTAATTGAAAGTAAAGGTACCAATCATGCACATAAGATAAAAACCCACCATAATGTAGGAGGAATACCAGAAAAACATGGATTTAAGATTATCGAACCCTTACGCCAATTTTATAAAGATGAAGTAAGGGAAATTGCAAAAGAACTAGGATTCCCCGGTAGTATTATTTCACGGCATGTTTTCCCGGGACCAGGATTAGCGGTAAGAATCATAGGTGAAATAACAAAGGAAAAGTTGGATATATTAAGAAGGGCTGATGCAATTGTCGTTGATGAACTCAGAAAAGCGGGTCTTTATGAAAAAATATGGATGGGATTTGCAGTTTTCACAGGAGTCAAATCAACCGGGGTGACAGGGGATGAAAGAAAATACGGAGAAACAATTGCCCTTCGGATAATAGAATCGAAGGATACGATGACAGCTGATTGGGCGAGATTGCCGTATGAATTACTAGAAAGGATTTCTTCAAGAATTGTTACAGAAGTTTTTGAAGTAGTCCGCGTAGTCTACGATATCACTACAAAGCCCCCAGCTACTATGGAATGGGAGTAAATTTGTAAATTTGCACTTCCCTCAAAAAGGGTTATAATAGATAAATCTTCATGAGGTACATTGCAATTTTGTCGTCGGTTTTTCTTTTTTTGTTATTATTTAAATCTCCACTTGTCGCCGCAGTAGAATCAAATCTTTCTTCAATTCCTACCCCTGTAACTTTAGTTGAATACGGGTTGCCATATCCTGGCATATTGCCTGATCATCCACTTTATATTTTCAAAGTCTTGCGGGATAAAATTTTAATTTTTTTTACTCGCGATCCTATTAGGAAAGTGAACCTGGACCTACTTTTTGCTGATAAAAGATTGGCGATGAGCCAACTTCTTTGGGAGAAGGAGAATAGTGATTTGTCAATATCGACAATCATCAAAGCAGAAAAGTATCTTTTGTCTGTTTCTGTGGGTCTTTCTTCACTCAAAAAGCAGAATAATCTGCCCCCGGGACTTTCTGATAAAGCTGAATTAGCGACAAAAAAACATGAAGAAGTAATAACAAAATTGATAAGTAACGTTTCTGATGACGCGAAGAGACAAAATCTTAACCAGGCTTTGGGGATTAATCATCAGGCGATGCAACAGATTCTTTTGTCAAAGTAAGAAAACTATACTTTGAGTAATTTATTTACACTATATATATTGGATTATTTATAACCCCATGTCTATAGTCTGTAATTCTTCCAATGTTAATTAAATCACACAGTCTTTGAGGCCAATTCCAAAAGTGATATAAATTGATATACTTTGTCTTCTTGACAGCAGATATTTAGGGTCATACCATTGACATGGACACTATAGATAGGGTATAACGGTTTTCACGCAAGAGCGTGTTTTTTATGCGCTGGTATATAGAGGTTTAACACTAAAACATATGAAGTTTTTACGCTGAATATATGAAGTGTCCATACTGCGAACATATAGATACAGAGGTTATTGAAACTCGCGATAGCGAAGATTTAGGTACGACCAGAAGAAGAAGAGAGTGCAGTAAATGTACAAAGAGATTTACTACGTACGAGAGGATAGAAAGCGTTCCGATAATAGTTATAAAAAAGGACGGGCGGAAGGAACAGTTTGAAAGAGGGAAACTACAGATGGGAATACTTAAGGCTTGTGAGAAGACGATGGTCGGTATTGAGGATATTGAAAGGATAGTGGATGAAGTAGAAAGAGAATTACGAAGTTTGGACGGTGTTGAAGTGGAGAGTAAAAAACTAGGCCAGATGGTAGCAGGTAGGCTGAAGAAAATAGATAAAATCGCTTATATCAGATTCGCGTCAGTTTTTCGAAGATTTGTAGACGTAGAAGATTTTGAAAAAGAACTGCAAAAACTAGCATAAATTTTAACAATATTATAGAAATTACATTAATCTATGAAATTGACAGGTATCCGCGAGCAGGTCTTTCTAGACCGTTATTCACTCAAGGACGATAAAGGAAGTCCCATCGAGAAAACTCCGGAGGAGATGTGGAAAAGGGTAGCCAAAGGGATTGCTCAAGTTGAAGCGCCAGATGTAAGGAAGTCTTGGGAAAAGAAATTTGCGGAAGTGATGCAGGATTTCAAATTGGTACCAGGTGGGAGAATCCTATCCGGTGCCGGTACTGGTTATAAAGTGACTTTCTATAATTGTTTTGTTATCCCTTCTCCCAAAGATTCCCGTGGAGGCATACTTACGACCTTAGGCCAGATGGTAGAAATCATGGCCAGGGGTGGTGGTGTAGGGATAAATCTTTCATCGCTAAGGCCACGAGGTGCAAGAGTGAAAAAAGTAAACGGGTTTTCCTCAGGTCCATGCAACTGGGCAGAACTTTTCTCGGTAGCGACCAAAGATATCATTCAACAGGGCGGTACCAGAAGGGGTGCCCTTATGCTGATGCTTTGGGATTGGCATCCTGATATAGAAGAGTTTATTACAGTCAAAAGAGATTTAAGCAGGATAAACGGAGCAAACCTTTCTGTATGTGTTTCTGATAAATTCATGGAAGCAGTGAAAAAAGATGCGGATTGGAATTTGGTTTTTCCGGATATTACAGATCGCGAATACGATACTAAATGGGAAGGTTATCTTGATGAGTGGCAAAAAATGGGGAAGAAGGTTAAAGTTTATAAAACAGTGAAAGCCAGAAAGATTTGGGATCTTATATGTGAAGCTGCTTGGGCATCTGCTGAGCCAGGGTTGGTCTTTATGGAGCGTTACAATAAATGGAACAACAATTGGTATTTTAACAAGATAAACTGCGTGAATCCTTGTGGTGAAGAAGGGTTACCGGCTTGGGGAGTATGTAATCTTTGCTCCATAAATCTTTCGGCATTGGTCAAAGACGGAAAAATTGACTACGATGAACTAGCTAAAATTGCCAAAGTGGGCGTGCGTTTCCAGGATGATATCATTGATGCCGATTCTTATGTTTTTCCCCAGATAAGGGAAACACAACAAAATGGAGAAAGAAGAATTGGGCTTGGTACAATGGGTTTGGGGGATGCACTTATAAAGATGAAATTGCGTTACGGTTCACATGAATCTTTGAAAGTTATTGATAAAATTTATAAAATCATCAGGGATAGTGCATATGAATCATCTGTAGAGATTGCAAAAGAAAAAGGAGCATTTCCTAAATTTGAGGCAAAAAAACATCTTCACGGACATTTAGTCAAACAATTACCTAACAAGATCCAGACAGGCATAAAAAAGTGGGGTATCAGGAACTCGGTGCTTCTTCAACAAGCACCTACTGGTTCCACTTCTCTTCTTGCAGGAGTGACTTCTGGTATAGAACCGGTTTATGAATTTTCTTTCATAAGGCGCGACAGATTAGGGGAACATAGGCTTTATCATCCTTTGTTTGATGAATGGAGAAAGGATCATCCGAATGATCCGGTACCCTCATATTTTGTTTCTGCCAATGATCTTACACCCGAAGATCATGTGCAGGTACAGGCGGCGATTCAAAAATATGTTGATGCTTCTATCTCCAAAACTGTGAATGCACCGAATGCTCATACCGTAGCTGACGTTCAGAAACTCTATACAATGGCTTATGATTTGGGTTGTAAAGGTGTGACTTATATGAGAGAAGGGAGTCGTCCTGGAGTACTTGAAAGAGTAAGCGAAAAGAAAGAAGTAGTAGCAGTACAAGAGATGAAAAAAGAAGAGAAGGCAAACGGTGAATCTCTACCCAAAATTACTCCAAGGCCTATGATGGTGCAGGGAGCAACATATCAGATAGATACTCCAGTCGGTGCAGCATTTATCACTATTAATACAGGGTTAAATAATGAACCGTTAGAAGTATTTGTAAATGTGGGAAAGGCTGGTTCAGACGTGACGGCCATGGCTGAAGCACTAGGAAGGTTAGCGTCTTTGGTTCTTCGGATGCAGTCAAATGTACCTGCTGTTGAAAGAGCGAAACAAATTTTCAATCAGTTGTATGGTATCGGAGGATCCAAATCTTTGGGTTTTGGGGATAAAAGAGTAAGATCACTTCCAGATGCTGTTGCCAAAGTCTTAGCCATGCATTATGGTTACAAAGCCAAAAACGGTAATGGTAATGGAAACGGACATTTGAAAGAACAACCAGTTGTACCAGAAATTGCAGTCACTACCCAACAACCTCTTCTTGTGGAGAAATCAGAATACGATCTTTGTCCTTCATGCGGTGAAGCTGCCCTAGCCTACGAAGAAGGATGCAAGAAGTGTTATAGTTGTGGTTACTCGGAGTGCTAATTGACTCATTTTTCTTCTACCTAGGTTACTTAAGGGACTTAGGCCACTTATGAGAGTAAAAATCTACACAAAAACTGGAGATGAGGGTAAAACATCCCTTTACGGAGGGAAAAGAGTTTTCAAAAATAATCTAAGAGTCAATTCCTATGGTACTGTGGACGAGTTAAATAGCATTTTAGGTGTTGTTCTTTCCAAAATAAAAGACGAGAAAGTAGCTGAATTTATTAATAAGATTCAGGAAGATTTATTTCTTATTGGCAGTAATCTCGCCGGAGCCAAAAGCGATCTTTCAGTTTTAAAAACTAGAGTAGTCGAAATGGAGAAAATGATAGATTGGGCAGATGCACAGTTACCAGAACTTAAAAATTTTATATTACCAAGTGGAGTAGCGGGGGCCACATTTCTTTTTTACGCGAGAGCAGTCGCGCGTCGTTGTGAACGGATATTAGCGGAATTAAATCAGAAAGAACCAGTTGATCCCAAACTTCTTGTTTACTTTAACAGGTTATCTGATTTATTATTTGAAATGGCTAGGTATTTAAATTTCAAAGCAGGTGTAAAAGAAACGATTTGGAAAAGTAGATAATTAACAATTTATTTCTTGAAGATTTGAGGAAGTCTGTGTAAGTCAGACACTGTGCCGCAACCGTGATCCGCCAGTTGGCGGAAAGCCGGGAACTCTTCTTCAGGTTCGTCCCGAGCAGGAGAAAAAAGTTACTTGGTTACTTAGTTACTTCATTAGTTAGTAAATTTTACAAAGTAACTAATTAACTAAGTAACTAATGAACTATTTAAGCCCTCTCGAGACAGAGGGTTTTTTTATTGCAAAATATGGAAGTAATGCAAATCGGCCCAGCAGCTTTTGGACAACAACTTGGTGGACCAGGAATTGGTTCCACCGGCGGTTGTGTATTTGAATGTTCAATAGGACGAGGAGCATTTCAAAGGATATCAAAAGACAACAAAAGCGCAGCAGAAAAGGCGATGGTGGTTGATGCAGCTACCGCTTTTAGTGAAAGGATGGGTGAAATTGGTCATTATAAATTACTCGCTAGACACACAATATACACAAACAAAATTACAGACGAGATTGTTAGCGAAAAAACATTAGTTTCTCCTGATTTTAATTACGAAGCAGCAGGTGTCTGGACAAGTGCTGGAGAATCGGGAACTGTTGGTACAATCTCAGAGTACCAAAGTACCGTTGATCGGGC
This sequence comes from Candidatus Gottesmanbacteria bacterium, assembly GCA_016195685.1. Classification (GTDB taxonomy): domain Bacteria; phylum Patescibacteriota; class Microgenomatia; order 2-02-FULL-39-11; family 2-02-FULL-39-11; genus JACPZE01. The sequence continues at coordinate 6,677 of JACPZE010000040.1, forward strand.
CAAAGAATTAGCTCAAGTAGATGGTGACGCATCCATGTTTTGGGTGAGTCCCTCTGCTAGCGGGGATATTCACAGAGCTTATCTGTGGGTTAAAAAAGGAGAAGAAGTAGATGCTTATCAATATATTTTACCGGGAAGTAGAAAGGCTGTTTCAGATACAGTGAAAACCTTGGGATATCAAGGAAATGCCAGATTGTTGGAAGACCAAACAATCCTCCAAAAAGGGAAAGAACAAAGAATCCATCATAAAGATATTTATAAGGCTCTTGCTTCCTCTTTGTCTTATCAAGAAGCAGAGAAAGTCAAACCAATTCTTGAGAAATTCCGTCAGGAAGTAGAGATTCCTGATGATACTCGTAAGGAGCGTCTCAAAACTTATCAAAAAGAGTACGAAGCGCAACTAAACAGTGAGAAACTGAAAAAAGTTTATGAAAAAGATATCGAAAAATGGTTGCAATCGGTTGCACAAGGATTTGCTGCTATAAACAGAATTGGTAGCAGTGATGGCATTAAAGAGTCAATTGCAAATGGTGAAAGCTTAATAAGTGAACAAACGAAGAGAGATGATTTAGCTTATCTTGATTACCAAAGAATGCAAAATAGTAAAGATAAATTAGAGAAAAAGGAAACTTTTTTCAGAGCATTGCAGCCAATTATTCCAGGTTTAATAGGTTTAACTGGGATTTTTGATGAATATAGTAAGCATGTTGAAATAGAAAATATGCAAAAAATTGGTGATGGTGAAGAATACGTGGAGGATAACGATAAAATAGTAAGAAACCCAAATAACAAAATATTTTCAGATCAAATTAGTGATAAAGGTAAACCCGGAGAATTATTCGGGATCACGGTTGAAGACAAAACCTTGTCTGATTCTATGGTTTGGCAGGAATTTATTTCCATTATATTTCAGCCTCCGGATAGGGATTTGGATTCCAGTCACTCAGTCGATAAAGAAGAAGTGGTAGTTTTAAGTGAAGAAGTTTTTACTACTTGGGAAAAAGGACTGCCTGAAGTATTACTTGGATTTGTCCCGCCCCAACCTATAGATGAATTCAATGAAATTCGAGAATCTCCCAAGACTGAAAAATTGACAATAATTGTGTCTGATTTTCAGCAGGGATTAGAAAGTATTTCTCAGTTGATATCGGCTAAAGAAGCTCAAGAAATTGATGGGGGAAAAATAAAACAAGGTAAGGAAAGACAAATATTATTGGAGATGCAGGTAGTGCAAATAGGGGAAGAAATGGTGAAGAGGATATTTTTTGGCGAAAATAAATTACAGGTTAAGTCTAATAAGGAATTAATTCCCAATTTGGATCCTCTAATCCGTTTATCATTTCTGCTTAATGTTTATAAAGATGAAAATTCAAGAGAAGAAATAAAGCCCATTTTGGTTACTCTTATTTATAAACAAATTCAGGAAATTCAACAAAATAGAGAGTTTGTATCAAACAAACCCCAACTTTTGGAGATTTTTGAAAAATTCCAAAAGCTATCTCCGCACGTCTCATTTCTTGATCACAGATATGATCTTTTACTTTTTGCATTGCAGAATGAATATCTGTCTAAAATATTTGATGAAGATATATCGGAAAAATTACGTGGAGATACTATCAGTCAATTAATCTTTGCCATTTATAACTTAGGGAAGAGAACAGGTTTTAGGAATGTTATAAGTAATCATAAGCAATTGCTATTCTCATTTGAAAGACTACCGAGAGTGGTTAATCTTATTCATAAACAGAGCATCTCTTTGCTTCAACAAAACAAAACTAAAAGAAGGAAATCAAATCCCTCAGCAGCGGTTATAATATTTTTGTTTGAATATGGAATAATTTATCAATATTGCCGGTACTTGTCACGGCAAGTGTATATATGCCAAAATGAAAGAAGGGATTTATCCTAAAGATTATATAGATTCATCCGGAAGGAGGATTTTATGAAAAAGCAGACACGCATGCTTGTTATTTTCGTGGGAGCAGCAGTTTTGTTGCTTGGTATAGGTCAGTATGTTTTGCGAAACCAGATTAATCTGAAATTGCCAAATATATCTGTACGTGACGTATTTAAACCAGATGAGGCTAATATTTCTCCGACTGAGGTTATCTCGTCTGAAACTCTCAGCATAGATTTTGGCAACGGTCAGAAAGTTACCGGACAGGCAATTACCCAAAATGCTTACCAGTCTTTAGTGAAAGTAGCAAAAGACAATAATATGAAAGTGGAAGTGAAACAATATAAATATGGAGTTATGGTCACAAAAGTAGGGGATGTTGCTAACAGTCCAAATTCGGCTTGGATGTATGCCGTGAATGGTAAACCTGGCCAGATAGCTGCAGATCGATATATTGTTCATCCGGGTGATAAAGTGGAATGGAAATTCACAAAATTTTAATTGTCCATGAAGAGAAAAAATACTCACAGGATAATTCTTGCTGTTATTTTAATTGCTTTAGGTGTTGCATTTCGCACAATTTGGCACTTGGGTGACAATGTGGAATTTGTGACTACAGCCAGTTTATTGGCAGGATCCTATCTTGGTTTTGGATTTAGTATTGCTGTCCCTTTTTTTGTTATGTTTATTTCCGATCTAATTATAGGTAATACAAACATATTTATTTTCACATGGAGTGCATATCTTCTCATAGGTTATTTTGGTTACTTAAGTCATTTAAAAGATCTAAAAGGTAGATCGAAGGTATTGGAAGCAGGAAAATTGGGGATAATAGCCAGTTTATGGTTTTATTTCTGGACTAATTTCGGCGTATGGTTTTTAGATAGCAGGGGAATGTACCCCAAGACCTTTATCGGGCTTTTAGAAAGCTATTGGTACGGGTTACCATTTTTGAAATTTACCCTTTTGGGCAATCTTTTATTTGTGCCGGTATCATTTTTCATCGTTGAAAAACTAAAAAATCTAAATATTGGTCTTTTTAAAAATTTTGCTGTTTGATAGGTGAGATTGTTATCTATTTATGAATCCTGCTCAAAACAACTCTAGTCCAAATGATCAACAAAATACTCAACCGGCGGTACCGGCTATTATTTCCTCCACAACTGCTAAAGAACAGGGAGGAGCAAGGGTTTCTTCTGCAGAAGTAGTTTCGGAAATCAAACAGGAAGTAGAATTACCCAAAGAAGTAGAGAAAGCCGGAGTTGAGATCGTTAAAGATACCATTGAACTTCCTCCAGATATCAAAAAATTGGGAGTTACTTCAACTGGCTCTATTCCTTCCGTCACTGCATCAGTTTCTTTGCCTCAAGTAACTCTTCCCATTTCCGATCAGCAAGTGGAAGTTGGTCTTCATGCACAAATACTAAGTAGCCTACGTTGGTTGGCAGTTTGGTGTGTGAGAAGACTAAAGATGGCCCATATTGCACTCAAACAAATACACGGAAAGATTGTTAGGGTAAAAGATTAGGCCGCATCCGATAATAATTTGAATATATCGGTGTGGCACAAAGTGCCGTAGTCGTCCCGCTAGCGGGACGAACGAGCCCTTAGCCTATGCCTTTTGAAAATAGTTCAGCGATTTTATTTCAACTCGAAAACTTTGCCATCTCATTTGTGGTCGTAAGTTTATTGTTTGTTGGTGTTGCTCTTTTATCTTATTTTCTTTTTCTCTGGTGGAAATATAGAAATAGGGAGAAACAAAGCTTGGAGTATGTTTTGCTTTCGGTTGCGGTACCCAAAGATAACGAAGTGAAAATTGACGCAGCGGAACAGCTATTTTCTTCTCTTTCTTCTCTCGCCCATGGGGGGTGGTTATCTTTTTTAAAAACCCAGGAACATATTTCTTTTGAGATTGTTGGAAAATCAGGAGATATCCGTTTTTATGTTTCGGTCCATCATAAGTTGCGCGATCTTGTGGAGAAGCAGATTTATGGCGTATATCAAGGTGCAGAGATAAAAGAAGTGGATGAGTACAACCTTTTTGATGAAAAAGGAAAGGTGACTTTTTCTTCCTATATTCTTAAGAACGCAAATTTTTATCCCATGAAAGTGTTTAAAGATTTGCCGGTAGATCCTCTTTCTGCAATCACATCAAATCTAGCCAAAATGCAATCCGGTGAGGCTGCGGCTTTGCAGGTGATTATTACCCCAGCGGGAGGTAAGTGGAGGAAATTGGGGAAAAGCTATATCGCATCTGTCAAGAAAAACGAAGCTAACCCGGAAAAAGCAAAATACAACGTGGATCCAAAAGTACTTGAGTCTGTCGAGAATAAAACATCAAAACCAGGGTTTAATACAGTTATCCGTGTTGTAGTGTCTTCTACATCTGTTGAATCTGCCAAGATGCATTTGCACAATCTTGAATCTGTATTTGCTCAGTTTTCTTCGGACCAAAATCATCTAGTTCACGCAAAACAATATATAAAAAGTTCGTTCATGGTAGATTTTATTTATCGGTATTTCCCCATTTTTAACTGGCCAAGAAGACAATTCTCTGTATTTTCAAGTGAAGAGTTGGCGACAATATTTCATTTTCCCAATAAATCCATAGAAACTCCTCATATTCATTGGGTAACGTCCAAAAAGGCTCCGGCACCGGCAGATATTCCATCAACAGGACTTTATCTGGGCAAAAGTTTTTATCGTGGTCTTACGAGGCCAATCTATATGCAATTGGATGATAGAAGACGTCATGCATATATTATCGGTAAAACAGGAGTAGGGAAGTCGGTACTTTTAAAAGATATGATACTTCAGGATATAAAGAATGGAAATGGTATTGCTGTTATTGATCCCCATGGTGATTTGGTGGAAAGTGTATTGCCTCTTATTCCGCCTGAGCGGGCAGAAGACGTGATTTATTTTGATCCTTCAGATGGGAAAAGACCGATGGGTCTTAATATGCTTGAAGCATATACTGAAGACCAAAAACACTTTGTATGTACGGCAATAATTGGACTGATGTACAAACTTTACGATCCACAAAAAACCGGTATTATTGGTCCACGTTTTGAGCACGCTATAAGAAATGCCATGCTGACGGTGATGGTAGAACCGGGAGCGTCATTTATAGAAGTGGTGCGTGTATTGACTGATGCATCATTTGTCCAGGAACTTTTACCAAAAGTCCAAGATCCGATTATCCGCCGTTACTGGACAGACCAGATTGCTCAAACATCTGACTTCCATAAATCAGAAGTACTGGATTATATTGTTTCAAAATTCGGCCGTTTTGTCACCAATAAACTTATGAGAAATATCATCGGACAAAGTAAAAGCGCATTTGATTTCCGAAAAGTCATGGATGAAGGGAAAATCCTCCTTATTAATCTCGCCAAAGGAAAGCTTGGCGAGGAAAATTCCAGTTTCTTGGGGTTAATCCTAGTACCGAAAATACTTCTAGCTGCCATGAGTAGGGTAGACATGCCCGAGGATAAAAGGCGTGATTTTTTCCTTTATGTAGATGAGTTTCAAAATTTTGCTACTCCTGATTTTGCCCAGATTCTCTCAGAAGCCCGTAAATTCAGGCTCAATCTTTGCGTTGCTAATCAATTCATCGGGCAAATGGATGAAGAAGTTAAAAATGCCGTTTTTGGAAACGTCGGTACACTGATTTCATTTCGTGTCGGAGTGACAGATGCCAATTATCTACAGCATTGGTTTACGCCTATTTTTAATGAAAGTGATCTGATTAATGTAGACGTATACAATGCTTATGTGAGTACTATAGTAGGTAACAAACCCATGCCTCCATTCTCAGTAGATATGAGAAAAGATATGTCAGCTCAAAAAAAAGCGGAGAATCCAAAAGTGGCAGAAGCAGTACTTTCTCTTTCCCGACTCAAATACGGCCGGCCTGTGGAATTAGTAGAGGCAGAGATTACTCAAAGGGCGAGACTATAAAGTCTTGACAATTCTTCTATAAATTAGTACTCTAGAATTAGATTCTCTTAATATTAATACTATTGTTCATTTATGGTTAGGATAGCCGAAAGAAGGAAAGTTATAGAGCTAAGAAAACAAGGAGCAACTTATAGCGATATACGGGCAAAAATAAATATATCGAAAAGTACGCTTTCTGATTGGTTACGTTCTTACCCTTTAACAAAAACACAAACTAATCTTCTTGAAAAGAGTAAGACTAGAAATAAGAAGTTCGCAATCGAGAGATTTAGATCTACCATGCATATGAAAAAAGAGAAAAGACTTTCTGTTCTTTACAAACAAGAGAAAAAGCGATGGATATCTCTAAATAGAAGAGAGATTGAACTTGCTGGTATATTTCTTTATTGGGGAGAAGGCAATAAAAGATTGAATGGTCCAATATCTTTAAACAATACAGACCCCTATGTTTTAAAATTTACGCTTTATTGGTTGAAAAGTGTGTTCAAAATACCAAAACATAAAATCAGGGTCCATTTACACCTGTATAGTGATATGGATACAAAGTTAGAGATGAAATATTGGAGCAGAGAATTAAATTTTTCATTATCTCAATTTAATAAACCATATATTAAAACAAGCAAAAGAAGTGATATCGACCAGAAGGGTTATGGTCATGGAACATGTGGGTTGTCTGTGAGCGATGTAAGGTTGAAGGAGAAGATTATGATGGATATTAAAGCAATTTCAGACTACTACAGCAGCAAAATCTGATATGGTATACTATTAAAGATTTCGGATGCGTAGCTCAGTGGTAGAGCATTTCTCTTATAAAGAAAAGGCCCTTGGTCCGATCCCAAGCGCATCCACAAAAAAGATTCTATAATTTAGCAACCACTCTCCCAATAATCAAAGGATTCGTGACACCGGGGTTGCCCATTCCACAGGAGCTTTCACAATATGCATCGACATTTGCGACTCCTCTCGTAATGTTAAACTCCCTGATGACTAAATTTGACGGTCTTCCATCAGATCGCAGACATGGCTTACCATCGGCTTTATTGTGTTCAAGTGGAAAATAATCCCCGATCTTGTATGGTTTTCCACCAATTTCTACAGATACTTTTTCACTTGCGCTGACTGATTGGAGTTCTATTTCTCTTGCTAATATCGGATATGAGTTCCCCATTACAATTCCTCCAATTTTACATTCTCGCTCATTTTTTCCTTCACCAGATCGAGATATTTTTCGGTAGTGGCGAGTCTTTTGTGACCTACCAGTTTACTGATTACGGTTAAAGGAGTTCCTGAAGCTAAATGATGGGCAATAAAAGTATGACGAAGATCATTTACTTTGGCGTCTTCAATTCCAGCTACTTTAAAATACCTATCAATTGTAGTTCTAATGTTTCTAACCAATAGTGGTCTTCCAGTTTTAGTGATAAAAAGTGCTCCGCCGTTCGTTTTGGGTCTTACAGAAAACCACTTATCCAAAGCTTCTTTTGCCGCTTTATTCAGAGGTATGGTGCGCAGAGGGTGATTTTCCTGGGGTTGGATGGCCATTTCTTTTTCTTTTACATCTTCTATCTTTATGGCAGCCAGCTCACCGATACGAACCCCAGTTTGTAAAAACAGTTCTACAATAGCATAAGTACGGATATCACCACGGGATGCGTCACGAAGAGCTCTGTATTCCATTTTAGATAAAATTCTAGGAGGTTTTACTTCATATTTAGGATGGGTAATTTCCGCCGCAGGGTTTACGGTAATAGAATTTTGATTTTTGAGAAACCGATAGAATGTTTTTATGGAGTTAATTTTTCTGGATAAAGATTTGGGTGTATATCCGTCGACAGATAACTTTTTTAAAAATCCCTCAAGGTCGATTTTCTCCACATCAGAAATCTGCTTTTTGCCGTTGTCAGCTATAAAAGCAACTAACTGCTCTATATCTTTACTATATGCTAAAATTGTAGCGTGTGCCCGTTTGTTTTGGCTTAAATACTTGACAAACTGTTCACGAGCATTGCTCAATTCGAGGTTCTTTTCCGAATTCATAGAGCCTATAATACAACTTGAAAGGTTTTTTGTCAAATTACAATGAAGTATAGACTCATAAATTGGCTATTTCTGATTCTCGCGGTGACGTTTGTAGGCAATATTATTCGCACCATAGCCAGTCTTTCCCGCGAAGATAATATTATCAAGGAGGCAAATGATAGACTGCAAAAAGCGACGGATGAGAATCAAAGCCTGAAAAAAGGATTAGCTCAGGTGGGAAGCGAGGATTTTATCGAACGTGAAGCCCGTAACAGGCTGAATTTAAGTAAGGAAGGGGAATTAGTCCTGATTATGCCTTCTATCTCGCCTGGTCTTACTCCAACCCCTACTCCCTCCGATACTTCGGCAAATTGGCAAAAATGGGTGAAACTGTTTTTGTAGTAGCAGGGAAGGGGATCGAACCCTTGACTCCACGCTTATGAAGCGTGTGCTCTACCACTGAGCTACCCTGCCAAATATCTTATTCTACGTGAAAGATTGGTTTTTTTCAATTTATGAGGTATAATTGAGTTCGTATTTTACCGCGGGGTAGTGTACAGTTGCACAGGAGGCTCATAATCTCCTAGGCTAGGTGCGACTCCTAGCTCCGCAACCAAGAACATAAACAGAGCCTTCCAAGGCTCTGTTTTATTTTGTGGGGAAAAAATGTAAGCCAATGGAGAAATCCTTTTCCTGTTACTATCCAACATTCCGTCTATCTATTTTAAGTAACAAATTCAAATTTTGATATGATATATTAAAAACAATGGATAAACAGATCCCTGATCCTATTAAAAAGCAAATAGTACCAGGTAGAGAAATATTTGATTTTAAGCTAATAGGTTCAGACACCGAGGGTGAACAAGCATGTAGGTCATTAACTGCAACTTTACATGAATATAATTTGATCAATGGAAGTTATGAGTCAGATTGGAAAGAGTACACTAGACATGAAATTTTTGCACACTTTAGAACTTATCAATCACGCCATCCTAAAGCCAAAGCATATATTTATAGTTATAATGATGACATTAGAGAACAGCATGGAATAGGATTGGTTCCACTAGCCAAACTTTCTGCATTAGATCGGATAATTATTGCTTATGCTCCAAAGTTACATAATATGGATTTAAGTTGGGGAGATATTCATGAAATCAGAAGAGGCTTAACTGAGATAACAGAACAAGAGAAAATTGAATTACAAAGATGGAAGGAAGAGAAGCAAATCCGAGATTGGAAGTTTGAAGCATATCCATCATCAATCGAATCTAAAGTATCATCCGTTTAACAATTGCATATTAGAAATCTACTGTTCTATAACACAGATTCTGAAGATAAATAGCCCTATTCTTAAACAATGTAAAGTTGTGTGTGAGTGGACATACCTGAATCAGATCATTAGTCTAAGTATGGTGTAAAAAGAAGCTGATTTGAAGTTAGAAAATAGGTGCGGATTTCTTTCAGTCCCCGCAACCAAGATCCAAATAGCGCCTTACAAGGCGCTATTTAT
>JACPZE010000041.1 GCA_016195685.1 Candidatus Gottesmanbacteria bacterium
CACTGTACTTACCTCATCCGGTAATCCTGAGAGGATTCAAAGTGGGAAAGATACCATCACCTCTGCACTTTTTGGCATGCTTCTCATCCTTTTCTCCGTCTTCCTCCTTAAAGTAGTCGGTCTAGATATTCTGCGCATTCCGGGTTTTGGGTAAAAAATTTAAATGAAAACAAAATTTTTATTTTTACTCCTATTTTTTTTATATTTTTTCTTTTTTCTTCCACAGAAAGCAAATGCTATCGACTGTCCTTTCCGAACCGATCCTAATCCTGTAGTTTATACAATTGATTCTGGAGCGGGGAATTCTACGCCAAAATATAAATTAATATTCAATACACAACAAATTCCTAAGGAAATTGAAACAAAATACCCTGAGAAGGGAAGAATTGTGTTTAACTTCCCAGATACCTTATTTTGTGGCCAACCAATAGTTAAAGAAATAACCAAGGCATCTGATGCACCGACTTCCGCCGAAACTTCATCAGATTCATGCAACTATCTTAAAAATAGTGGTACACACAAAGTTGAGCTTCTATATCAGTATGATCAAACAGTCGACAACAAAATAGAAGTGCAGTCAAAAATTCTTTGTTCAGCAACATATGAATTAAAAACGGAAGGGCCTTCTTGCAACTTTACAGTTGAACGGACGGATGGAATCGGAGACATCAATTCAATATGGAAAATTAAGGTTTCCGATATTTCTGTTGGTACTAAATCATTCATTCGGTATATACAACTTAGACTCATGGTAAATGGGGAAATTAAATACAAGGGTGATAAATATGATGGGGATAAATTTGAATTTTCTATCAATAATCTCCCTCCTCCAAGAGCTTATGTTAGAGTCGTTGATCGGGAAGAATTTAAACCTGATTATTTAATGTGTGGTGGAGAATTTGAAATTTCTGAGAAAAACATTGAGATCCCAAAACCAACTATACAATCTGCCCCTTCACCCACTGAAACTCCCATACCTACGCCCACAGAAGATCCGGCATGTAATATAAGTGATCCAAAATTCGATTGCCGTACAAAACCTTATGATACTTGTATCAGTTGTAGGCCTAAACCGACAAAACCTGTTCCTTCACCTCCTCCACTTACCCAATTATGTGATCAACTCACTACTAATAATCAATACAGAAGTCTATGCCAGGATTGTGTCGACAAAAAACATGGTGCTTGGTCGGCTTTGGGCTGTCTACCTATCAGCTATACGGGTTTTGTCGGTTACATTTTCAATGTCGGAGTAGCCTTTGCCGGTGGAATAGCTTTCTTATATTTCCTCTGGGGTGCGTTTAAATATCTTACTTCCTCCGGAAATGCAGAGAAGATCGAAGAGGCAAAACAAATAATTACCTCCTCTTTAGCGGGAATAATTCTTATTATTTTCTCTATTTTCCTTTTGAAAATTATCGGCGTGGATATATTAGGTATATTTGCAATTCCGAACTTTTAACTAAGCCTGTTGTAATAAATAGATTCTCTTGCTAGTATAAATCTATATGTTACTTGCTCAAACATTAAATATTCCTGGATCAACCACGTCTATAGTGGGTCCTTTGGATCCGAAATTTACCGATATTGCTTCTGTAGTAAATGCAGCGCAAGCTTTTATATTCCCTATCGCCGGAGTCATGCTACTTGCTTACCTTGTCTGGGGAGGATTTAGTTACATCACGGCCATGGGTGATCCGAAAAAAGCCGAGGGCGCAAGAGCAAGACTTACTCATGCAGTTATCGGATTTCTCATCATCTTTGCCGCTTATTGGATAGTACAAATTGTGAACCAAATATTTGGGTTACAAAGCGTATAAAATCAGAATAAGTTCCCCGACGGAAGGAGATCATCCCCAAAAAAGGAAGGAGAAGAAGCATCAGGTATAACCCTGATTGTAGACAATTTTGCATTATCTTCGATGGTAAAAAAAGAAACCTGCCACGAAGGAATTCCGCTCGTTATATTTATCCTTGCCCCGGCAAGTCGAAGGTCATCTACCATAAAATCATTCTCGTATATAGGGATTGTCGAAAGTGCGGTAAATGAATTGTTGGTAAGATCATATATCCCAACCAAGGGTAGATTGGGAAGGTAATGGTAGCCCACCATGAGTTTATCGCCTTTGGGAAACCATAAAGCATATGGAAGAAATCCGTTATTTAAGGTTGTATCGGGAAGATTAGTAGTGCCCATATCTATTTTTCGAGGAGTTACTGGTAAAGAAATTGCTCCTGTCCCATCAATGTTTATAATAAATAAGTCACTTTTTTTATCCGATCCGACGCTGTAAAGTATTTTCTTTTTATCTGGTGATAATTTCATTTTTTGCACTGAGGGATTATCCACGATCAATTTTGGAACTGGACTAGTTAAATCAATACTCCCGATACCATCTTCTCCTGAAAAAACAATAAGTCTGCTGTTTGGCCAAAAAATTTGTTTTATAAAAGACGCGCGATTTAATAAAGGCAAAAGATGGGCTGAAGAAGACGCATTCCTATCTAAAAGATCTATGTGATAAGACTGATCATGATAGAGTATTGCTATCTGCTTTTCATCATGAGACCAGGCATAATCTAAAACCTCACTTTCGGGAATACTCCCCGGAGAAATAGTTATTGAAGATTTACTGCTTCTGGTAAATACCGTCAGTGCTGACGGAGTAGCAGTTGATGAAACAGGCCTCCAGGCGAGTAAATTTCCCATTGGTGACCAGGTTAAGCGATCAGCAGCTGGGGTAGCATTTTTTATAAATAAAGAAATACTGGCAAGGTCGCTATTGTATATATCTCCGTTTTTTATAAAAACGAGCCTACCTGTTTTAACCGGAGTAAAAGTAGCGGAATTAGTGGCGACTGGATGCGTCGCCATAGGAAGCGTTGGGGGGGGAGCAAAAGGAGTAGCAGTAGGCCTAGGAGTAGGACTAACTGCTACTTTTTTTGTTTTTGAACTTGAGGAAAAAAGCGTCAGTGTAACCAACAAAAGTATAAGAATAAAGATGCCAGCCAAAATAAAAGGAAGAAATCGTTTTATGGGAGAAACAGGTTGAGGCGGAAGATCCGAAGGTAAACCACTATCTTGTATATCAGTTGGTTGGGCAGGGTTTTGATCCATGATGATTATTATATAACATAATCATCTTTGATCATTTACCAAACCGCCTTTGACGGTTTGCATACTCAGAAATGGCTTTTTTAAATTCAACGGGAGTAAAATCCGGCCAAAAAACATCGGTAAAATATAGTTCTGCATATTCTAACTGCCAGAGTAAAAATCCTGAAAGTCTTTTTTCTCCACCTGTTCTTATCAGCAAATCCGGGTCAGGTTGTCCAGCAGTATCTAAATAATTAGCAAATTCTTCCTGGGTAATTGCTGATTGTTTGTGCCATTTATTAATAGCACGAATAATTTCATCACGACCGCCGTATGAAAGAGCAAAATTTACGGTGACTTTTTTATTATTTTTTGTTTTTTCCATCCATTTTTTTGTCTTTTCCTGTATGTCTTTTGGAAACATTGATAGATTTCCTATCACGTTAATCCGCACGTTTTTTGTATGAAATCTGTCTATTTTTTTATCCAAATCATTTCTGTATAAATTCAGTAAAAACGCGACTTCTTTTTTGGATCTATACCAGTTTTCTGTGGAAAAAGCCCAAAATGTAAGATACGTTATACCCATCTCGATTGCGGTATCGATAATAGGCTCAATCTTTTGTTCTCCTTTCCGATGACCCTCAAATTCCAAAAGTCCTTTTTGTCTAGCCCAGCGCCTGTTACCATCCATGATAAGAGCGATATGTTGAGGAATTACTCCACTTAATTTTTTCATATCAGAATAAATGTTTATCTATCAGTCTTGCTCCGGAAGATGGAGAATTTATAATAACATTTTTTATGTAACTTAATTTTTTGAGTTTTTCCAGTACTTTATTTTCCTCTTTTGATTCACAGATTAAATGTACGTTTGGCCCTGCATCCAAAGTAAAATATACCAACAAGCCATCATTTCTCCAAAGTCTTACTAATTTTACAATCTCCATAGTACTCCCGTCCCAATAAAATAATGGCGGATCTTGTGTCATCATGATCATATGTAGCTCAATTGCTTCCTTCTCTATAAGTTCTCCAAGTTTTTTAATATTTTTTTCCTTCAGAGCTTCTTTTAATTTTACGATTCTCGCGGGCAAATGCTCCAATCTTTTTGAAAATAAAGGGCTGCTTTTTGCATTTTCATGACCAAGAGTAGAACTTGTTTTCTTTTCTTCTGTTGAAACTACTGCGATTATATCCTTTAGATCCCAATGCTTTTCATCATATAAAGAAAAGCTGTATGAATTTTCACTCGTCTTGCTTACCTTCCACTCTACAAATCCACAAGGAATTGAACGGCAGGCAGACCCTGATCCTAATCTTGCCAGTATTGATAAATCTTTCTCCGAACATTTTAAATCCATTGCCCCTACGGCAGCCAATGTTAACGCCGCAAAACCAGAAGCAGAAGAAGCAATACCTGTACTTTGAGGAAAACTATTTTGAGTAACTACTTTTGCGAATAAATTTTTTTTAGCTATTCGCCTTATCCTGTCTAAATGACTAATCACTCTTATCGAAGACTTTCTATCCATTCTTTTCTCCCCAAAATATATCTCATCTTTTTTGTTGTCGGCAGAAAATTCAACGGTCGTGGTTGTGAAAGCATTACTTAAATTCATGGAAATAGACGTGTTGGCAGGTAAACGTAAATTCTTATCTTTCTTTCCCCAATATTTGATAAAGGCGATATTTGATGGGGCCACTGCTGTCGCTTTCATATATTTTCCACTTTTACTCCCGGCGCGTTAGGGGTAACATTGATAACTTGTCCTCCCACTACTTCTATTGCTTGTGTAACTTTTAACTTCTTTTCTTCCGATACCAAAGCAACCATACAATCTCCTCCGCCGGCTCCGGAAAGTTTCGTTCCATATGCACCTGATTTTTTTGCTCCTTCAATCATATTATTTAATTTTTCCGTTGAAACAGCCAAATCTTCCAGATAATTTTGGTTATAATCCATAAGTGTACCGAGCCTTTCCCAATCTTTCTCTAAAATGGCTGATTTTGCTTCGATAACTAGACCGCCGATATTATCAAAAATTTTATCGATTCCTGCTTTGTAATTTTTCATTTTACTTTCCACAGAGTTAATCATTGATACCGTATCAGCCTTTACTCCACAATATCCAATGACTAAATTAAGTCCATCTGCCGTTAAAGATTCAATAACTTCCCCTTTATTTTGAAAAAAAATAGTACCACCATAAATTGCCGCAGCCACATCAAAACCCGACCCTTTTCCCTGCACATCCAAAACAGTTTTGTATGATAAATCAAATAATTCTTTCTGAGAAACAGTAACACTGAACAATTCAGAAAGCGACTTAATTATTCCTACTACTGTTCCCGCTGATGATCCAAAGCCGAAATTAGCGGAAAAGGGGGATTTTGTAATGATTTTAATTCCTTTGGAAATTTTATAAGCATTCAAAAAATTCAATACTGCCAGTTCGGCAAATTTTGCCTCTTTGGGAATTTCTCCTTTACCTAAATCTGCAGTTGTTTTTTGATATCCAGTAACCTTCACATCAGGCGCTTCTAACTTAAATATAGATTCTTCTAAAAGTTCAGCTGTCGTTATTATTCTTTGATCAATTGCTGTAACTATGCATGGCCTTCCATATATCACCGCATGTTCGCCCATAAGCATAAGTTTTCCTGGAACTGAAACTGCTATTTGTTTCATTGTTCAATTCTTATCCCCTCTTCTCCTAATTTTATTGGCGATACGGATAAGTTATATTTTTTCATAACATTATTTATGATCGACAGATCACTATGGTAACAAAGTATTACTCCGCTTGCCTTTTTCCTCCCGCCGGCTCCACAAACCTTTGCTGCTCCTCCAAGGCTTTCTATTTCTCTTATGATTTTTTGTGAAATTTTCCCTACTACTCCAATTTTTTCCAAATTCTCCTCGCCTTTTTTTAGTGAAGTAATTAATAGCTGATTATCATTATTTTTAAGTGAGAGCAATAAATTTTTAGTTTGGTTTTCTTGATCATAAAATATTTCATCCATTTTTTGATTATTTTTCTTATACTGATGGGTCACAAAACTAACCATTTCTCTCGTTCCTTCTTGTGGTCTACCACTATCAATTATTCCAAATTTTGGGAATTTGTATAAAGAAATAGGCAAACTCCAGATTGACTTAAGAAACTCAAATTCCCGCCTATACCAGACCAATCCGCCAAAAACAACCGTTGTATTATCTGCTCCGGATGGATTACCATGGGCTATTTTCTCAACTGTGTAAGTAAGTTCGTTGATTTTGCCGGGATTCCATAGATTTTTTACTGACTTCATCAAAGCCCCAATCAGCGCAGCTGACAAAGCGGCTGATGATCCAAGACCACAACCTGTAGGAATCTGTGATGTAATGGTAATTTCTAATGGAGGAAGTTTATCGATCGAGAAACTTTTTTTAAAAACTTCAATCGTTTCCCAAATCAAATCATCTTTTTCTTTAGTGTAAATAGTAACTTTTTTTTGATTTTTGCCCGCCCCGTGCTTGGCGAGGCCGGGGACTTTTGATTTTTGATTTTTGATTTTTACATATAGTCTTTTATCAATCGCGGCAAGTAATGCCGGTCTGCCGTAAACTACAACATGTTCACCTAAAAGATGGATCTTTGAAGGTGCAGAAACAATAATCATAGAGGCTTAAACTTAATACCGTATGGAATGACACCTTCTTCTCCGGGATCTCGCGTTCTTCGCAAAACTGTCATTATTTTTTGGCCTATTTGTAAATGTTTTTCGTCCCAATCAACTAATTGGGCAGTATATTTATCACCCTTTTCCAACTTTGCAATCACAACAATATATGGAGCTTGTGATTCAAATCCTGCTGGAGGGACAAAAACTCTGGTGTAGGAAATTATCTTCCCGGAAACTCCCAACGAATTTTGTATTTTTTTTTGACTGCGCCAAATTTTGACTGGACTAATCATAATTAATTCTCATTCTGCCCGCAGAATATGTATAACAGCTGTTGCTCCGCTTCCGCCAACATTGTGGGTAAGACCAATTTTTGCTCCTTCCACTTGTTGTTTACCGGCGATACCTTTAAGTTGACGATAAATTTCTACAATTTGTTTAACTCCCGTTGCCCCTACCGGGTGACCCGACGCTTTTAGTCCGCCGGAGGTATTTACCACCGGGCTACCTTTTCCTAATTTTGTTTTCCCTTCTTTTATCGCCTTCCCGGCTTGACCTTTTGGGAAGAAACCCAAATCCTCCATAGCTATAATTTCTGCAATGGTAAAGCAATCATGCACTTCAGCAACATCGACTTCTTTTGGAATTATATTTGCTTCCTTATATGCTTTTTCACTGGCTTCAACTGTTGCATAAATAGTAGTTAAATCCTTACGCTCTGCTAATCCTAGCGTATCAGTTGCTACAGCTGAAGCAATAATGTTGATAACCTTTTTGCTTTTTGTTATTTGCCCGCCTCGACCCGTCGGGACAGGTTTTTTGTTATTTGTGAGTATCACTGCAGCTGCCCCATCTGTAATTGGTGAACAATCCAAAAGTTTAAGCGGCGATGCAATCATCGAACTTCTAAGCACCTGTTCAACGGTAATGGTATTTCTGAATTGTGCATGCGAATTTAAAGACGCGTGATAGTGATTTTTCACCGCCACAGATGCCAATTCCTCCTCGGAAGTCCCGTATTTATCCATGTGTGCACGCGCCATAAGAGCGTAAAGAGCCGGGAATGTAGCACCTGCCTCTCTCTCCATATCGCTTCCTGCACCCATAAGAGCTTGGGCAACTTCTTCCGGTTTATGATCTGTCATTTTCTCCACTCCCAACACTAACACCTTATCGTAAAGACCAGAATTTACAGCCATTACTCCAGCATGTATTGCTAGTCCTCCGGATGCACAAGCACCTTCAATTTTCATGGCCGGTACTGTCATTTTTAATTCTTCTGCAAAAAATGCGCCCAGATGGTCTTGTCCACCCAAAGAACTAGAAAGCATGTTTCCGACAAAAAGCGCTTTTATTTCTTTTGCGTTTATCTTTGCCTGAATTAATGCTCCAGCGACCGCCTCTTTTGCCAAATCACGTGGAGACCGATGCCATAACTCTCCAAATTTAGTTGTTGCAGCAGCAATAATCTCAACTTTCATATTTATTCCCCTCGTGCTTTAGAACAAACCCTTCGCTTCACTCAGGGCAAGCATATTTTATATTTTTTGGGTAAATTTTAGATATTCTGGATAAGAGATGTATTTTTTATTTTTTAAGATATTCAAAGTCGAATAATTTTTTTCCTGTTTTGCTAGATTTTCGGTTGTTTCAATCACAAATCCGTCAGACCCAGCCCCTGACCCATACGAAACCATAAATATTTTTTGTCCTGGTTTGGCAATATCAAGGACAGCCGAAAGACCTAAAAGGGATGAAGCGGAATAAGGATTGCCTATATAGTCAATCATAAGTGAGGGAGCGAGTTGCTTTTCTGTAAACCTTAGTCTTTTTGCAATTTCACGGGGAAATTTCCCGTTGGGCATATGAAAGACACAATAATCAAAATCAGAAGGACTTCTTTTTGTCTTCTCCATTAATCTTTTTGCCGCTCCTTCTACATGAGTAAAATAAGCTGGTTCACCGGTAAATCTTCCTCCATGAGTTGGATAAGGCACCCCGTCTCTCCTCCAAAAATCCGGAGTATCGGAAGAATAAGAAGTAAAGTCAATAATTTTTGCCACACATTTATTCTTGCTATTTCCCAAAACTAAAGCGCAGGCTGCAGCTGCCGCGGTATACTCCAAAACATCATGGGGTTTTGCTTGAGCTGTATCGCTACCTATAACTAATCCAAAGGTTATTTGACGACTGGATATAAGACCGGCTGCAAGAATTATTCCGGCCGTTCCCGCTTTACAGGCGAATTCCAAATCAGCTGCCAAATAATTCCTACCCACTCCTAAAAACTCGGCGACTATTGTCGACGTTGGATTCACGGCATAAGGATGACTTTCTGATCCTACCAAGCATAGTTCTATTTGGGAGGGCGTTATTTTTGCTTTTTTCAGGGCAATAGATGATGCCTCATACGCAAGAGTAACTGTATCCTCATCAAATCCAGGCACTGATTTTTCGGTAACTCCCAGTGATTTTTCTATATCTTTGGAATTTTTGCCCCACAAAGAGGAAATATCGGATACTTTTATCCGATATTTAGGGATATACACTCCGTAGCTTACGATACCAACATCTGTCATTTATTTTTGTCTGGCAAGTCTTTCGTGTGCAGAAGCTAAACTACCTTCGGCAAGCGAGGCCAATAGGGAAATTTCACCTGCTAAAATAGCTGAGCCACAAATTTCTGCCAGTTTTAAACTGCTATCTTTCTCACCGTAAATATTTAAAATCGATAAGGCGTCTTTTTGACTGGGTAGTCCTGTACCCCCCCCAATTGTACCTACCATAAGATCCGGCAAATAAACAGAAACGTATAGATTGTCGTCTTTAACTTCTGTCGTTGTAATACCTACACTTCCTTCAGTAACATGCGCGATGTCTTGACCGGTCGCTAAAAAAAGAGCCGCGATAACATTTGCAAAATGGGCGTTAAATCCTAATGATCCTGACATAATACTTCCCAACATACATTTTGATAGCCAGATATTATGTATCGTTTGTGCGTTAGTTTTAAGTGTTTCGCGAATTACATGACCGGAAATCGTCGCTTCCGCCCAGACTTTTTTTCCACGGCCGGAAATAAAATTAAGCCAGCTTGGTTTTTTATCTATATCAAAATTGCCTGCTACCGAAATACACTTGATTGCTGTATTTGCTTCGATAAATCCTACAATTGCAGAAGTTGCAATTGTCGCCATATTCATTCCCATCGCTTCCTTTGTATCAAAATAAAATCGAACGTAAACATATCCACCAACAAAGAAAACGCCCTTTTTTTTTAATTTTAAATGTCCGGATGTTTTAGAAGCAATTGTTCTTAATTCGTGGAAATTATCATCCAGCCATTTTTGAAATTTTTGGCTTTCTTTTATACCAGAGGTTTTAAAAACAGGTCCCCGTGTCGCACCCACATCCTCAACGGCTACAGTTACCCCACCGCTTTGAGTTATCGCCTTGCACCCGCGAGATACCGATGCCACAAAAGCTCCTTCAGTAGTAGCTAGCGGCAGATAATAATCGCCCTTTACATACTGTCCGTTTATAAGTAGTGGCCCGGCGACTCCTAATGGTATTTGAATTGCACCAATCATATTTTCGCAATTTGTAAACTGCGCCTTTTCCAAATCAGGAGGGTAAATCTTTATATTCTCAAGTTTTATCTTTTTATTTTCCTCGATAAATTGCAGCCTTTTATTTATTGTTTTAAAATCTCTGATACTCATAAAAATGGAATTCGGAAAATTCCCAGTTTATACATGATAAATGAATAAATAATTACACAAGGTATAACCAGTGTAGAGATTTGGGATATTTTCCAAAGATCAATCTTTAGAGAAAACCTCAAAGTAAGATAGTAAAGAATCATTTTCCACAAAAAAACAGCGACGGAAAAGGTTATGAAAACTGTACTGTATAGTTTACCTAAAAATGTCATGGTTCTGGGTGGAGGTAGGATAAGATACAAGATCGATGTTGTAAAAAACCAAACGAGTGTAGGAACAAGTGAATAAATCCAAAGGAGATATAGCCTCTCTATTTGTGTTTTGATATTTAATAATTTTCCTCCAACCACAAATACTGCCAGCATCATAACAAATCCCAGTATCGAAAAAAATATAAGGGTATTGAACTTTATCGTCAATAAAAATGGGTTTTTTATGCCAGACCGGAGAGTGGATACAAATGCGAAA
This sequence comes from Candidatus Gottesmanbacteria bacterium, assembly GCA_016195685.1. Classification (GTDB taxonomy): domain Bacteria; phylum Patescibacteriota; class Microgenomatia; order 2-02-FULL-39-11; family 2-02-FULL-39-11; genus JACPZE01. The sequence continues at coordinate 10,957 of JACPZE010000041.1, forward strand.
TACAAGAAAATAAGTAAAGGAATAAATACTGTCTGAGAAAGATAGGTTTTTTCATGTGAAAGTTTCCTGTAAGTTACATAAGGACTATTAAATATTCCAGCTAAATTTCTGCCAAAAATAATAAAACTCCTTATAAATGAAAAAATAAAAGTTTCCATAAAATATTCTTAGAAACCAAACTGAAGAATTGAGGCAATTTTTACCAAAGTTGAGCCGAGCATAAAATACAAGATAACTGTAGTAAAAAAAGAGATAAGAGCAGCACTCCTCCACGGAGAAAATTTAAAAAATGGAACGATCCTTTTGTAAACTCCGGTAAATGGCCCTATTGTTTGTGGAGGAACCAAAGATACTTCACGCATTTTCGCGACCATTAGTTGATAAGTTTTTCCGTCTTTCATATTAAATAAGCTAAAGCAAATTCCTGCCTCGCCCGGAAAAGCTGACTCTCGGCGCTTTTAAAAGATATCGAGAGTTTCCTTGCAATTTCCGAAACGGTATAGCCGTAAACATATTTTAGCTTTAGAATTTTACTGTATCTAGGAGTAATATTTCTGAAAGTCTGTTTTATTTTTTGTTTTAATAGAGCTTCGTCAAGTAATTTTTCTGGGCCAAAAAGAGTGGATATAAGGGGCTCCACATCCGGAATTTTTGAGAAAACGATTGCTTTTATTTTCCTTCTGCGGTAGAAATCAATCACTTTATGATTTGCGATACTGCATATATATGTAAAAAGTGAAGACCTGAAAGAAAAATCCCGCAACGCTTCAAGTGCGGCAAGAAGGCTATCCTGCAAAATTTCTTCCGCATCTTTTTCGTTGGCTATTTTGTTTGTTATGAAAGTCAAAAGTCTCGGCTGGTATTTATCGTAGAAATACCGAAGCGCTTTTTCATTGCCCTTTAAAATTTGGGTTACCAGCTGTTTGTCATCCATAAAAATATCCGTACCTAATAAGTCGTTTATAACAGCGAAATCATGTATATTATAACTAATCGCATCTATATTTGACAAATCACAAAGCTTTTGACTAGACTAATTGTATGGGGTTGGTCAAAAATGTATACGCAGTGAATATTACCGACGAATGGCCTTTGGCAAAAGTATTTCCAGATTTAGGAAGTATACCTTCGCGTTTACTACCCATGGCGCTTCTTTTCGGAGGGATTATTTTTTTCGTCATGGTCATAGTGGCAGGATTTAGTATCATGAAGGGAGCAGGAAGCGAAGATGCTCAAGCCAAAGAGAAATGGCACCGGGTCCTCACTTATGGGGCGGTTGGGCTGATGATCATGTTTAGCAGCTATTGGATATTGCAGATAATCAATTTTGTTACAAATCATTCGCTTGATAGTATTTTGTAATAATGAAAATTAGTAATCTCTTTTCACTTCTCATTAATAAAGTTTTCGCGTGTGATCCTTCAGATCCCGGATGTGCTATCGGTAAATTATCACCTCTTCCCGGTATGGATCCTGGAATTGATCCAATCACTGGCCAATTTACAGGAATTGTAGTTTTCTTAAATTCAATACTTCGGCTCGTTTTTATTGTCGCTGGTATATGGGCATTCCTCAATTTCATCATCGCCGGTTATGGTTTTATGAACGCGGGCGGAGATGGAAAAAACATCACCAAAGCCTGGGATCGGATCTGGCAAACATTCTTAGGACTACTTGTGATCGTCGCCTCATTTCTACTGGCAGCCATTGCCGGTATCTTAATTTTTCATAACGCAGGAGCAATACTTAATCCTACTCTTGGAGGAGCACCTGGAGCAAAACCGTGAAAAAAAGAATACTTTCTTTATTTATCGCTATTTCTACATTACTTACAAGTAACGGCATTGCGGTTGCCGCTACAGGTATTGGTTGTGGGAGCGGATTCGGCCCGATCGCGGAATTGCTTTGCGGAAATAGCGATAACACGAAAGTAGGTATTTCTCTGAATAAAATCATAAGTACTGTTGTTGGCGTTATGACTGCAGCTGCGGCTATTTATTTTATTTTTCAGTTTATTCAAGGCGGATTCGGATGGATCACATCAGGGGGGGATAAAAATAACTTACAACAATCCAGAGACAGGATCATCAATGCCACTATCGGACTGATCATTGTGGTTTCTGCTTGGGCAGTAATCGGAGTAATTGGAAAAATTCTGGGTTTGGATATCCTAAATCCGGGAAGTTTACTACTTAATTTGGGAAAATAATATGAAAATATTTCTTGCTGAAGATATTCCACCCATCAATAATCCCGTACTTCCCAACATCGCCAATAAAAAATCAGGCGATGCCCCAACTGTCTTTGGAAATATCATTGCAGTTATTGTAGGCACGATGCTAATAATCGCCACTCTTCTTGCCCTTTTTCAACTTCTGCAGGGAGGTTTTGAATGGATAACCTCCGGAGGGGATAAAACCGGTCTTGAAAACGCCCAACACCGCATCACCAACGCCCTTGTCGGACTTTTGATAGTTTTTGCCGCTTGGGCGTTTTATTTAGTGATACTTCAAATACTGGGATTATCACTCGTTGGTGAAAACGGAGCGTTTAGTTTAATTTTACCCAGTCTTGGTAAATAAATTCTTGACAGAGTCAAAATGATGCTACATAATAAGAATTACCGTATATGAAAAAAATCATTGCCTTACTTACTTCCTCAAGTATTTTTTTCCTTAGCGCCTCTATCTCTTTTGCTGATGATTCAACCACCATCAATATCGTCAAACCGGATATTATTAAGATCACCAACTTCGGGACTCTTATCGGGGGTATTGTAGGTATTGCGCTTGTATTGGCCGCGATATTTGCTTTTATTTATCTTATCTGGGGAGGTATCCAGTGGATCACTTCCGGCGGAGACAAAGCGGGAGTAGAAGCAGCCCAGCACAGAATTCAAGCCGCACTGCTTGGACTTTTGATCGTCGCTTCCACTTGGGCGTTGTTTTCTGTCATGGGTAGCATCCTAGGGATAGACATCTTCCATTTAAAACTGCCCGTTCTTGGCACCGGATAAAACGACGAAATGGAAAATTGGCCCGGCACAAATATCGCTTGTATTGAAAATTTTAACGGTGTCAAAGTCCCTACCATCAAATGTTTCGAGGCTATCTTCCAAAGACTACTGAAAATCATTCTTCCTTTGGCTGTGATCGCACTTTTTGTCATGCTTGTGATCGGAGGGTTTAAGTATCTCACCTCTGCAGGAGATCAGAAAAAAACTGCCTCAGCCCAACAAACGATGACCTACGCTATTGGCGGCATCGCTCTGATGGCCATAGCTTATCTCGTCTTTAAAATCATCTATGCCTTCACCGGAGTAAACGTCCTTGAATTCACCATCCCAAATAGTACAAATACTCCATAATAATCTCTCTATATCTATTGACAGTGGTCTTTAAAAAAAGAATAATGGAATAAGGATGACACTTCTGCCCCTCAAATATATTTTTACTACATTTATAATTTTCCTATTTATCTTTGTTTTTATTTCTAAAAATAATATTGCTCATGCAGCTGGCAAAACTACTATTGATGCAGAACCATGGACTATATGGAGTGATGCATTCAAAAATTGCGGAGAAGGTGGAGTAGCCATGATAGAAGCGGAGACAGAAGATCTGGCAAGATATGGTGTTTATAAACCCAGGGTATCTAACTGCCGTAGTGTAGATGCCAATTTAAGCGCAGGCATGTTTATGCTTGCTGATGGATTTTTACCATTGAATCGAAAATTGGCCGCACTCGATAATAAATCCAGAGCTTTACCTTTTTTAAGTAATGCTATGGCTATGATTATAAGCACTCCTCCTGCTTCTGGCATAGTCTATGTAGCGGATGTCTTACAAAATGCCGGAATTATTGCTAAACCAGCTTATGCACAAGGAATAGGATTTGCCGGATTAGCGCCTCTTCTTCCAATCTGGAAAGCGGCCAGAAATCTTTCTTATGGAATTTTAATCTTAGTCATGCTGGCGATAGGTTTTATGATTATCTTCCGTATGAAAATCGATCCCAAAACAGTCATCTCAGTTCAAGCAGCGCTACCTAGAATTGTCATGACTCTTATCATCATCACCTTCTCATATGCTATAGCTGGATTTCTCATAGACTTGATGTATCTTGTAATTTTCTTGGTAATTGATCTGGTGACACTTGCATTAAAGTCTCTTCCTCCAAACACAGTACCGGATTACATGACCAATACTAATGACTTGATGCTTCAATTCACCCAGTCCGGATGGTCTGGGGTTTGGAATCTGTTAGGCTTCTTATTTAATATTGAGTTAGCCGCTAGAGCTTTTCAGCAGTTTTTTTTGGGAAGCGCTGCAAATCTGGTGATCGGTTCAGGTGCGTCACTTGGATTAGGTGGTATTCTTATGCATCTTTTTGGCTCAACCGCAATGATACCCATACTTGGTACAGCTCTAGGCCCAGGGTTGACTTTTGTTGGTGGAGCAGCTCTAATTCCCCTTGTAATAATATTGATTATCGCCCTTGGTTTATTTTATACCTTTGTCCGGCTTTTTTTCTTGCTGCTTAACTCATACATACAACTTATCATAAGCATACTTATCGGCCCGATACTTCTTCTTAAGGAAGCCATACCCGGCCAATCGGCTCTTAAAGACTGGATTAAAGGACTCGTGGCGAACTTGGTTGTTTTTCCAGCAACGGTTCTTGTAATTATGTTTGCTTGGATTATGACTGCCATCACCTGGCAAAGTAATATATGGGGAGCACCTCTTACTCCAACTGGCGGCGGGGGAGAAGTATGTCTCCCGGGACAAACGTGCAGAGGCAATCCTATCGCTATTTTTATAGGATTAGGCATTATTTTCCTTGCGCCAAATCTAGTAGCTTCTATAAAGAAATTATTCGGAGCCAAACCCGCCGTACCTGTAACTGCCGGAACTGCCTTCTCACCGGTAACCGGAGTGATAAGTACCGGAATGGGAGCAATGCAGTCTTTCTACTATTTCCAACAACCTTTTGTGAAGGGAGCTTTCGCTGGTATAGCTAAATCCATGGGTCTTGGACAACCTAAAGGTGGAGGAGCAGAAAAAAAACAAAACGCGTAAGATAAAATCGTATTTAATGCGCTGCTTCGTCTTCTTCACTTTTTGCCGTAAGCGCCCTGTAGAAATTCAGTATCGTAACTATCATAAGACTCGTACTGGCTATTTCCCAAGTGGCAAGCCATTTGGTGCCGCCGATAGCTTTCCCCAAATCATTACTGGTAACACCATAAAAAGAAACGCCCATTTTGGGTCCAAACCCTTCTTCTTCCATCTTGGCATAAGCAGCCAACCCGTGATACGGACGCTTAGGTAGTATCTGTTGACCTCCCACCGCTTGAACGTATTGAAGAAGATCGTTGGGTCCCCAGGCATCAGCCCTATCTTTTCCTCTTATCATCTGCATAATTGAAGAGTCTGTAAAAACACCATACACTGGACTTATAAACGGAATAGCCCATGCCAAATCTGCTTTTCTGTACATCATGGCAGTAGTATAGCTTATTCTGTAACAGTTTCTTATGGCTATATCCACAAAGTCACCCGAGAGAGCCGTCCACATCTCTTTTTGTTTTTTTACCAACTCATCCATATCTGGCCTGGCAACAAGCAGATTATTTACATACTCTTCAAAAAGTTGAGCAAATTGTACATGAGAAGCCAGATCCCCTGCCCGGCGGACCGGATTTCTGTCTCCTAGTTGCCCTATATTTAAATACTCCCAACCCATATCTTCGGTAGAAAAAAGCGTAGTTCTGTAGTTTCTATCCAAAAGCTTATTAGTGATACAGGAAGTTTCAAAAGTCAGTCTTCCTTTGGCATCATCTTTCACTTTTCCTTTCTCGTCTTTTTCTACGTCCGTCACTATTCTATCCACTTGGTTCCAATCGATTTTATGTACTCTTACTCCCCGTTCCCTTTTTATCTGATCCTCATTCCAACCTTCAACTCCCAATTGCTGATAATACCATTCTATGGATTTATCTCCCAAAAGAGCTGTTTTTACTTCTTCCCAATATCTTTTGGCGTTTTGCATCATTCTTGTTTTTTCCTCTTTTTGCAGGTCAGTTAAAGTTCCATCTTCGTTAATCAACCTTATATGCCTATCAAAATCTTCGCTTTGAAGCGCTTTGTTGTCTTTTATGGCTTGTTGAGAAATAGCTCCAACTGTAGCCTCAAGATCGGCTATATCGTCAAATTCCTTTTCCTCACCTGAAGTAGGCGTCCTCATGGAATCGATTTGTTTTCTGTCGATATGCAAAATTTTGGCAATTATTTCATCGCGTAGTTTAACTTTTTCTGTACCCCCGTACATACTCGTCTCAACTTCTATATATCTGGCTGCCAGAAGCGGAGAGCGCATCGCCGATTCTAACCAAGTGCGGGCAAGATAAACCTTTTTCAGTTTCACAGCCAATTCTTTATAACTTCCGGTTTCCTTATTTGCCACCCAATGATCATCCAGCAGCTGTCCGTATGTTTTTATCACGCCCTCGGGGTGCAAATTTTTCCCTACATCTCTCCATAAGATTTCAAATGAGTCGTCAAAATCATTAGGATCTCTGTTTTGCACAGCCTCGTCAGCCAAAGCCGCTGATCGTGCCTTCAGATCATTTGAATTTTTGGCCCTATCTCTGTATTCTCTACGGTATCTTTTATAGAGTTCATTCCCTGCCTCGCTTTCAAATTTACGCCTGACTTGCCTGGCTGCCCAGTTTTGGGCGTTTATAAGCTTGATATTTGTCCCATAAGCCCGGTCGCGCTCCCAATCGTCAAAACTTATAGTTGAATCGCCCAGTCTCCACCCCGTCCATGGTCCCCACATGCCGGAATATTCAAAAGGGTTTTCTGCTTCTATCAGCCTGTTTTTAAAGGCCTCAGCCCCATCGTGCATACCTTTAGATTCAAGATAATCTATCGCTCCCTGGCTATCTCCTTTTGTGACAAATTTCACTATTTCCTTCATTATATCTGGATGCCAGTTGTCCCATTTACCCATAACCAGCATGTTGAAAAATGCATCATAGTATTCACCGCCCAGCCTGTACCTACTGTAATAATGGATCATCGGTGCTATATGACGGGCTATCCCTTCGTAAGGGATACTATTAAATTGTTTGGCTGAAAGACTAAATGACTGACCAGCTTCCCCCGTCTGTTCATAAGAAGTACCTGTCCCTCTGGAATGAGCAACAATTTCCAGAAGCCTTTGATCGATAAGAGAAAGGCCTTTGGCTTGTTTAAGCGCCGCAGCGATTTTTAAATCTCCTAATTTATCTCCGTATTTATTGCTCAATTTTGACTCAAATCCATATACCTCCTTCATTGTAAAAGGCTTTGAATGATCACTTTGTTTTCTATTCCATACGCTAGGCTGTGGCAGACCATTACGGACTATGTCATCTTCTTTTATATGATAAAGTTGACCCAAATTTATCATCTGGTCAAGATATGTACGGGCGACCTGATCCAATTTAGAATTACGGAGTTTGCCTTCTTCCCAGGAAAGCCATTCACGCGGAATATATCCGTCGTGGGTATCCCTTATGGACAAAAGAGCCATTTCATAAGCTCTTTTCCCCAACGCTACCATCGGGTCCTGGGATGCCGCATCGATATACATATTTAAAAAAAGGGCCGTTGAGCTTATAAATTCCTTCATATCCTGTGACGGATGCGCCGCCCAATAATCCATATCGTGAGATTGGAAAATAGTACTTTTGAGAACATCGTAACGGGCTGCGTATTGTAGACCAACCCTGTTTCCTTCCGCATCTTTTGTGTTTCTGACGATATCCAAAAAAGCGTCCATATCTCCGGCAACGTACAGAGTGTAGAGCTGATGCGACGATTCACTGCGCTGGTTATACAATATCGGCTCCAATATATGATAAAACCAATAATCCCTGTAGTCTGCATCTGTCTGAATCATAAACTCCACAGATCCTCGGCCCTGTGTTCTCATGGCATCGTAAAATCTAGCTTTGGTGCTTCCGGTTTTTTCCACCACCGAACGACCTAATTTCTCCCTGGCTGTAATAAGTTTTCTGTGTTTTTCTCCTGCTGCCCTATGTTCCCGGGCCATCATGCTAGGAGCGTTGACATCATCTGGCGATTCTGCTCCTTGAGTTTTGCCAAGTTGTTTTATTAATTCATCGTTTTTGCTTTCTAAAATTTCCTCTGCTTCAGTTAACAAATCATCCCTATCCTCTTTGTAATGACCGTTTTTAACCTCATTTAAAAGATCTATTTGTCCACGAGTCAAAATACCGTCTAAATCTCCAATCGCTTCATTTATCGTTTTTCCTTCTCCACTAACTGGTAAATAATCATCTACCGTCTTTCCACCCCTTGCTTTCACCAATCTTTCATTAGCTTCTATAGCTTCCGGAGACATCCACTCCTTCATCTTTTCCAACCTTTCTACTTCTTCAAGTCGTCTGTTTTTATTGTATTTTAGAATTAATGAGGCAAAACGATCTTGTAATTCTTCAAATGGCCCCCAAGCTCCAGTTTCGTTGTAATTGGGAAGACTACTAAGTATACCGGCTAATCTATCGTGGTGTTTCCGCAGCCAATCAACATCATGATATTTATGGGGATCTGGTGTGTGCAAAATATCTATAAGAAAATTCGCAAGAGGCCGGTGCCTGGTTAAAGTAGCCGCATCCGGCCTTAATCCTTTAAACAAATCATATCCTTGCTGCCCTTCTTGAATATTTTTAAGCTTATCAATTATGATATCCGCTGTTTCCCGATTCTCTCTTTCTTGTGGTGTCCTTCTTCTCTCCCGTTGTACCGCAGGCGGCTCAGCGGGTCTTCCTCGTCTAAAAATCCTGCGAATAATACCAAGAATAGATTGATTTTCAGGGCCATTATTCATATGAAATTTGTTTTTGGATGTTTTTACCATGCATCTTAATCTATATTAGGCAGAAAAGACGTTTGGAGTCAATGGAGAAGATGTTTATTTGGGCGTATAAGGAAGAAAATGTTTGAACGAATTATCACTTACTCTTTTTATAACTTTCTCGACTGTTTTTTGGTCAAATCCTTCTTTTATGATTTTCTCTTTTTTGTATTTTTTCTCATGAATTAGATACAAAATCTTATCCGCTTCCTCATAACCGAAGCCGAATTCGCCCTCATCTGTTTGCCCCTGCCACATTCCTGCGGTTGGAATTTTATTTATAATTTTTTCCGGTACTTCCAAATATTTTGCTAACTGTTTTACCTGTGTTTTATAAAGATTGAGAAGAGACTCCACATCGCTTGCCTCATCACCAAAGCGGGTAAAATAACCTAGTAAATTTTCGGTTTTATTCTCTGTTCCTAAAACCAATGCATTGTATTTTTTACTTAAGTCATAAAGAAGTATCATCCGCATCCGGGCCATAATATTACCGCTTCTTATATTATTTACCGATGGATCCAGTTTCACAACCGAATCAACCAGAAATTTAATATCTATTGCTTTTATATTACCTGCAGGAATTTTAAATTCATCAACTATCAATTTTGCATCATCTAGACCTTCTTTGTTTAATTCCCCATATGGAAACATGCATACATAAATATTGTCTGCTCCGATGGCTTTTACCCCCAACGCTAAAGAAGTTGCGGAATCAATCCCCCCGGAAAGACCAATAACTAAACGGGTGAATCCTGTTTTTTTTAAAGTGTGTTGGATGAAATTAATTAATTTTTGGGTAATTTTTTGGGAGTTAAAGGATAGATCAATTAGCATAGTAGTATCAAGTATTAGGTATTACGTATTGGATATTGAAAGAAAATATACTTAATACTTGATGCGTAATACTTAATACTTTATTTGTATAGATTCCTTCTCCGAATGTAATCTTCCACTTCCGGAAAAACTAGTCCTGTTATGGAAAGGCCGTTTTTGACCCGATCGCGGATGGTAGTTGATGAAATATTGGAGAGAAGAAGATCCCCGGGGACTTTTTGAAATCCCTGCGGTAGATTTTTGATCGGATAATCTTTCCTGGGGAATACTAAAAATTGCATAAGGCGCGATAGCTTTTGGTAATCCCGCCAACGGGAGAATTCCGTTGTAACATCTGAACCAACAATCCAATAATATCGATTGTTTAAATCTTTCTTTAGCTCAGTAGCAATATTTACCGTATAAGTGGTTTCTTCTCTTGCTATGGCAATCGTGGAGAGTTTTATTCTGCCGGTTTCCAGGAAATGAAGCATCTCTATCCGATCAGACGGCATGGCAACAATTGGTCTGAAAGCGTTCGTATAATCAGGAAGCAGCCAAGCTTGATCAATTTCGGGAACATTTTCCAAAACTTGCTGTGCTGTAAGAAAATGCCAAATGTGGGGAGGGTCGAATTTTCCGCCTAAAATAGCTATATTCATAAATATTTAGTCATCTCAATGATTATGGGGTTTTCCTTTTCGGGATGGACCAGGCAACCCTTCCTTTTGCTCAGAATGATGAAAAACTTGTCCGAACCATTCTGATAATCCGACTACCAGTGGAAAAGATAATGCTCCTTCAGTCTCTAACCACGCGGTAAAACTCCCACAAGCAGGACAGGCTTTGGTAAAAGAATATAAAATAAAATCCAAAATTAATGTTACTGGCAATATCAATAAAAATAATAGTACTTTTTGCCACTTCATATCTATATATTACTATGCCATTTTTAGGGAAAAAGATAAAGCGGTAAAAACAACCAATAGCAACTGTCCTTGTTGCAGAGTGAAAAGATAATGATCAAATAAGCCTAAAATAAAAAGCTGTATGAAGATGTACAAAAAAATCGGTGGGGATTTAAAAATTCTTGTTATATACATAATTGTCAGCAATAAGAAAAGTAAAAACCCTACTATGCCAGTTTCTGATAAAATTAAAAGATAAATATTGTGAACTGGTTGGAAAATATATAACCCAGGGAAAGTATTTATATAGTTTTGCACCTGAGTAATAGAATTGTTCAGTCCAGTCCCAAAAAGCAAGTTTACCAACACCATGTTAACCGTTGTTTTGATTAAGGATACCCTTTCTTGCCAGTATTGAAATTTGTCGATTAGAAAATTGGGTGAAAAAAACGGAAGAACTACGGATACTATAATTGCAAGATAAATACTGGCCAGAAATTTGTTTTTATTGCCATTAATTTTTTTAGATAAGTTTATTTTCTTATCTAAATAAATCATCACTAATCCGCTTAATGCAACCACCCATGCCACACGGCTAAATGTCAGAATTAAAGCAGCCAGTCCCAAAACGATACTTATGCCGAAATAAAATTTCAACCATTTATTTAAACCTCTCCAGTTTGATACAAGAAAATAAAAGATAAAAAGAAAAGTTATGGAAAGATATCCTCCCAATACATTCGGATGAGGTAATGTTGCATAAGGCCTAAGTAGTAAACTTCCTTTGTAGGAAAATGCAGCAATCCCGGGCGTATTTGCATAAAACGCTCTCTCCCCCAACCACCAAAAAATTCCCCCGATTGATTTTTGGATCATAAACTGCCAAACAGCCATCACGGATAAATAAACCATGCTCAGCGACAAAATAGAGACTGTTGTTTTTAATTTTGGTTTTAAGCGTGAAATCGCAATCCCTAAAAGGATCAGCTCTAGGATTTTTATGAATTTATAAAGAGCCGCCCAAATATTTACTGCAACAAAAAATGAGTTAAAAAGCAAATAACAAAAAAACAGTAGCAAAATCACTTTCCAAATCTCTGATTTTTTTGTTGGCTTTTTTTTGAGTTTTGCAAATAAACCGCTTCCTATTAAAAAAAGCGAGATAATATCGGTGAGATAAATAGTAGGGGTAAGATAATCGCTTCGGATTCCAGAAATAGTTGTGAAATCAAAAAAAAAGTGGTGAGCGAGTTGGGTTGGCAAAAAAAATAAAAAAAGATAAAAAAGAATTAGACTCATTTAGGCCTTATAGTTAACCGCCTGTCTTTACCCTCACCTACTGATTCTGAAACGACTTTTCCATGGTTAGTCAACATCATGTGGACAATTCTTCTCTCCAATGGAGAAAGGTATGGAAGAGTCGCTCCTTGATTTGTAGCTTCTACCTCTGACACAATTCTATTTACCATCTCTTTTATGCTTTCTTCTCTCATTTGTCTGTAATTACCTACATCAACTACTACATGTACCCATTTGCCAAGTTTTTTAAAAAGGATAACTCCTAAAAGAAGCTGGAGACTGTTTAAAGTTTCACCATGATACCCTATTAAAAGACCAGTTTCTTGTGTTTCTATTTTTATAATATAATTACTCTCTTCGTTACTTTTTTCTTCTCCTACTTCAACCTTGCCTTCGGTTTTAAGCATAGTTAAAAGTTCTTCTGTGGTTTTTTTTATTTCTGTAATGATGTTTTTTTCGTCAGTTGTTTTTTTCATGTTCTAGATTTAACTTTTTGTTTAGATAATCCTGCTGGATTATAGCAAAAACAGTAAAAGTATTCCAATAAAGCGAAAGCCCTAACGGAAATGTATAAGCAAAATATCCTATCATAAGAGGCATCATTATTGCCATTTGTTTTTGCATTGCCGCACTCATGTCTTCTTCTTTCTTTTCTTTGTTTTTCTCTGTTATTTGTTGCTGACCTACTTGCGCAGGCAGGTTATCTGTTTTCTGACTTTGTGGCATCATCATTTTTGTCTGCCAATATTGCAGAGCTGCGGTTATCAACGGTATCAACAATAACCACCAGCCAAATTTTTGCCAATCTATTGGTTTGTAGGCGAGATTTAATCCAAAGAAAGAAAGGTCTAGTGAGTTAATTTTAAGAAAAGGAAAATATAAAACTCCTGGTTTATTTATTTCCGATACCATTTGGGTTAGGTTGCCATTGGCAAGTATATTTCTAAAAAGGTTATATAAAGCAATGAGAATTGGCATTTGGATAAGTAAAGGCAAACACCCTGCTGCGGGGTTGATACCAGCTTGTTGGTATAGCTTCATCTGCTCTTGATGCATTTTTTGTTTGTCGTCTTTGAAATGGGATTGGATTTTATCCAATTCTGGTTTAAGTTTATTTAGTTTGTAAGTACTTTTAAGTTGAGTCGCTGTGAGAGGATGAAGAATAAGTCTGGTAATAATTGTAAGCAAAATTATAGACAAACCCAAAGCTCCGGGCACGCCAAGTATTTGAAATAAATGATAGAAACCGATTAGAATATTTAAAATCGGTATGACCAAAAAAGAATCAAAGGGGTTATTTGGGTTAAACATCATAATTTATTTTTATTTTACTGGGTCTACCCCGCCATTGGAAAAAGGGTGACAACGTAATATTCTGTTGAAACCTAAAAATAATCCTTTGATTGTACCATATTTTCCGATAGCCTCATAGGTATATTGGGAACAGGTAGGGGAAAACCGGCAATGATCGTTTAAAAAATATCTGCCGATTACACTTTCAGAAATATATTTTTGGTAGGTTTTGATGATAATAAGAAAGATTGATTTCATACAAGATTTGCTTGTTTGAATAAAACATTCATTTCTCTTTCTATGTTTTGTCTGTCTTTTTTTCTGATTATTTTTTTAGCTTTTATCAAAAAATAACTTGGGTTTTTTATATTCGGTAATTTTATGCGGATAACTTCAGTAATAATCCTTTTAGTTAGATGTCGCGATGTTGATTTTTTACCGATTTTTTTAGGTGTTATAATGACAAATTTTGGAAATAAATTGTTGTTTTTATTTTTGATTTTTAGATTTAAGAAAATTGCACTAAATTCTTTGAATGGTGAGGGAGTTTTTTTAAACAAAGACAGTGTTAAACGGTATTTTTTGGGAAGCACAACTTTTATAAGCTCATTTTTTTCCGGGATCTTAACCTTCTTCTTTTTAAAACACCCCGGCCGGATCTGTTTTTCATTCTACTCCTGAATCCGTGTTTAAGTTGCCTTCGTTTTGCCTTTGGCTGGTATGTTCTTTTAGGCATTTAGTTATGATAACACATTTAGTTGTAAATAAAAATGGTTGCTGGGAAAAGTAATAGAAAGTACCAGTTTTCCTATATTGACAATTGTGGATAACATTTTTAGGATGTGGATATCTTTAAAATATTATGGATATACAATCGGTTTGGCAAATGGTTTTGGCTGATGTTGAGCTCCAAGTAAGCAAAACTGTTTTTCAGATTTTTCTTTCTCAAACAAAATTACTATCGATAGAAAACCAGGTGGCTAAAATTGGTTGTAGTCAACCAATGCTTATAAATCTTATAGAAAAAAGATATTATGAGCTTTTAAAAAAAACGGTGGATAGTTATACAAAACTGGATGTGCGGTTAGAGTTTATTAGTCTGCCCAGCCAAACGAAAAAGAGTTTTGATGGTCCATTGTTTAAATTAAAATCTCCCGACCTGCCTCTACATTTTTATAATAAGCTAAATACAAATTGTACTTTTGATACTTTTGCCGTATCTTCATCAAACCAAATGGCATATGCTGCCGCAACGGCGGTTTCAAAAACACCCGGCACTTCTTATAACCCTCTTTTTTTATATGGAGGTGTAGGGGTAGGCAAAACACACCTTATGCAGGCAATTGGACATGTTGTTTTAAAAAGTAACCCTTCGGCGAAAATAATCTACTGCACTGGTGAAGAGTTTACAAACGAAATCATTGAGGCAATTGGGAATAAAACAACGGTTGGTTTTAAAAAGAAATATCGGAATTTGGATGTTTTGCTGATTGATGACATCCAGTTTATTGCCGGTAAAAACGCTGTTCAAGAGGAGTTTTTCCACACTTTTAACGCAATACAACAAACAAAAGGACAAATTGTCCTTACGTCTGACAAACCACCAGAGGAGATAAATAAACTTGAAGCTCGTCTTCAATCCCGTTTTGAAGGAGGATTATCTATTGATATAGGCCAACCAGATTTTGAACTTCGGACCGCAATACTTCTTATAAAAGCAAAACAAAGAGGGGTTAGTTTATCAATAAATTTGGCAAAGCTCATGGCTGCAAATATAGAAAACCCAAGAAAACTTGAGGGTGTTTTTATAAGGATACTGTCTGAGTCGGAAACCCGTGGAATACCTATAGATGAAGCTTTTGTTAAAATTATTTTGGGAAAAACAATAAAAGAAATCCCCGCGAAAAATAATATAAGACCTGAGCGGGTAATCGATATTGTTGCTGGTTTTTATAATTTGAAGCTTTCCCAAATTAAAGGAAACAGGCGTGATGGTATTTATTCCAAACCCAGACAAGTTCTTTATTATATTTTAAGAAGTGAATTAAATGTTCCATTGGTAGAAATAGGGAATCTTTTGGGTGGCCGTGATCATACAACTATTATCCATGGTGTGAGAAAAATTACACAATTAGTCACAATTGATCAAAATCTGCGTGAGGATATAGTGGGGATAAAAAACAAATTATATGGATAAGTACCGAAGTTATCAACTTATCCACATTTTTTGTTTATTATCCACAAAAACATCCACAGAAAACTAGGGTTTTTATAAACAAGTTTTTTTGGGTTTTTTTCTTGTTGTTGACTAATTATTTTAAATTTCATAAACTTATCAACACTTTCTATTACTACTTATACTATTTAAAGTATGAAGTTTTTGATACTAAAAGAGAATTTATATAAAGCTTTGACAATTGTTGGGAGAAATATTTCCTCCAAACCCCAACTACCAATTTTATCCAATATTCTCCTACAAGCTGAAAACGGACAGATAAGAATAACCACAACAAACCTTGATCTTGGTGTTATTGTTACTACACCAGCAAAAATAGAAAAAAACGGTGAAGTAACTGTACCAGGTAAACTCCTAACAGAGTTTGTTTCAATGCTTTCTGCGGAAAAAATTGAGTTTAGTTTAGAAGGAACAAACCTCTCAGTTAAAACAAATAATAACCAAGCAACATTTACTACAATACCAGCATCAGAATTCCCCTCATCTCCTAACATTTCTCAACCTAAAACCACATTTCCATTAAAAAAAATAAAAGACGCAATCACAAGAACGGTTTTTTCAGCCTCGATTGATGAAGGTAGGCCGATTCTAACAGGTGTAAAAACAGTTTTAACCGAAGGTAATATGATTCTATCTGCAACAGACGGATACCGTTTATCACAAGAAAAAATAGAAATAGGCGGAAAAAATAATGAATTAAAAGTAAATCTACCCGCACATACATTGGCTGAGGTAGTGAGAATAGCCCAAGAGCTGAAAGCAGAAGAGATTGGCTTCTCCATGATTGAAAACAAAAACCAAGCAATTTTCACTTTTCCAAACGCAGTTGTTTTTACAAGAATTATAGACGGTGAGTTTCCTAATATAGAAAAAATAATCCCAATTGGTTTTAAAACACGGGTGGTAATTGATAAAGAGCAACTTGCTCAAGCGGTTAAAACAGCCTCTCTTTTTGCTCGCGGCGCAGCCAATATAATAAAAATAAAAATTGAGAAAGAAGGATTGAGGCTTTCAGCAAATACACCACAAGTAGGGCAAAACGAGGATTTTGTGGAGGCGAAGGTAGAAGGGGAAGAAACAGAAATAGCTTTTAACTACCGTTTCCTTTTAGACCTTTTAGCTAATTTTCCTGAGGATTCTTTAGTTTTTGAGTCATCCGGGCCTCTTAACCCCGGAGTTTTTAAACCAACCAAACCAACGCCATTATTTCTTCATATCATCATGCCTGTTCGTGTTCAAGGTTAAATATTCAAACTGGTTCCAGTTGGAAATTGATTTATTATCAACCTTACTTAAATTAATAGTTTTTTTCAAACTTAGATAGTTTTTTTCAAACTGCTTCCAAACGTAGAGTTTATTATTAGGAAGAGATGCTTGATAGGAACTTTGTGATGTGTAGGAAGAAAAAGGATTCGATGGTCCAATTAGCAATAAAAAAAACAAAATAAATGGAACAACCAAAATAAAAAGAAAAATTTTTGCATTAGAAAGGAGAGTTGATGCTAAGCCAGCGAGAGCGATGCCTATTCCACCACTAGCTAATCCTAATGCACCCGTAAGAGCTTTAGACGCTAGTCCTGACGATAGTCCTTTATTTGCACCAATTTTAAATAAATTCGCAAAATCCAATAGCCCATTTTTTAATCCAGAAAAAAAATCACCAGCTCCTGATCCAGTTTTAAAACTAGGCATTTTTGATCCAAAACTTGATATAGGTTGCCAAACGCTTGTGTTAAATGAGCTAGTTATATTTTGTCTGATATTTGAGAAAAATTGGGGGACAGAAACAGGAGGTGATGTTGGTACTTGTGATGTTTTGGTGGGTGTAATAATTTGGGGTTGGAGTTGTACTTCTGGTTTCAATTCTACTCCTAAAGCCTCTGCAACTTTTTGCTTGCCTTTTTGCACTATTTGTTTTTCTCTTTCTTTTATTTCTTCCTGATGTTTTTCAACTAATTCTTTACCTTTTATCTCAAGTGTTTTAATTGTTTCTCCATTTAATTTTGCTTGTAATCGGTTATTTAGTTCAGACTCAGTTAAAACTTCATGATTTCTAACAGCCTCAATTTTTATTTCCTCTATTAATTTGTCAACTTTAAATCTGGTTTTTCGTAAAGTTTCCAAACGTAAGGTTTCTTCAATTGGCCTGCCTTCACCAAGAGAATTTTTAGCATTTATAATTACCTCAGCCATTTCCTCAGCACTGAGATTATTCAGTCTTTGTAGGCTGCGAATGTAAATTGTATTCTTTTCATTTCTAAAATCACCGATTTCTTTATGTGTAGCTTTAACTTCTTTTATTGCCTCTGTAACATTTAACAAATCATTCTCATTTACCTTTATTCCTAAAATACTTGGCCTTCTTGCTAAAAGTGTCGCATCCATTGCTTGTTCAAAATACTCTGGATTCTCAGGATCAAAAAACTTGTGTATATCAATCTCTTGATTAAAAAAATCTCTAGCGTTATTTTTGCGATTTTGATAGTCAAAAATCCCATAAAGACCAGCTACACCAGCAAATACAGCCTGTCTAGTATTTTCCGGATTACCTTCATCCATTTCCTTAACCAGTTTATCAATTTGGTCCTCGGTGGTTTCTTGAGGTTGAGATCCTTGAGTAATGTCACTTTGGGTAGGAGGATGATTCATATATTATCATTATACCTTGTCGTCAAGAAGGGTGGATGAAGTAGTTGGGGGTGTTTGGCTTTCCAAAAAAGATTTCTGGTTGGCGATTTCTTGAGGTTTGGTTGTGGCGAGTTGGTATTCTTCAGGCGAGGCGATGATTTGTATGGCTACATGTGCAGCTCCCGCAAAAAACAGTCCCTCGCCTACATTTGCAGCAAGAAGATAGTGTCTCTCACCTGTTGATAGGTAAAAAACCTGACTAAGTTTATCTATTGCCGCTGGTGATTGTTTCAAAAGTATCTGCAAACTGGAATTGGTTATAATAGCTTTCCCATAATCTGTGGAGAGGAAATCCTCAACATCTTGAGTTATGGTGGTAACACCTAAATAATATTTTCTGGCCCTTTTGGCGATTCCATAAAGAAATGTGGCAGAATCCGGATGCTTCATGAGATACCAAGCCTCATCAACCACAAGAATTCTTTTTTTCACCTGGCGTTTTATCTTATTCCAAATAAAATCAAGGATGATAAACATTGCAATTGGCCGAAGTTCTGCCTCTAGTTCTTTGATATTAAAAACAGTTAAAGGGTTTTTCAAATCAATATTTGATTTCTGATTAAAAATCCCGGACAATGATCCTTTAACGAACTTTTCCAATCTTTCTGCCAAGCGCTTGGCAGATTCTTCTTCCATGCCCAGCAAAGTTTTGTACAGGTCTTCGATAAGAGGGGGTTCTTTTTTTTGTGTGGTTGGGTCAGGAGTGATCCCTTTTTGTTTATAAGTCAGAACCAATGCGCGATCAAGCACGGCATCTTCGCCCGGAGAAAGCTCTCCCATAATTACTCTCATGAGGCTGTGAAGTGATAGAATTTTAACACCTAATTCATTTTCTCCTTCTTCTCTGATGCCGGACAAATCAAAAGGATTTATTTTCACAGGTGAGTTAAATGAAAAATCAATAAGGTCCCCTTCCAGCGTTCTGGTGAGTTCTTTATATTCCCCTTCTGGATCAATGACAAAAACTTCTGTGCCAAACATAAGTTGGCGCATGGTTTCCAGTTTAACTAAGAAACTTTTCCCTCCTCCGGATTTACCAAAAACGACAGAATTTGAGTTTTCCAAACTGAAACGGTCAAATATTACCAAACTGCCGTCGTGCTCGTTTATTCCATAAAGTATTCCCTCATTTGCCGTAAGAGAAGCCGTCGTGAATGGAAAAGTTGTGGCAAGTGATGTAGTGTCCATATTTCTTGAGATATCTAGTTTATCTACTGCAATTGGTAAGGTAGACTTAAACCCTTCTTCTTGAGCCAATGTTGCATGCTTGGGGATAATAAGAAGAGATCCCAGAGTTGACTCGACTTCTTTGGAAATGCGGTTTAATTCCTCAAGTGTTTCAGACGGTATGGTGATATAAAGACTAAATTGGAAAAATCTCTCAGCGCCCTTTGCTAGTTGCGCTTGTAAAGCCAAAGCGTCATCAAGAGCTACTTGGACGGCAGGGTCAATAACCCTCCCCCTTTTCATATCGGTTTGGATAGTGGCCTCCATCTCCGCAATTTTTCTTTTAAGGTCTTCTAAGATTACTTTTGACTCAGCGGGATAGATAAACATCGAAACAAAAAGTGAGTGATCAAAAGAAAGCAAAGGATTTAGCCAGTTGGCAGAAACAAATCTTGGGTAAGCAGCCACGAATAATGTACGGTAATAGCTGTTGTTTACTCTTAAATTATCAAAATCAACTTCCACTATTGATGGAGCGATGATATCTTTCACGGATACTATTCCGCGAGCGAGTTTTTGTACATCTGCGGAAAGTTTGGACGGTGTACCTAAATTAGTTGTGGTGATAACTCGCGGTGCATTTGTTACTGAAGGATGCTGGGTTTGGTTTATAACAGGCGCAACGATAGGCGGTTTAACTACAGGTGCTGATGTTTGTTTTTTACCAAAAAAAGAAAAGCTCATGATGATATCCTCCCGATTGATTCAACCATTGGAGCGGTATATCCGGTTGTTTCTGCAAGCTTTTCTCCGGTGTTGGTGGGGTTATAAACATTGAAAAACAATTCAACCAGTTCTTGAGTGGTCAGTTGTCTTCCTTTAAGACCAATACGTGAAAGTTGACGCAAGAGATGGTCTCTTTTAGGGAAAAGGGAAGTTTTTGCCCGGGAAATAATATAATCTTTTGGAAAAGGAAGCTTGGATTTTCCGCCAAGTGCACTTTTAACACCCAATTCTAAAGCGGAAAACGGTATACAAAGATAGAATTTTTTCTCCAATACTTTATTTTCTTTGACAATAGAGAGGATAAACTCCCGATATCTTTGCAGTCGCTCTTTCATCACGGGGTTTGTTTGATTTTGTTCAACATTACCGATTAATTCTATATAAGATGAAATATCCATCCGTCTTGACAAAATAGAAACCTGTAGGGGAAAAGAAAGGGAATTTAAAAGTGAAGCATATGCATAGATAAGACTATCCTGTTCTTCTTCTGATAAAAGACCAAAATTGACAGCGGCAGTCTCTAAAACCAAAGCGACAGAACCATTTTTAAGGATAATCAAATCTTCCTTAATATCTTCAATTTCCAAAAATTCTTGAGTCGTTGCCCGAACAGGTGACGAAGTCGGTTTAGTCATGTTTGTATTGTATTACATTGTACTGCTTCCAAATAGTTCTTTTGTGAGTTTTTCTCTCATGAGTTCTTTTTCTCCCTTGGCAATTATTTCAATAGGTAAAAATACCTTACCGGATAAAACTATTTGGGAAACGTCAAAAATATAGCGCTTCATAGGGTCCTCTACCTCCAATAAATACCCACCATTAGGGAGAGGGGTGGCGGTCGTAAATTGCCCAAGCTTGTTTGTCTTTAATGCTCTTACCGGCAAACCATTTTTATCTTTAATTGTCAGTATAATATTTGGGAGTAGTTTTCTTTGCGGATCTTTTATTACTCCGGCAATAAGATTAGGTGATTGTTGATAATTTAACATCCCTACTTCAGAAATAATTGGTTTAACGCCTGTAACTTTTATAGTTGGTTCATTTTGTATAGTTTGTGAAATTGTAGGTTGGGCAAGTTGGGAAGAGTTCACGGCTGATAATTGTTGTTGCAGTTTCTGCAGTTGTTTTTCTAAATCTTTCTTTTCTGCGGCCATTTGGGAGAGTTGGTCTTGCAAAATAGTTGGACCCACTTTTGTTTCTTGTTTTTTTTCATTGGATTGAAATATTTGGGGTAGAGTTGGTGCTTGTTGCAAAATTGGTAAAGGTTGGTCGATGATTTTTTTGGCGGTTACTTCCTCTACTTTTTCTGGTTTTGGATTGTCAATGGGTGTGATTATTAGTGAAGCTGGTTTATCTGAAACTTGCTGATCCTGTGTAAAATTAACAGGTGTTGGTAAAGAAGAAGGAATAGTAACAACACCTCCAGTTTGGAAAAGGGCCAAAGTTTTATCGATGTATCTTTTTTCGGCGGCATTTAAAGATTCATGGATTGGAACTGGGACAGTTGCAAGATAGGCACGTAATTTGTCGTTTGTTTCTTTATGTGCTAAAGATTGCGTTTGCGGTTGGACGGTTTGAGCGTGTAAGGAATAAGCTCTAGTGAGAATTTCCGGAGGGAGATTATTTTTGTACCATGTATATTGTGTGGGAGACATGATGCTTTTGATAAAAGCGCCAAGCCATTTTTCCAAAGGGCGTTCCTGGATGGGCAAAAAAGCAAAAGCAAAACCCGCAAATCCACAAGCTAGCGCCAATGGAATACTTATAATAGTGGGAAAAGGAGCAGCTTTGTAAACAATGTATCCAACAAAAGCCCCAGCCGCAAGATAACCAAATTGGCGGAGAGTCATGTCACCTACCAAGTGAAACTGAAAGCCAGAAATATTTCTTGGGACAGGATGTTGTTCCATAAACTAAGGTATATTTTAGCTTAGACCGTGAAAAATACCTATGCAACTGAAACAATCGCAATCTAATCATTACTTAACTAGATAATTTTTCGTGAAAAATAACAATAATTAATCACCATGATTGCTATTGACATAATATCATCACCATGCTTTACTAAAGATAATGCCTGGCGGACTTTTTAATTTTTCCAAGTATCTTAAGAAAGGAAACCAAGGAGCTCTTTCTAATCAACAAGGAGGAGATACTAGTGGTCAGGGAGAATCTGTGTCTCAAAAAACGACTTATACTTCAACAAGTTCAGTTTCCAGTGGTCCTTATTCTGGTATAGGAAATCCGTCAGGAGGTGTTGCTTATTCCGGAATTGGCAATCCACCACATGGTCAAGCATATTCCGGTATTGGTAATCCCCCGGTTGCAAATATTTCTTCCGTTACCCAGACAACTCAGCAAACAAATAATGATATAAATAAGTCTAAATCTTCACCACCATCAGATCAGAAAGATAAAACAGCATCATCAAAAACCCCAATAAATCAATCTGCAATTGATATGAAAAAACGGGTTGGTATGGATGTGTTATCCCGTCTTACACAAAGATCCAATCAGTCTCTAATGACTGCTGTAAATAAAGTGAAAGAATTAAAATCGGGAATGGTAGACACAGAACATGTTTTTTGGGGACTTCTTCATGATAGTAGTATTTATCAGCTCATATCTGAGTGCAAAGCCGTCCCTGCTGATATTCAAGTTGCTTTAGAGAAAACATTTAAAACGGGTAATGTGACTACTCCCCCGCAGTTTTCGCCCAGGGTAAAACGAGTCTTGGAATTATCTCTTTCTGCGGCAAAATCACTAGGATATGAGTTTATTTCTCCTGAACATATTTTACTTGCTCTTTCCCATGAAGGCGAGGGAATGGCTGCCCAGATTCTTGCGAAATTCAATCTAAAACCCGAAGTTTTAAATCAAAAAGTCACCGGTAAAAAAGAAATGGAAGGAAAAGAATCAGAAGAGAAAAGAAAGGCTTCATCTTTGGAGGAATACACAGAAGACCTGACAGCCAAAGCAGCAGCTGGTGAGCTAGATCCTGTAGTTGGTCGCAGTTGGGAAATTGAGAGAATAATCCATATTTTATCAAGGCGTACTAAAAATAATCCATGTCTTATCGGAGATGCGGGGGTTGGGAAAACAGCAATCGTAGAAGGTCTTGCTTTCCGCATAGCCCACGGTGACGTTCCAGAAACATTATTACATAAAAGAATTCTATTACTTGATCTTATGAGCTTGATTGCCGGGGCAAAACACAGAGGTGATTTTGAGGAGAGGCTGAAAAATCTCATAAAAGAGGTAAAGGCAGCCTCCGGAGGAATTATTCTTTTTATCGATGAACTTCATAATATGGTGGGTGCAGGAAGTGGAAGTGAAGGTACTATGGATGCATCCAACATCCTAAAACCGTCACTTGCGCGCGGTGAACTTCAGACAATAGGGACGACTACTGTGACAGAGTATCGAAAATATATAGAAAAAGACCCGGCGCTTGAAAGAAGATTCCAACCGGTTTTAGTTTCTGAACCTACTGATGAAGTGGCGATTCAAATGTTGACGGCTCTTCGTGATAAATATGAGGCATTTCATCGGGTAAAGATTACTGATGAGGCTATTGAGGCGGCTGTTAAGCTTTCGCAGCGTTATATCGGGGATCGCTTTTTACCTGATAAAGCGGTTGACCTTATAGATGAAGCGGCAGCATCAGTGAGACTTCCAGCGATTTCCCTTCCCGAAGATATTAAAAATGCCGAAAACAAGCTTAAACAACTGGATAGCGAGAAAAAAGAAGCTGAAAAAATTGGCGATAAAGTCCATGCAGATAATTGCACAAAAGAAATAGAAGAACTTCAGCAATCTTTGAAAGAATTAAACGAGCAGTACCAAGTGAAAAAATCAACAACAACCAATAGTGTTGGTACAGATGTTATTGCGGAGATAGTTTCCCGATGGACGAATATTCCGGTAAGTCGTCTTACCGAGAGTGAGTCCGCAAAGTTATTGGAATTGGAAAATACAATACACAAACGACTTATCGATCAAGAACCAGCAGTTGTAGCCGTGTCAGAGGCTGTAAGAAGAGGGAGAGCTGGACTTAAATCCAACAAAAGACCAATAGGGTCGTTTATCTTCATGGGGCCGACCGGAGTTGGAAAAACAGAGTTGGCCAAAACCCTCGCGGAACTTCTTTTTGGCAGCGAGGAAATGATGGTTCGTCTTGATATGACAGAATATATGGAAAAACATGAAGTTGCAAAACTAATCGGTGCACCGCCGGGGTATGTAGGGTATGAAGAGGGAGGACAACTTACAGAAGCAGTGAGGCGCCATCCTTATTCCGTAGTTTTGCTTGATGAGATTGAGAAAGCTCATCCTGATGTTTTTAATATCCTTATTCAACTTCTTGATGACGGTCGTCTGACGGATAATAAAGGTCATACAATTTCATTTAAGAACACAATCGTTATTTGTACCTCCAACCTTGGAAGCGGCCTTATTCAAGATGAGATGACAGGATGGAAAGACACAAATAAAACACAAAATGCAAATAATAAAAACCAGACGATTTTTAAAACATACATTATTTCCCCTACTGGACGGGAAATTATTACTCTTTCCGATAGGTATTGGGAGAAGGATCCGAAAGAAGACAAATGGAAAATAGCTAAAACAGTTGATTACTTTGCCGGATCAACGATAGCTCATGAAGAATCGGCTGAGGATTCTATTCAAAACAAAGAAGTACAATTTCCAGAAGGGGTTGATACTCACTTGATAGCTGCTGATGGATCTGAAAGTATAACCTGGGAAGACAAACTCTGGTTTCGTACTTCAACTACAGCCAAAGAGTGGCAGTCGGTGCCTCTTTTGGTCTATCTTAAAGACAATGTTGTGATAAATGCCCTTCCGGATAAACCCGAAGAACAATTACCTACTGCCCATTTTGACTCCCACGCTCTTTCTTTGGTCAATTCGGAGATTATAACTCTTGGTAACCGCTTTTGGATGAGGGATAATTTGCAGACTAAAGATTGGACAACGGGCCTTTTGGAAGAATACTTTGCGGATTCAAAACTTACCCCGTCAAATCTTAAAGAACAGGATAAAAAGACAAAAACAGATCAATCTTTGGATGAGAAAAAAGATGATAAACAAATTGGTAAAAACAAAGATAAACAACCGGAGGAAAAACAGGCAAAAGACCAGATGAAGGCAAACAGCCAAGGAAACCTGATCCAAAACGAGGCAGACAAGAAAGAGGAAAAAGAGGATTTTCATTTTCCTCTGGATAAATGGGATATTCATTTATTTAAGCCAACTGGTGAAGAAATCATAATTGCAGAAGGTAACTATTTCCAAAGAAAAGATTCGGCATCCATGGAATGGACTGTTGGCAAAGTGAATGAGTTGTTTAAAGTTGTAGATGTAGCTTCTGACAAAAAAGAAGATGCTTTGCCGTTGGGTAATATTGATAAACAGGAGAAAAGTGAAGAGAAAAATGCAGCTGATGAGCAATTTAAAAAATTAGCCAACAAACTTCTGGATGAACTTCGCAAGTTTTTCAGGCCGGAGTTGTTAAACCGTTTTGACGAAGTAGTTGTCTTTAGGCCACTCACCCGCGATCATATGTTGGAGATAGTTGATTTACAAGTGAAAGCCTTAGCGAAACTTTTGCAGGAACAAAATATAGCCATCGATATCTCAAATGACGCCAAGACTTATCTGGCCGGTGTGGGATTTGATCCAATTTATGGTGCGAGGCCCCTTCGTCGTACCATGCAAAGGCTTATCGAAAATCAAATCTCCTCGCTCCTTATAAAAGGAGATTTAGCTGAGGGAGATACTATTTTAGTGGGGTATGACGGCGGAGAGTTGGTTTTTGACGTTCACAAAGCGCGACTTCATAAGCCCACAAATGGGAAAGAAGATAAACCAGAAGCAAATCCCAATTTGAGGACTTTTATCTGCAAAACCTGCAATAACCAGTGGCAGCAGGAGGTAAAGACAGGTGAAAAAGTAGTTTGTGTTAAATGCGGCGGACAAACAGTGGAAGATATTACTCCTTCTCCTCAGTCTAAAAACTTACGGTCATTTGTCTGCCAGGCTTGCAATAATCAATGGCAGCAGGAGGTAAAAACAGACGAAGTGATCACTTGCCCCAAATGTACCAGCAATAAAGTAAATGATGTTACCCCCCCATCCCAACCACAAAATACTAGATCTTTTGTCTGCAAGACCTGCAAAAACCAGTGGCAGCAGGAGGTAAAAACAGGTGAAATTGCTACTTGTCCGAAATGCCAAAGTCAGTCTGTTGAAGACGTCACTGCTCCTCCGTCTTCAGAGCCAAAAATGAAAGATGGAGTAGTTGAATCTGCAAATAGTCAACAAACACAACAGGACGTATCCGGTCAAGTGAAAGATCCTAATGATCAAGGAACGGTTAATCCTCCTCCAAATGCAGAATTACCTCAAGAACAAGCAACAACCGAACCACCTGTGGTAGATCAAACGCAGACCAACCCCTTGCAGGATTATTTTCCAACCGATGGGACGAATGCTTCCCCTACTCCATCCGACAATGTCCCCCCAGATGATAATGGGAATGCGACTACAACTACAACTTAACTGATTTTCCTTCGCAATATTTTTTGCCAAAGAGAAAGATTTGTATAGAGTAAAAAGTAGATAGTTATACTAATTAATATGGCTATCAGTAGATAAAAGTCAACGGCAGAAAGAATAGAAGAAATCTTTCCGGTAAGGGATTTTTCAAAATATACCCTAACCCCTGTAATGTAAAGAGAAGTGGCGATAATAAGAGTCAATGGCCCTACTACAACCAAACTTTCCAAATCTTTTTTGCTGGAAAACATTGTAATTGAGGTTATAAAAAGAAGATAAAGACCGAGAAGAATTGATAATAGATGATTGTTAATAGTTGAAAGAGTGATATTTGATAAAAAGAATTTGCCGATAAAATAAACGATTATTAAACCGATTATCATAGGTGCTAGACCAATTAGGATTTGGCGAATTGGATCAACTGAAGCCAGTATTAATTTCCCTGCTTTTATATCTCCATTTTTCTCAATCGTTGGGATTATTGTCAGTTCCCCTGTAGGTACCCGAAGGATTGTAGCCATGAAGAAGTGTCCTAGTTCGTGGATGATAGTCCCGGGTAGAATTATGGTAGTTAGAATTCCTACCGAAAGGTTACGGTTCTTAGTGATAAGGTAACTTGATCTATAAATAACTATGGAAATTTTTCTGGACAAAAGGAAAAGGAAAAAAAGTAAAAGAAAAAGGAAAACTAAATTTAAGAGCATAGTTAATGACTCATTTGAGCATCTTGTCTTTGTTGTTCATCACCCGTTTCTTCCATTACGGCCAGAAGATTTTGGAGGAGTAGTAATATCATTACACCCTTGGTTATTGACATAAATCCCTCTTTGATATTCAGTCCTTGTTGATTAGGAGTAATTGTAAAAAGTAGCTTCATGGCTTCTTGTGCGTGTGGAGGTATGTCAACTCCATAAATCATGCCGCAAATAGGATCCAGATTGTCGATGAGGTATCGGCTTAATCCGAAATTCCCTTTCCTGTCTACACTAAAAATATCCCGAAATTCAGATAACTTAAATCCCATTGCTGAGGCAAATTGCGTTGCTTCCTGTGTGAATAAATTATTATCTGGTCTGCTATTGTTCGCAAGAAAATGCAGCCAGCTTTCTTCTTCTGCGTTAATTTCACCTTGTTCTGCTAGTCGGTTTATTAATTTGGTTCCACGTGAGGCGCTGGGGTCATAGTGGCCACCAGCGATATCTTGCAAATCTTTTTCTATTGCCTGAGACATAAGACTAGTCGTCCAAAGAATTCTTCCAGGTCTGATTGTTTTAGTAAATTCAAGAGGATATCTTCTTGAATTAAATCTGGAGTTTAGATGTTCCCTGACAGGATTATTGGAATTATACTCAGCTAGTCTTATTAATGGATTTATAGCGTCTTTTAATTCAGGGGTATAATTTTCCGTGCTTTTTAATTTATCGTGAGCAATAAAGCAATCTGTTGCCGCTTCAGTAAGTTCTGCTGTAAGCATACTTATAGCTTCAGTATTTCGTTGTCCCTCTGCTTGTTTCGAAGCTTCATCTAATGCCAGTTGAAGACGATATCTTATCAAAACCATGTAGGAGAGAGTGGGATCGCCGATAATTTTTTTCGCAAATTCAGGATCACTAAGTTGTTCTATCGTCAGGCCGACAATTTTGCGGCAGAGGACGTCTGCCGCATTTTTTGAAATCGCTAATGATTCTTTTTCAAAGGCTATTTTATTTGCTTTGAGTTCTCCGTTAATCTTTTCCTGCAGCTGTGCTATTTGAATAAGCGACCTGTTTTCATCTGTCAAAAGTATGGGATCACGACCGCTTTTTGCTCTTTCATCATTAATATTTTTCAAAACGTCTTCTACAGAAGCCTTCGGATCGATTGCCCCTCCCCATGCATATACTTGCTGGTGAGCGTTTTGCATAGTTAATTTATTAATCTTCTCAGCAGCTTGTGGTACAACAATTTCACTACTTGTAGTTGGTTGGGCGCCGGATGCAGATAGTATTTCTGCTTTTGGAGCGGGTAATCCACTAGATACATTTTCGCCCGCACTTGGAGCGGCTGATTCCGGATTTGCGGCTGGTGTGGCAGTTGGCAAAACTGTTTCAGCGTTGGGTGGTAATCCCTCCATATTGTATAATTTCACGATACCACAGTTAGTTTATCTATTGCAATGTTGTAATCTTTCGCGGTACTTAACTCTAAAATTTTAATTAAATAATGTTACAATAAAATCAGAAGCAGAATTTTCTGCAAGAGGTATAAATTTCGCATTTATTTCGCGGTATAGTGAGATTTCTTACAAATATTTCACTTGCAAAATGACAAAAAAACTTATCATTTTTACAGATGGAGGCGCTAGGGGTAATCCCGGGCCGTCAGGCATAGGAGTCGTTATAAAATCCGAAACTGGGCAGATTTTAAATGAGATTTCCCAAATAATAGGACAAACAACCAATAATGTTGCCGAGTACCAGGCGGTGGTTGCGGCACTTGAGTATTTAAAAAACAATTATCAATCAACAATCAGCAATTATCAATTTAATTTTTTCCTGGATTCCAAATTAGTGGTCAACCAATTAAACGGGCTTTTTAAAATAAAAGAAAATCACCTTAGAGAATTGATGCTTAAAGTGAGAAATCTTGAACAGGAAGTCGGAGGAAATATTTCCTATTCATATATTCCGAGAGAAAAAAATTGGGAAGCAGATGCATTAGTGAATAAAGCACTTGATGGGAATATAAGTTCGCAGTAAAAATTTTCTTGCTCGTAAGATTTCTGTATTTCAAAACTGCGTTGTCATTCTGGATTGTTTAGAATATTAATGACAACTAATGTTTATAAGTTTGGTACAAGCATTCCGTATGCGATCTACGAAAATTTTCACATGCTTCACTTATTTCTTTAATAAGTAATATGGTAAGGAAAAAAACAGTAGAATCAGTACAAGAAACTCAACTGCCCAAAGCACTCATAGTAAACGGCGGTTCAATCTCTTCATATTTAGTAGACATACTAGATGAGCGCGGTTGTCAGGTGATGAAACTGGAATTATACTCTCCCACCAATGGTAAATTCGACTATATTTTCCTTTTTGACAATCCCACTTTCGCAGATGAGATTTACGAAAAAAATTTAAAAGCTGCTGGTAAATTTATCTTGATTGAGACAAAGGAAGATTCAGGTTTTCCATTTCGTCAGAAATTTAAGATATTAAAAGTCGGCGATACATCTTTTTGGAGCCTACCAGAATTGGCGGATAAAATTTTGAGGACACTTTTTTCCTCTGCTCATACTACTACTGACCTTCGCCGCAAACCGGTAATTTCCGCAAAACCGACAAAAGAAATGGAGCAAGATTTCAGTGTCAAAATAAAAAAGGAAGAGACACATATTAAACCGAAAATTTCTCCGACTGCATACAGTAAATTACATAATTTAGATGGAGAATCTACTCATCCTTTAAATGCCGTAAATCTTGAAAATAAAACTCCCTCTGCAGTCGTTGAAAAAAAACACAGATTCAGCTTCAAGAAGATTCTTCTCTCACTGACGCTTATTATCATAGGATTTTTATTGATGTTGATTGGACTAAGTTTTTTGTACTTTTTAAAAGTGCAAAAAACTTTTACCAGTTTGGAATATCACTTCAAATCTTCCAATTTAGCCGCTGCCATTTCCGATTTACGTCAGGCCAAAGATGAAATAAATTCAATTCAGGGTGTTTATGATTTTTCAACGAACTTAATTTTTCCTCTTAAAAATATTTCTTATGTTGAAGAGATAGGTACGATTTTAGACTTAGCAAAAAAAGTCACTGAGGGTGGAGCGGAATTTACTGCATCTGTTTTAGAAATTACGCCTCAGGTATCCGGATTTGGGAGTGTTACCGATAATATTTCCAAAGATAAGTTACAAGAGGTGGAGAGGAAACTTGAAAATTTTGACGCAATACTTATAGATTCAAAAGGGAAAATAGATAAACTCACTCTCCCCTATTTTCCAAAAGAAAGAGTTTTATCAAATCTCTCCCCTGTTATTTCTAAACTGACTTCGGTTTATGAATTCCTTCCTGTTTTTGCGCAGGTTTTTTTCCAGGATACGCCGAAAATATATCTGGTCCTTTTTCAAAATAATATGGAACTACGCCCGACAGGAGGATTTATCGGTTCTTATGGTTTGTTGACTGTCGCCAGCGGTAAAATACAGGATTTCAAGATAGAAGATGTCTATACCGCGGATGGACAGCTCAAGGGTCATGTCGACCCGCCTGTCCCAATTAGAAAATATTTACAACAGCCACATTTTTTTCTTCGTGATAGTAACTTTAATCCCGACTTTGCCATATCTTCGGTACAGGCATCTTGGTTTTTGCAAAAAGAGTTGGGTAAAAATGTGGATGGGGTGATTGGAGTAAATTTGTCTTTGGCGCAAAAAATCATGCAGGTAGTAGGACCGATCAAACTTTCTGATTTCGGGGGTGAAGAAATTACGGCTGATAATTTCTTTTATAAAGTCCATTACCTATCCCAAGATAACTTCTTCCCTGGTTCTACACAAAAAAAAGATGTGCTGACGGCTCTGGCCGGAGGTATCTTTTCCAAATTAACAGAGGGGTCGAAAAATAATTTTCTGGAGCTTGTGCCCGTAGTTAAACAATCTCTTGAGGAAAAAAACATACTTATTTATCTGGATAATCCGCCTTTGCAAAAGATAATCGAAGATCATGGTTGGGCCGGCAGGATGGTAAAAGTAGCCTGTGTAGAAAAAAAAGACGAGAATGGTAAACTTCTTGCTTCAAATTCCGACTCCTGTATGTCTGATTATCTATCCATCAATGAGGCGAATTTAGGCGTCAACAAGGCAAATTATTTTATAAGCAAGTCCATAGTTTTGGAGAAAAAGATCGCTGATGATGGAATCGTTACTTCCAGTATTACCATTTCGTACGAAAATACCAACAGTACAGTTGTCTTGTCTCCGCAGATTTACACAAACTATCTGCGTGTTTTTGTCCCCATTGGAAGTAAGTTAATCAGCGTCACGTTAAACGGTGCAGCTTATTCTCCGCAGGATGTAGACACGGAAAATTATTCCAGCGACAAAACCAGTTTTGGATTTTTGGTGAAAATTGCTCCGGACAATAAAGGTGTAGTAAAAATTGCTTATACTCTCCCCCGCACATTTGTCGGCAGTAACACCAGTTATCAGTTATTTTACCAAAAACAAGGAGGAGATAAAAACTCGCCTCTTATCTTTTCCATGACTTATCCGAACAAATTTAAATTCAAGCCCCTGAATTTTTCCTCATCATCCCCCAGTGACAACGAAATTTACTACACTACAGATACCTCAGTTGATAGAGTATTTGCATTATTGAAAGAATGAGCCTCAAATCACTTTATGGATCTGTTTTATTCACAAATGGCAAGATATTTTTGAATTAATGCTATTGTTGGAGGATCGTAAAAAGGATCATAAAATTCGGGTCTTTTGGGTTCATTCACTGCATTTACGATACGAAGCTCATTTCTTAATCGAAGTATTATTTCTTGGACTAGTCCTTCTTTAGGATGTGCTTCATCTCCGATGCCTTCTTTTATCTGAGCCTCTCTTATAGCCATTCCTGTGATAATATCATCGAACTTTAAAGCAGCAGAAGTTTTTGTTGCATTAAAATAAGGCGGTTGACCAAGTAAAATAGTTGCTACATCATGTGCAGCAAGTAGAGCTGTATTTAACTGCTCGGTACCCTGTGCTCGCGCTTGGTAAATTCTACCTAAAATCCTAACGAGATTTTCTTCCCAGTAATCGGCCTCATCGATTGGAGGGAATTTTTCTTCGTCAATTTTCTGCAAGTCCTTTCTGTTAAATTTATGATAGCTATCCCTAGGTTTGCCGTAATTATTATCAAATGCCCTTAATACAACATCAAGAGATTTAATCAACTCAGTAGCTTTTTTGCCGGGCAGTAAATCAAACCCGGCTTTTCTTAAACTTCTTATCATCCATAAAGCAGAGGCGATTGAATTCCTTTCCAGTCTTATAAGCTCAGCCACGCCGATATTCTCGATATCAGGATTGGATAATTTCGCGTCTTCTATCAAAGTCAACCAAGTCATTTGTTCCAATTTTGTTAGTTGGTCGGTAACATGATGTGGTAGATAAGCGAGTAATCCATTCTTTACAAATTTCTTTGCTTCTTCTGGAAGTCCTTCTAGATTTGTTAAATCCAAATCAGTTACCTCTTTTAAACTTGTCAATTCTGAAAGATCAGAAGGTTTTTGGGTAGATTTGGCTGCTGCCATAAAAGTAATCAACCACCTAGGTATCGGAGGTATCCCCTCAACTCCAAGTGAGCCTCGCAAATTCCAGAAAAAATCATCGTCTTGGATATCTTGCATCAGGATACTGTTTTCATAGACCATCGCTGTTGCCATTTTCTCGCTTGCCAAATTTGCATCAAATTTCATCAACCCGATTCTTCGTCTTTCTGCATTTTTAGAGGTAGGCATGGCCAACCAGGGAGCAGCCAAGTCTATGGCTTCTTCCCCCTCTTTCACTAAACACAGATTTTTTACCATAAGGTAATTAGTTCCATCTCTGCGGATATCATCAGGAGTAATGAAATTCATCTTTAAGGCACGTTGTTTGAGGTTGCCTTGGGGTCCTACATTATAACCAGCCCAGCGCGGATTTTCTTTCCCTTTTATATCAGATTTCTCAAAAACCGCCACGACGTAGGTTTTGTTTTCTTCTCCTTTATCTGTCTTCCCGGGAATCTCCTCTCTTACAACCAAAGTATTTCCCTGTTGAAAATACTTGCGATTTCTTGTTTTCGGATTAAAATAATCCTTAAAAACGCTATCATTTACTTGCGTTTCTCCGTCCCCTTGTTGCATACATTCATAAGCCTCTTTGCCGATGATATCTTTAAGCGGTTGTACTTTCAAACCTTCACTTAATTTGCGCTGCTCAGCTAAAGAGTCTTTTAAAGGATATGAATCCGGCCTGTATGATTCTGCATCTAATCCCACTTCCATATTTAAAGAATATATTTTAAAAACAAAAAAAGCAAATTAAAGAGAGGGCAATCAGTTTTTCGCGGAAGGAAGGATAATTGGATTTTGATTACTGTTTTTTTGTGAATATTTAAAATTCAAACTCTCTTTCATCACAGCAGAAGCCATCAGTTTAAATGGCGTTTGGGTGGGGAAAAGATCGGCGATGAGGTAAATTAATTCCGGAAACTGGGGATTATCATAGGCTTCTCTAAAGATAGAAGTGATCGATGAATCAAGAGGATGGGGCATAAATTGCAGACGGGAAAGGGCAAATCTTTCCAATTCTACTCGCCTGGTGAGATATTTTTCTTCTTTGATTAGTCTCTCCATTTCTTTCTCCATGATTTTAAAAAATTCGGCAAATACAGATGTAGTTATCCCCTGGGGAGATTTATAAGTTATCTGTTTTGAAGCGTGGGTTCTTATATCACCGTCTCCTTTTGCTGGTTCATCTTCAACGTGGAGATACCCTTCCGAAAGATCATTAAAAGCTGTTTTTTCTTTCTCTTCAAGATGCTCCCCTATTTGTTTTATTCCTAGGTATTTTCCCTTCAAGGATTCTCTTATAGCAAGGCTAAGTAGATATAAAGAAGCGTTCATTTGTGATATCGTCGCCACAAATTTTCCCAACTCCTGTCTTTCTGCTCTTCCCTCTAATTTTTCCAAAAATAATTTAGTGAGCGTTTGTGGAGAGTATACACTTTGGATAGCGGTTTTGGCGAAAGCTTCTATCTCTGTCGCTTGGTGTTTAAATTCCCGGTCGTTTAGGTTTTTTAGCGCCTGATCCCAGATGAAACTCAAATATTTGGGGAAGGCTGCTAAATATTGAAAAACAACGGGTACATTTGCCAGGCCGAATGTTTGCTTAATCGAAATATAAATTTCTACCACTTCCCCACTTGCTTTTGATTCGGGTATTGGTTTTAAAGAAAGCATAGTCTAAGTTTATATTACCGTATTTAACAATATTTCTCCTTTATTTTTAAAATCATCTTGATGGGTGATGGCCATTTCGTTTATAAAATCTGAAATAACAGCGGCAAGATTTTCATTGTCTGGTGATGTTTGTAGATAATATTTAAGTAGCCGAAAGTGATAATTATTTCTTAACCTTTCATTTTCTAACTGTGACCAGATCTGTTGAGAGAAAGGTGTTTTAATGAGGTTAAAAGCAGATGCATTTTTGCCACTTTTGATAAAAGTATCTGCTCCGTCAAGCAAGGTTTTTAAATATATGTTCAAATTATCTTGATATTCTTTAAACTCCGCATCATTAATCCAATTATTATCGGAATTTGCTAAATGTATATCTTTAAGTGGTAGCAATAAATCTGGTTTCAAAGAAAGTTTAATAAGATCAGGGTTTTTAGATTTTTGGCTGTTTTTTATTTGGCTTAGCAGTTCTTTTGCTACGTCATACGGCATGTTGGTGTCTACCATTTTGTAAATCAAATACTTGAATAAATCAGGGATATTTTCGAATGTATCAAAATTTTTTGTAAACATATCTTTTATAAATACTGCTTGATTGTGGGTTCTTTGAAAATCACCGAAAGGGTTAGCTCTACTTCTCAGAAACTGGAGCGTGGGAGTTGTCGGGATATTCAGATTTCTAAATATCCCAAGAGTTTGGGAAAATCCAAGTTTCACTGTGTAATCCGGATGGAGTCCCGTAATTTTTTCAATTTGAGCTGAGGCAGCATCTGTGCCGAAATAGTGGCAATAATTAGAAATATAGTCTATATCCTGTGTATTTTGGGATAATTGGATTTCTGTTCCGCGAGGAACTGAAGTAATAGTCATCAAATTTTTATCAAAGTCAAAACTTATTAAATGTATCGCATCACATCTGGGGTGGCTGTCTCCCCTTCTGCCGTCTAAACCTAAGAATAAAATATTTATTTTATTTTTTAAAACAGGTCTTAAATTAATTGGTTTAGCCCCGTTATAATTATTTGAATTTATCTTAAGATCATTCGGTAACGGACTAACGATTAAATTTTCTTTCGAAGCTGAAACTTGAGAAACTGAGATTAGAATAAAACTTGAAGTAAGTAAGAAAATTAAGGTAAAAAAAACGGTAAGTATTCTCCGCATGGCACATTCTGTATACATGATTTCCGAAAATCAATCAAGCGAAATATTTTATATTTCCTCGTTGACTTTAAAAGAAAATGAAGCTAAAATAAGTTTCTTATCATCATATGGATAAAGTTACACTAAATGCCAATAAAAGAACCGTAGTCGGTCGGAAAGTAAAACAACTCCGTAAAGAAGGTTTAGTACCGGCAAACATCTACGGGAAGAAAGTAAAATCTCAATCCGTTTCCGTAGCAGAGAAAGAATTCAGTAGTATTTTTTCAAAGGTTGGAGAAACAGGGCTGGTTGAGCTTATGTTGGAGAAACAATCTCACCCGGTACTTATTCACAACGTCGCACTTCATCCTGTTACAGGTGCCCCCCTTCATATTGATTTCTTCCAGGTGGATCTTCATGAAAAAGTCACGACAAAAGTTCCTTTGTCTTTTGTGGGAGAATCTCCAGCGGTCAAGGACAAATTGGGTGTTTTATTAAATATCCTATCCGTGGTTGAGATTGAAGCTTTGCCGACTGATCTGCCAGAGAAGCTAGAGGTGGATATAAATGGACTTAAAGCTGTAGGTGATACCTTGAAAGTTTCAGATTTGAAAGTGTCAGATAAGATAAAAATATTATCAGACGTTAATCTGGAAGTTACAAAGGTAGCACCTCTTGTTTCCAAGGAAGCAGAACAGATGGCGAAAGAGGAAGCAGAAGCCAAGGCCGCCGCTGCTGCCGAGGCTGCTACTGCCGCTGGAGCAGAAGGTGTAGTGAAACCAGAAGAAGGAGCTGCTCCTGTGAAAGCACCAGCAACTGGTCAACCTGTAGTTTCTCCTCCTAGTGCCCCAGGAGTAAAAAAAGAATAATTAATTTATTTCCCTCAAAAGCCTAATCGCGTCTTCATTAGAAGGATCCTTGTTTAATACTGTTAGGAGGTAATTTTTCGCCTTTTGTGGATTTCCTCTTTGCATATTCAATAAAGCCAATTTTAGCTCTGCATAAAGATAATCCGGATAAATAAGAGTTACTTTTTCCCAATAACTGGTCTCACTTTCCAGATTTTGGATTTTAGCCTCTATATTTTGCCAAGTCTGCCAGGGACTAGATTGACTTCCTAATACTTTTAATGTCGATAGATTAGAAGATGATATGAAATTTTCCTGTGCAAGTCTATACTCTCTCTCGGCAGATTCCTTATTTATTCCTAGATAATATTGTCCCAGCCTTTCATGGAGACTTTCTAGGTTAGGATTTTGCATAATTGCTGAGTGCAATTTTTTCTCTCCACCTACTTTAAACAGTCTATTTTGGATAATATTAGCCACACTTATAAGTAAAAAGAAAACGAGCAATAAGCCTGCGGTTAATTTGCGGTTAATTTGCGGGAATTTTTTATTGTCCATGTTTTATTAGTTTGCCTTATTATATAAGCTGGAGGGTGTACAGACAAGAATGTCTTGACTTGTGATGTCTTTTCTTAGAGAATATAACAAACTGCCCATGAAGAATTTTTTATATTTTATACTCATCTGTTTCCTTTTATTCTTAATCCCATCTGGTGTTTTGGCTCAGACTGTAAACTCTTCTGCGTCTAGTAGTCAGGCAACTTCCTCAGCTAAACCCAATATGAATCTTTCAAAAGCAGTAACTTCTCTCATGTCGTTACTGAAAGCCGCACTTACTCGTGCGGATAATATATCGCAGCGTATGTCTTCTCGTCTTACCAAACTAAATTCTTCCGATCCACAGCAGGTGACTATCTCAAATAAGATAGAGATGCTAAAAACAAGTTTCACCAAGTTAAATCATGAATCTCAATCTTTCACTACCAGCTCTTTCTCAAAACAAGATTATCTTTTATTTAGGACCCAGTTGATAGATTTTACGAAAAATCTTGGGGATGTTTACAAACAAGAATTTGACTTGCTAGCTTCAATTAAAAAAGTAGCTTCAGTCACAACTATACCAACAGCAACAGCAAGTAGTAATACTGTTTCAGGACAATAATATGATAGATCCAAATAAACCATACGAAGAAAATAATATGCCTGTTTCGCCAGTCGGCGGATCCAATTCTGCTCCACAATTAGATCCTATCCCGCCTACTAAACCAAATATCCCAACTAATCCATCTGTTGTAATACCTGCAAATGGGGGAAACGTGCCTAAATGGTTTTATTTTGTCTTTGGATTAACGATAATAGTTTTTTTCTTCGTGACGACTCTTATTGTATTGCAATTGACTCAAAGACTACCAGGATCAGGAGGTGCAAATCCTTCAGTAACACCCAAAGTCACTGGGAGCGAAATACCGACCCCGACGTTGACCTCTCAGATTTCCAGCGATTCGGCCGTAGCAAAATTTAATAAGGTGGGAATTTCTGATGATGTAGCCTCAATTGAGGCAGATTTAAAGAATACGGATTTAGGTATGATAGATTCCGAAGTGAGTAAAACGGATACGCAGGCTAGTAACTGACTTTAAACTCTTCCGCCCGATATTTTTTTCAATGTAACACCGGCAAAAAAGCTTCCGCCCAAAATAAGCCAAACTAGATCTTCTGGTCCTGCGGCAGGCATGCTTTTGGTGTAATTTGTACTATTCCTTACACCTCTTCCCCCATATATGATTGAAGGAGAGGGAGTTGGTGTCTCTGTTTCCATAGTCGGAGTAGGAGTCAAAGACGCATCTTCAACAGTTGTAGATGTTTTAAGTGATGGTATCATTTTGCCGAAACTGGCTCTTAACGCCGATGAAATTCGGTTACTAGACAGTATGACAATTATAAGGAAGATAAAAGCCAAAAATATAAGAATTAATCTGCTCGACGTCATAAGTGGCCTATAATATACTATAAAAGGTATTTTGTCAAGTCCGAACGTTACTCCCAATTTTTTGGTTTTCCGAAAGTGAATTTTACTGCAACTCCTAGCACAATTATACTTAAAGAAATAAATATTAAAATTTGTTGCCAGTTTATAAAACTTACAATTGTCAAAAAATTAA
This sequence comes from Candidatus Gottesmanbacteria bacterium, assembly GCA_016195685.1. Lineage (GTDB taxonomy): Bacteria > Patescibacteriota > Microgenomatia > 2-02-FULL-39-11 > 2-02-FULL-39-11 > JACPZE01. The sequence goes on from JACPZE010000041.1 coordinate 49,793, forward strand.
AAGGAGTAGGCGAAGGCGTTGGTGTAGGAGTTTGAGGTAAGATAGTCGTGAAAAAAACTGTCTGTTTAACAGGGGGAGAAAAAGAGAGGTGATTTGATTTAATCTCTTCCAGTGTAAGTTTGTGACGCCCGGACGGTAGATCAGAAAGAGTGTAATCAAAACTGCCGGTGATTTTAGATGCACTTGATGCTCCCTCTTTTTCTCGATCAAGC
>JACPZE010000042.1 GCA_016195685.1 Candidatus Gottesmanbacteria bacterium
GGAATGCGCAGAATATCTAGACCGACTACTTTAAGGAGGAAGACGGAGAAAAGGATGAGAAGCATGCCAAAAAGTGCAGAGGTGATGGTATCTTTCCCACTTTGAATCCTCTCAGGATTACCGGATGAGGTAAGTACAGTGGCGCTTCCGGCAAGGACGGAGAGAAATGCTATCCCTCCGGCTATGGAAAATACTATAGTCAGTATGGATTTTACGAAGAGATTACTCTCTGTGGAGATACATCCGATTACCGTGTAATAAGTGCGTTCTCTGGGAGTTCCGTCATCTTTATACAGACACCTGTTGCACTGATCCCAATTTGGCGGTTGGGGATTGGTTGTCAGGTCCGGATTGGTTGGGTCGGAGTTGCACCAACCGCAGCTGTCACAAGTAGGCGGGCTGGCCGTAGGGGTAGGCTCGTCTTCGGCATGGATAGGTTTGAAGCCAATAGCTAAAAGCCACAAACCGAGAACCAAAAAATAGAATATTTTTTTGGGCATTAATTATATTATAAAAGCTTAAAACTTAAAGCGCAAAGTGCAAAACTTAGGTATAATAATATTTATAAAAATGAAGAGAATTATCCTTTTAATTCCGTTTATTTTTCTTTGTTCTGTGTTTTTTGTTTTTTCCGTTGTACGGGCTGATGATTGTAATCAGGCATGTTTTGACCAACTAACAAAACAAATTGATGATTTAAAACGTACCCTGCAGATGTCGATAGCCGCAACTAATCCTTTGGAGAAAAACTTGGACAAGCTTAATGAAAACTTGAATAATATAAGATCACGTATCACTGTAATTGAAAAAGAAGTGGACAACAAAGAAAAACAAGTAAAAGAAGGAGAACAATTACTATCTCTTGCGGAGGATCTTTTGAGCCAAAAAGTCAGGTCTTATTATAAATCCTCCACTACTTTCGGATCCTACAATTTATTTTTTCTTTTAAACCAAAATTTGACTAGCGCTGTCAGGCAATTTGGATATCAGAAAAAAGTCATACAAAGCGACAGAGATACGATTGTAAAAGTTGTTCTCTATGTGAAAGATTTGGAAGAAAAAAAGAAAAACTTAGAGAATGAAAAAATCCGGTTGGCAAAGATCAAAAAAGAAACCGATGAGCAGGCTTCATTTTTGGAAAAAGTTATCGCAGGTGCCAAAAAATACCAGACAGATCTATCTTCTCAGATTGCAGTACTTTCATCCAGGCAACAAGATATACTTTCACAAAGATTGTCAGGCTTAAACATTCCCCGCTCTGCAGCGTCGATGGGCCGTTGTGATAGTGATCTTACCAACGGTCGAGATCCGGGATTTTCTCCCAGACTGGCGATCTTTACCTATGGGGTACCCAATAGAGTAGGCCTTAATCAATGGGGTGCTTACGGTAGAGCTAGGGCGGGACAAGGGTATGATCAGATTTTGCACGCATACTATAACTTTGACGGATACCAGAATTTTGACATAAATACCAAAATTAGTGTTGATGGATATGGAAATTTTTCTCTGGAAGATTATGTAAAAAGGATATATGAAGTACCGATTGATTGGCCACCCGAGGTATTAAAAGCCCAGGCTATCGCCGCCCGTTCATATGCTTTAGCTTTCACCAATAATGGCGGCAATTCTATCTGTGCAACAGAGAGTTGTCAGGTATTTCAACCCAATCCCAAAGGCGGAGCCTGGGAACAGGCGGTAAACGATACGGCTGGCAAAATCATGGTTCAGGGGGGTAAAGCTATAAAAGCCTGGTTTTCATCCACACACGGAGGATACGTATTTAGTTCTAGTAGTATTGGATGGAGTAGTACTTCCTGGACAAAAAACGCAATAGATGCACAAAACGGCGTCGGCAATTTTTCTGATTTGCAAAATAATTCTTACGACCATGATTCCCCGTGGTTTTATTGCGATTGGGGTTCCCGTGCAAACTACAACAAGACAGCTTGGCTTAAAGTTGAGGAATTAGCTGATATAGTAAATGTTTTGATGTTGGTGAAAAAAGATTCAGGAGTAGCAGAACATCTTTATCAAACCGATAAATCCAATCCTGCAGGTACCGATACTTGGGATCAAGAGAAGGTAAAACAAGAATTAAGAAATAGGGGTGGTTCACCCTACAATAATGTATCCGGCATATCCGTGAATGCCGATTTCGGATCAGGGAAGGTGATAAGCGTCAGTGTTTCAGGGGATGGCGGCTCCAATACTTTTGACGGCGGAGAATTTAAAAATTATTTTAACCTGCGTGCTCCTGCCAATATCCAAATAGTGGGTCCGTTGTATAATGTGGAAAAGAGGTAGTAGAATATAGATAAACGTGCCTGATATTTTTGTTTCATCGCCTACTGCCAATACAACTGCATCTTCAGGCAGCGGACAAGACGTTGCCAGAGCTAACCCCCCCAATAAATTTCACCTTCACCGTCAATTTTTTTCCGCATACCATTTCATGCCGGAGGGAATGCGTTTTGAAACCCAGGCACCAGGAGAGTCAATAATTTTATTATTACGCCGTCACTGGATAACCAACTTTTTTTGGGTGGCGATCACAGTAATTTTTTTAATACTCCCTTTGATTTTATTTCCGGTGGTAGCAATTTCCGGGATTATTCCCAAACAATTTCCCGGATCTATTCTGACGCTGCTTGTTTTTGTCTGGTATTTGCTCACTTTTTCTTATGTGTTGGTGAATTTTGTTCTTTGGTATTTTACGGTGGCTATAGTCACGAATGAGAGATTAGTAGAAATAGATTTTATAAACATACTTTATAAAAAATTTGCCGAGACAAGAATAGCCAGGATTGAGGACGTGACAAATAGAACTGGAGGATTTATAAGGTCGCTTCTAGATTACGGAGATGTTATCGTCCAAACTGCCGCCAAAGAGGTTATGTTTGAATTCCATTCGGTTCCTCATCCAGAACAGGTAGTAAGGATTATGAACGAACTTATGGAAAAGGAAGGAGAAAGAAGAGAATCATGACAATCGAACAATTTATCACTACTTTTCTTCAGACAACTCCATTTGCAATTATAAAAATATTGGTAATTATACTTCTTCTTTTGCATTTATCATTCTCTTTTGTCTTGATGAGGCAGACTAAACTGATGACACACGTAGTCGAAGCTCAAATTTCACCTCTTTTGTATAGCATATCCATAATCCATTTATTGTCATCACTTTTTGTTTTTCTTTGGACGATGATTTTTTTCTGAAAATATGCAACTGATTGCGAAAAATATAAAGATAACTGCTCTTTCAGATGAACAACATTGGGGAACCAGTTTTTCTGAAAACGGACTGTTTATCCTTTTGGAAGTAGAAGGTAATATTGAAGAAGCGGGTCAAAAAAAAGGAAAAGAAATTTTAGACATTCTCCTGACAAAAATCACAAATTATAAGGACCGCAACCTAGTTACTGCTTCCGAGCTTATAGATTGGGCGAGAGAGATAAAATTTATACAAACGTTAACAATTGGGTTTTTGCAAAGTGATATTTTGTATCTGGCGAACTTGGGTAGTGGTGAGGTAATCTTACGAAGAAAAGATAAAATAGGCAAAATACTTTCATCAAATGAAACTTCCTCAGGTAAAGTTGATGTGGGTGATGTGATTTTATTTTGCTCAAAGACATTCTTAAATTGCCTAGATAAAAAAATCTTGGAAGAAATACTGCAAAATCAAAATATCACAGAGATGGGAGAAGAAACATATTCTAATCTCGTTAGTAACCCAACTTCTGCCGGGGCGACGGCTTTATTTTTAGATGTTGAGAATCAAATTGTTACTCCAGATGCAGAAATTTCTTATCCAGAAGTGGAGACAAAAGATTTTAAAACAATAATCAGAAAAAATTGGCAAAATATCGTTACTATTATTAAGCGGAAAAAAGATAATTTTTTCGAGGACGGAGAAGAAGCAAAACCAAAAAAAACACTTCTGACAATCGCAATTATTTTAATTCTTCTTTTGATACTCAGTATATTTTTGAATATTAATCATTCTCAAATTACAGTCAAGCAAAATCACCTCAAACAGACTCTTGAGCTTGTGTCTCATCAATATGATGAAGCAGTGAGCTTGATAGATTTAAATCCCGGTCGAGCAAGGCTTCTTCTTTCTGATAGCAAACTTAGTTTGTCCCAAGTTTTCCCGGAGTTTCAAAAAAATTCAGCGGAATATAAACAGATAAATGAATGGTTGAATAAAATAGCGGAAAAAGAAGTGGATGCTTATAAGATTTTTAAATTCACGACAGTCCCGCTTTTTTACGATATCAATCTTATAAAAAACGGCGGGATCGCCCAAAAGATTGCAATACATCAAAAGACCGCGGCCATTTTGGATATAAAAAATAAATTAGTTTATTCTCTTGGCTTAGATAAAAAACAGGCGGCAATTGTCGCCGGTAGTGAAGTAGTGAAAGATGCGCAAACAATTGCAGTACACGGAAAACAAATCTATATTCTAAATGGCGATGGGATAAGCGAAATAGATATTTCGTCCAAGTCAACCAAAACTATTATTAAGTCAGATAAAGAATGGGGAGAAATAGGAGAGATGGTTGCTTTCGGTGGCAATCTTTATCTTTTGGATCGGAAAAATAATTCAATCTGGAAATACATCGCGCAGGACTTTGGATTCTCCTCACGGGCCAGTTACCTAAATCCTGATGTGCGGATATCCCTTGCTAATTCCGGGAAAATGATTATAGACGGATCTGTTTGGATACTGGCAGATCCGGGAACTATACTGAAATTTACCAACGGTCATGGCGAATCCTTCACGTTTAAAGGATTATCTGACAACATATCTGATATAGCAACTTTTTATACAAGCGATGAAGATAAAAATTTATATATATTGGATAAACATTCTCAGCGTATACTTACTTTTGATAAAGACGGAAATTATCTATCACAGTATCAATGGGAAGAACTGAAAAATGCTGATAATATCGTGGTTTCAGAAGAAGAGAAAAAGATTTTCGTGATAGTCAAAGGCTCAATTTATGCTATAGACCTCAAACAGTGATGAACATAATCAACAAAAAAGCACATAATGATTTCAATATTCTGGAAACTTATGAAGCGGGGATGAATCTTACCGGCCCCGAGGTAAAATCCATAAAAGGAAATCACATGTCTTTGGACGGCGCTTATGTGAAAATAATCGGAAACGAAATTTACCTCGTCAATGCTCAAGTTTTTCTTTATCCATATGCTCGGCAGGAAGGTTACGATGAAAGAAGATCAAGGAAGTTGCTGTTACATAAAAGAGAAATAATATCCCTGATAGGGAAAGTTGCGTCTTCCAATCTGACTTTGGTACCGCTGGAGTGCTATAATTCCAAAGGTTTTGTGAAAATAAAAATCGGATTGGCAAAAGGAAAGAGAGAATATGAAAAAAGAGAGAAAATCAAAAGAAAAGATATGGACAAGGATATGCAAAGAGAATTGAGGGGAAAAATTTAGAAAAACCACAATTAAAAACGCAACATCTCTTCATTATTTTTATCTGTTGCTGGTATATTGATCTCAAGTAGTTCCATTTGTCCATCATAGTAATAAATTTGTCCAGAACTGATTTGGAAGAGATCTTTTACATAAGTTTTTATCTTTCCGGAGGGAATTCTTGTTTAGCACTTGAGGTGAGAATAAATACATAGTCCGGGAATATGATTGGCTTACGTATGGCTCAGTTTGCGCGCTTTAATCCTTCCAAGAATATGTAAACGCATTCGATGTTCTTCAAATTTGATGAGATATTTAAGAATAAGCAAAGTAGTAATGCTTACTAATACTCCAAATATCCCATTTAATTGGTTATTATAAAAGACAAAAATTTGCAATAGAAATAAGCTAAGGTAAACAGAAAGTTCCAAAGTTTTATACGCATGTAAGCGGGAAAATATTAATTCAATAATACCTCCTAGAGTTATAAAAACTATAATTATTACAGATATAAACTCAAGCTGTTCAAGCATAGAGAGATCAGTAAATGAGAAAAGCGAATTATCAAACAGAGGTTGCAAGATGTTGAAAGAATTAAAAGCAGTGAAGAGTATAAAAAATACTATTACTATTAATTCAACCACTTTCCTCTCTAATAATTTTTGATACCAGTTCTTTAAAGTTTTTGCAAAGCTGTGGTCCACCTCTTTATCTGGTAAAGAAAGTAATTGGACTTGTACTAACTGATGTAAATGCTTAACATATGGGTTTTTCCTCCCTGCTTTTTTAAGTAAGTACACTATGTGATCATAGAATTCTCTGTCCTTGGTATTAATAAACCCATCTTGAAGCATTGCCATGCTATTAATAAGATAATCGGTAGTAGTAGGTTCACGAGAACAAAGTATGTGTCGACCAATGAAAAAGAATAGGATAAAAATGAAATACATTATGGGTATGGCTGGTTGGAAAAAGTAATCATTATTGACAGTAATAAATTTACCCAGTTCATCAATAAAAATTCCAAAGCCAATCCCGCCTAAGACTGCTGAAATCCAATGGATGTGACGTCCGAAGAAAGATAGGAAGAATAAAATGACACCAATCATAATAAAACCTCCCCAAAGCATATGAGCAATATGTAGAGTTTGGCCATTACCTAACTGCGGGTATCCACCCAAAGCTAAAAAGTAGCGGATAACTACTACAGTTATAGCGGAGCTTGTCAGTAACGTTTCAAGATATATGGATGCTCTTAAATTGTGTACTAAATGTAATTTTTTAAACATAATTTTAATTTTCAATATCGGTTAAATAGAAATTCTTATCCATATCTACAAATACCTGCCAATATTCAGTAAATCCTCTAATACTTGGTACACCACTTAAGACTGTACCAGAAGATGATACCTCAAAATCAATCATCTCACCGTTAATTTGTAACTTCACATACTCACAATCAACTTTTAAGTCTACTTTTAGTGGGGTGGCGGATAGAATTTTAGGTTGATAAGTCACATCAAAATTATCTCCAAAGCTTGATTCAAATATTTGCTTTTGCTTCGAATAATAAGGTTCCTTAATATAGGATTTCATGGCGTCGAAATCCTTATTAGTCCAATCAGATTCGTAACGTTCATAAAGTCTTTGTACTTTTTCCCTTAACACATCTGGTGTGGCCAAATTTTGATATAAAGCTGGAGAAACTTGCGGCGGTGATATCATTGGTGTCCAATTTTCTGTATCTTTCGAATAGTATCCATCATACGCATTAGTAAAAGTAGGAACGATCATCTTTGTGTAATCTATTACATCTTGATTATCAGTAAAAGTTTTACCTCTTCGGAAGAATGACTTTGCTTTGAACAGATAACTTAAAAGATAAAAAGGGATAAAGATGATAATAAAAATTGAACTAAACACACCATCCCAAAAAAAGTGATCTTGGCATTGTTTTTTAGAAGTAGGATCTAAGATTGCATCACAAGAGGAGGATGAAGTATAAGATCTTCCTCCATAAATATAAGGGCTGGAGCTAGAACCGCCTCCTCCAAACCCACCGCCCCCTTTATTGTGTACTAAAATACCATCAGCAAAATAATTATTAAAAGGAGTTACGTCAACTAAATTATAGACAGTGGCCTTGTTGTATAAATGCTGGATTGAATCAATTGGGATAATATTCACTTCGTTTGTAAGTTTGTCGCCAATTCGTAAATCGCTGACTTGTTTAATTGCTGAGCCATAAGGAGTTGCTACAAAAAAGGGGTGAGTACCAGTAACCCGGATTTTATTATTGATCACATAATAGTCTTCCACTTTAAAAATATCTATTCTACCGATAGTAGAAATTTGTCTGATTTTATATTTATCATCCCAACTAAATACCTTATCTCCAGTTTTTAGCGTGGAGACAGCTTTAGGCCCATTAGGTGTATCAATTTGAGTGGTAGGTAAAAAGCATCCGCCCCCACCCTTATTGTGTACTAAAAGATCATTGGCAAAATAATCATTATTGGGTGATACATCCTTGAGGTTATAAACTAATGCAGGTGTATTTTGGACCTCGATTCTCCGTTTCTAACTACATAAAATGGATGAGTTGATGTTACTTTGGTTGTTCCATTAATTAGATAATAAGAATCGTATTTATAAACTGAAACACCATTAATCTGGCTAACTTCTTTTTGTTTTGTATTAGTATTTAAACTGACAATGCTATCGCCACTTTTTAACTGACTTATAGGAGTTTTACCTGAAGGTGTCAAAATATTAGTATCGCCGACAAAACAGCCTCCACGAGCTTGAACATTTTGAGGAAAAATAGTAAAGAAAGCGAACAGAACTAAAACAAGGAGAAAGATGTAATTTCTTAGGATATTGTGTATACTCATAATATAGTCTACTAATATTATTAGTAGCATTAATTAGGAAAATACTCAATGCCATTGATTGCAATAGTTATTGTATTAGCTTTAATAGTTATTTTAGTCTTAGGACTCTATAACAGTATAATTTCCGCCAAGAATAAAGTTAGTGAAGCTTGGAGTGGAATAGATATTCAATTAAAAAGAAGAACGGATTTAATTCCTAATTTAGTTGAAACTGTAAAAGGCTATGCAAAACACGAGAAGGATGTCTTGGAAGATGTTACAAAAGCCAGAGCTAGTTTGATGCAGGCAAAAGGTCCACAAGACTCGGCTGTTGCCAACGATCAGTTAACAAAAACTCTAAAAAGCCTTTTTGCAGTTGCAGAAAACTATCCTCAGCTTAAAGCCAGTGATAATTTTCTTGATCTTCAACATCAGTTAGGAGACACTGAAGATAGAATTGCTTATTCAAGACAATATTATAACTCAAGTGTTCTTAACTTTAATACCAAAATAAAAACTTTTCCAACCGTTCTTTTGGCCGGCATTTTTGGTTTTAAAGAAGCAGAATTCTTTAAAGCTACAGAGGAAGAGAAAGAAGATATAAAGGTCAGTTTTTAATTTATAATAGCTTGAAATCAAAAACATCACACCATGTCGAACAGAAACACTTGCTTCATCGGGAGAAGCAATTTATCATCCTACATATCCTCAACCATAAGCAATTCTTATTTCTATAACTTTGACGGTAACAAGACTCGTTATGTGGACGAAATATCAAATAACTGGAACCAAATAGAGAGCTACGTGATGAGATGGTATCCAATCCTATCGAATCTAAACAAATCAGCCTTTTTTGACACTAGTTAGACACCTAAGAGTTATCACATCATCATATTTGAACCTAATTATTTCCATAAATTGTATAATATCTAAGTTACTTCTCCAAACTTCGACCAAATAACATGATAGATCAAGTTGAAACTATTAAACCTGATAATAAATTCTTATCTACCCTCACATCTGATTACCGCTCTGTTACTAATATGCCAAAAGACTTATCAGTAAAAGATGACATAAAGTATGGTTTATTAGCTCTTAAAAAATGGTCAGAAGAATCAGGCGGCAATGAGACTGCTGGTGTAATGTGGGTAAATCCGTTAGGAGACATTTCATTTAAAGAATTAGCAAAAGGATCAGAAGATATGGTGCCTATCCATATACTCGATCTAACTAAATATTCGCCTGAAGAAGCTGAGCGTTATTTAAATCAATTTAAATTACGTGAGAAAACTTTCGTCCTACTGCCAGAGCATACTGTCGAAACAGTTACTCTTCCTGGCGATCATATTGTAGAGAGAGGAAAAAAGGTGCTGGGTAGTGTCCATGTACATCCATCAGGAAATCCTCCTAGCGCTGGTGATTTTACTCTTGCACTTTTTTTCCAAGAGCAAGCTGTTAAAGGTGTCATTGCTGGGGATGAGTTATATCTATTTGTCCGTACTAAAGAAACACCTCAGTTGGATATAACAGTTAATCAAGATAACAGTAATAATATGATGGACTATCAAAGAGCTATGGAGCAAGAAATTGAAGATCTTGAGAAAAAGGGGTTAACTACTCCAGATGCTCGGAATCAGATTTTGATAAAACATGTCCATCAAAATAATATTACTTTGTATAAAGGTACAATCGCTGAAAACAATTTTCAAAAGATTATTTAGTCAATATATAAGAAATAGCCCCTGGTGAGGCGCTATTTATATTAGTGGACGAAGTTTCAAATAATTGGAACCAAATAGAGAGCTATGTGATGAGGTGGTATCCTGTAATTCAGAATATGAGCATATCAAAGCTAAAAGATAACTCTATTTTATCACATGATAATGTCTGAACTGATATAATAGCCTCCATGAATAAATTAAGCGAGAGGCAAGAGAAAGCGTTAAAAGAAGAAATTCATAGTTTAAATGAAGTGATTGATCGTTGGGAGGAAACAGATGTTGGATATTTATCGGATCAGTTAAGAGATTTGCGACATAGAATAATGTATGTGCATCTGAGGTTAGAAGCAAGTATGGAATTATTAATAGGTATTGGGCTTCGATTAGAATGGAGAAGGAAACCTAGAACGTTACAAACAACTCTTTTCATGAATAAAATGAGTTATTTGTATGAAAAGATGGAATTTTATAATAAATTAGAGGTTTGTGAAAAGATGGGATTAATTGTAGGAAAGCTAAAAGGTCAAATCTCAAAAGTTAATGATCATAGAAAATATTTTTCTCATCCTGCCAGTTATATTTACGAAATTAGAAAATATAGAGATGTTACAAGATACAGAGATACTTTAAATGAACTCATAGTCGCTTTTAATGGTATGACAAAAATATTTGAGCATCTAACGTCAGATGGATCAATAGAGGAAATAGGTAAATTAAAGTATTAAAGTTAATTAGGCATAAAACGGCATATCAGTGCAAAAATGGGTAATATGAAAATTTGCTTGGCAAGAAGAGAGATTTATAAACAACAAATCCGAGGTTTATTGGTAACAAATAAAAAGTTAAATAATATCACTTTAGGGAGAGAAATTGGCTTGCATAGAAACACAGTGGCTAAACTTCTTGAAGAGATCAGACAAGAAAACGAATATAAGATTAGGGAGAGATGGCAGGAGCTATTAAATGAACTCCTTGAATCCTCACGAATGCGGAAAATGCAACTTGAAAGTCTATGGTCTGATTCTTATTCTTCCTATTACAACAGGCCAAGTCAAATGGTTGACATAGTAAAAGCTTACTGGAAAATAAGCAAAGATGTTTATACCCTCCAATTAGGATTTTTAGGTATTAATGTCGATCCAAAAGCGCTTATTCAAATAAACTTACATAACTAAAGTTACTAGAGTATATAGGATTCAGCTTCATTTATTGATTTTTTTCAATGTACGGATTATGCTTTGTGAGACGATATGCGGAAATTCTTATTTATATACCTTCTTTTGTTATTGTTAATAGGATCGCCTGTTATTTCTAGTTTAATAAAATCCGATAAAACTGTTCCCAGACCTACTCCACAAAATTTCGCTAATATTCAAGGTGTAGAAACAACCAGAACAATACCTTCAATAACACTTCAACCCACACAAGACCCAGATCCATTGATCGATTGCCAATATACTAATTGCGGTTCTATACGAATTAAGAAAAGCCTTTGCATGGATCCAAAAGGGTATGTATGTTGCCAAATAGGTAATAATTGGACATGGTACGCCTCTAGGGATAAATGCAACCAAGACCAGATAGCTGCTGATCCGGATCCATTAATAACCTGTAATTCAAAAACAGGAAATATTATAGTGAAGAAAAGTGTATGTAGTTCATATACAGATTGTCCTGATGGTAACGGTGGTTTTATTTTCGAATCACAAGGCGATTGTAAGAAGTTATGGGATGGTTATGCAGCACAATTAAACCAAAAAACTCAAGATTTTGTAAATGCTCTTGATACTCAATCCCAACTGCAATCTCAGCTTATTCATTTACAAATGAAAAATGCCTCTAATCAAATACAACAAAGTCTACAACCAGCTGATTGGAGTCAATATAAACTAAACATTCCTCCCACACCAAAATTTGAAATAATATTTCCACCTTGTCCGACTGATACACTCGCTTTAACTGGCGAAGTTCTTTATCATCCTCCTTGTCCCCAACCTTAAATCCTTGACAAACTATTTATTATGGTCTAATATAGTCCTATTATGGATGAGCAAGGTCTAAATAATAAGTACAATGTAAATCTCCTACGAGGATGGCAACGATCTCAATTAAGACTTTTAAAAGAATTTACAATTCATGATTTAGTACCTCAAGCTAAACTTTCACTTGTTAGTGGTAGTAGAGTAGGTTCACATGAATTAGGAGGTAAACTAACTGCATTAACTAGAGCTGATTTAATCCAAAAAGCAGGTAAAGATGATAATGGTCAATGGATATGGCAATTAAATGATGAAAAAGTTGATAAGACAGAAATTCAAAAATTATTAGAATCAATAGGAATTTAACGCTTTCTGTATTGCATCTGTATGAGTTGATTTTCTTCTCATACAGGTAAGGTGAACAGAGTCGAAAGACGAGAGTCATAATGTCCAGGCGCTATTCAAAATAGCGCTATGGATCAAAAAATTACGATACAAAAAGCAAGAGAAATTTTAGGCGAAAGGGCTTCTAAAATGACCAATGATCAGATTGAACAAATTCTCAACTTCCTCTACTCTCTTTGTTATAAGATAGCTGATCAATCAACTTTTTTAAATTCAAATAAATCTTATGATCACTAAGGCATTAATATATTGTCGTGTTTCATCTATCCGTCAGGTTATGGATGGCCATGGTTTGGATTCACAAGAACTTCGGTGCCGTAATTTTGCGATTTCTAAGGGTTATGTAGTCGAGAAAGTATTTCCAGATGAGGGTGTATCCGGTGGGCTATTTGAAAGACCTGCGATGAAAGCACTAATTGCTTATTTAGACAATCATCCTTTAGAGAAATATGCGATTGTTTTTGATGATCTGAGTCGATTTGCTCGTGATATGAAAGTGCATATACAGCTGAGAACAGAATTACGATCCAGAGGAGTTAAACTAGAATGCTTAAATTTTAATTTTGAAGATAGTCCAGAATCAGAATACGCAGAATTAATATTGGCAGCAGGAAATCAATATCAAAGGCAACAAAACAGAAGACAAGTCATTAATAGAATGAAAGCAAGGATTGAAAAAGGCTACTGGTCTTTTTGTAATCCTCCTGGATTTAAATACATTAAAGATCCTATTCATGGGAAGCTACTTATTAGACATGATCCTTATGCTACGATCTTCAGAACTGCTATTGAAATGTTTGGAAGAGATCTTCTTATAACCCAGGATGACGTACAAAATTTTATCAACCAAGAGTATCTAAAGAATGGAATTCAAAGGAAAATATCTCATGCTGGAACCTATGAGATACTTACAAATATTCTTTATGCTGGATATATAGAATATCTTCCATGGGATATACCTCGAATGAAAGCACAACATAAAGGGTTTATATCGTATGAAACATATTTAAATGTTCAAGGTAAAATTGCCAAGAGAACTAAAGTAAGAATAAGAAAAGACACCAGTAAGGATTTTCCACTAAGGAGATTAATTACATGTTTTGATTGTGATCGTCCATTGAGCGGAAGTTGGAATAAAGGGCGGACTAATTATTATCCAAACTATTTTTGTATTACTAAAGGCTGTCCAAGTAGATATAAGTCAATTTCAAAGAATATTTTAGAGCCACAATTCAAAGATCTGCTGGAGAAAAATACACCTCCACAACAGGTCTATAGCCTCGTACAATCTGTTCTAGAGGACGTTTGGCAGAATAAGCACAATGAATATAGTAAGACTTCGGAAGCCATCAATACCAAAATTAATGAGAAAACACTAAAAATACAAGCTTACCTTGAAAGGATTCCTAAATCACAGGATAGTCAATTGATAGAACTGTATGAAAAAGAGATAGGTAAACTTAAAAAAGAGATAGAAGAATTACAGGAACGTCTTATACCCAATCCCTATACTTCCAATGGGTTTGGAACCGCCCTTACTAAAGTTATTGATACGATAAAAAATCCAGTCACAGTATGGGAAAATGGGGACTTGGAAACTAAATTTGCCATTTTCCACATGTATTTTGATACAAAAATCCCTTACCAACGAGGTAAGGGTTTTGGAACCGCTAGTTTGGCCTATCCTATCAAGCTAATGCATGATATATCAGTCTCTAAAGATCCTTTGGTGGAGATGGGGAGTAATGAACTCCCGTCCGAGAAAGTAAATCAAAAACATCTACAAGCTTATTCCATTGTAAAAATTTCCTCTTTCTGTATCCCAACGGAAAATCAACAAAAAGAGTAAGACAAATCTTTATCCGCAATTTTTGTCAGAAATCGGGATGCATCCCGACTGTATTTACACCTGCATCATCCCATCAGGAAAAGATGAAACAGATGGCTTTAGACAGTAGCAAATGCTAGTCGTCCAGCGAGAACACCCTCGAGCTCAGCAATACGAGATTGCAAAGCTGCAATTCGAGTATCCTGTTCACCGTCAGTTTTGACAGTTGTTTTTCGATTGGTTTTACAAAGACAATCACTTTGGCTTGCAGTTTTTAAAGTGCTACCTCGTCGATCGAATCATCCCCGAGATCCATATTATACAGTATTTAGGCAATTTTTTCACCTTTTTGCTAATATGATTACATGAATATCTTAGATATTTTATTTCCCCGACGATGTGTTTCCTGCGGGAAGATAGGCAAATATTTCTGTAAAAACTGCAGGATGAAAATAAGATTTACCACACATCAGATTTGCCCGGTATGTGAAGGATGGGCGATAGATGGCATGACACATCCGAAGTGCAAAACTAAATATACAATTGATGGCCTGACAAGTTTTTTCCACTATGATGCTGTTATTAAAAAAGGGTTAAAATTACTTAAATATCGATTTGTCTCAGATCTAACAGAAGAATTTATAGATCTTATTTCGCTTTCTTCTCTTCAATCACTCCTTCAACAATTCTCAGGACAAGCAACTACCAATAATCAATCAACAATGTTTATTCCTATACCTCTCCACCCATCCCGGCAGAAATTTCGCGGATTTAATCAAGCAGAGGTTTTAGGTATTAAACTTGCGAAAAAATTAAATATATCCATAAGAACAGATATCTTAAAAAGGGTCAAAAAGACGATTCCTCAGGTGGAAATGCAGGATAGAGAAAAAAGATTGAAAAATATGGAAAATGTATTTTTGGTGAATCAATTGGCTACCAACGATCAACTACCAATTGTTATACTTTTTGACGACGTTTTTACGACCGGTGCTACCCTTCGCGCCGCGGCAAATGCATTGAAACGAAAAGGGGTAAAAAAGGTGTGGGGAATAGTGATGGCGCATGGGTAATGTATAAATAGGAGAGTGAATTTGTTATAATCGGAAAGACTTTTGGAGAGGTCGCATAGCTGGTCCATTGCGGGGGGTTGCTAACCCCCTGAGCTGAATAAGCTCGCGCGAGTTCGAATCTCGCCCTCTCCGCC
>JACPZE010000043.1 GCA_016195685.1 Candidatus Gottesmanbacteria bacterium
AAGATACCGGAGTCCTTTTCGGTTTTGACGGGAAAGAAACAGATCTATGGATCGGCCAGCACGACGAAGTACATGGGAAAAGCAAAGATATCTACCGTCACATGATAAACTTAAAAGTCGATTCTGTAGGAAAAGTTTATGAATATCTTGTCAAAAAAGGCGTTAAATTCGAAGCCAAACCATTCAAAGCTCCCAAACTTCCTTACTACTTTGCGACCTTTTATGACCCGGAAAACAACATATTACAATTAATTGGTGGAAAATAATCTTCTATGAAGTTTATCATTTTCCATGGATCATATGGCACTCCAGACGATAACTGGTATCCGCAGTTGAAAGAAAAATTAGAAAGTCTGGGACAAAAAGTAATCATTCCACAACTGCCGAAAGAAGACTGGAAATCCATCACCAAACTAGGTTCAAAGGTAACCCCCAAAAAACAAAATCTTAAAAATTGGTTGTCTACGTTTGAAAAAGAAGTCCTTCCTCAAATTAAAAAAACAGATAAGCTATGCTTTATTGGTCATTCCATAAGCTGTATTTTTATACTTCATGTAGTTGATAAATTACAACTGAAATTGGATTCGGCCATCTTTGTCTCTCCTTTTATGGACTCGCTTCACCATAAAAAATATTGGCAATTTGACCATGTAAATCGTACATTTTATAAAACAGATTTTGACTTTGCAAAATTGCGAAAACTCATCCCCATCTCTTATGTACTTTATTCCAGCAACGACCCATACGTAAATTTAAATCACTCAACACTCTTTGCCAAAGCATTGGATAGTTCAATCATCTTTGTGAAAAAAGCAGGACACATGAACAGTGAAGTAAATATGAATGCTTTTCCGCTTGTGGTAGAACTTTGTAAAACTAGGTTAGATCTGACCATCTACCAAAAATATATTGCTTATCGGAAAGAAAAGGAACCTGTACTGGATTACCTTAAACAAAAACACAAGAATTTGATCGATCTCTCTGTGCATTTGGCCCCCGAGGAAATATTTGATGAAGGTAGGTTTAAATTCCGTAACTTAAAATATGGAGGGATGTGTACCTTCATGAGTAGCCTTAAAAATTGGGATGCTAATAATTATTATTCTGTGGAAGGAAGAAAAGCTGCCAGAATGACAGATTTTACACGCGTCATATTGGTTGAGGCAATGTCAGATTTAAAAAGGCCGCTACTTATAAATCAAATTAAATTAGATATTGGAGCAGGAATAAAAATATACCTTTGCAAATTTGATGATGTTAAAAAAGATTTGCCGGAACCTGATTTCGGCATCTGGGATGATGAGTATGTCTGCATAGTAAATTACACCCAAGGGAAAGAAGAATCGGAAATAATCCTAGACAGTAGGAATCCCAAAATTAAAGAAGCGAAAAAATGGAGAGATCTCGTAATGAATAAGGCTGTAAGAATTTATAATATCCAGAAGGATATAAGCAGATTTATTTCAAAAAATTCCCGTTATTGATAAGAATAATAAAGTTAAGATTTTATTAGAGAAACTGTTACCTGATTTATACCTGTATTAAGGTCACCCCTGAAAGAATTTCCACATTTTTTACATTCTAGTGCGCTTGATATTGTTGGAGACATATTTTTCGCTGAGCGGATAAAAGTAACAAAAGTTGTATCTTTACAACTAGGACATGTAACCGTACCCGTAAAGTTTACGTCTTCCCCAACAGTCAATCTCTCAAGAGTAAAAATAGGATTCCCACTTTTAGCCGATTCTGCTCTTGCTACCATCAGCATAAATTATAGCATTTGAGTTTAGATAAGTCTTCCTTCGGCCTCAGAGAGCGTAGATAGAAGTTCTTTGTAAAATAGGGTCTTTAATTCCGGAGCCTGTTCCTCAACCCTTTTTTTCATATCAGAAATATTAAATATAGGTACCAAGAATAATTTGCGGGTGTTTATTTTCCCCTCTGTTTCCAAAAGTGTATCCATCTTTTTTATCATTTTCACTTTGACAGAGTTTACTATCCATGTTTCCACTTCCCGGGCAATTTGGGGATTTAAACGGGACAAAATTGAATCTGTTTTGATATTCTGCTTTTGATCTTTCATAATAAAAAAAGACAAAATAGCGTTTATCACTATTTTGTCTATTACCAAGGCTAATACAAGCCTATATAAAACACTATTATATCATATAAGTGCAAATTTTACAGTAAATGAGTAATTAATTCTTAATAGTTCGAAAAATAACTTCTATAAAAATCCATCTTTCGGTTATTTGCTTTGGCAACTTCACCTATATTATGATCTGCTTGTAAGCTACTTTCTAATTTTTCACTCTTTATCATCTTTAATACAGGAATTAAACTTTGGCTCCAAAGTTGGGAGGTTAATCTTTTCAAACCAACCCAACGCTTATCATCGTCTATACTCTTCACTATCGTTTCTGTCACAAACATTGAGGTATAGATTGCATCCAATTCACTAAGTAAACCAGGAAGATTTTCTTGGGATGCATGTCTTATTTCGTGAACCAACGCGTTAAAAAGATTTGGGAAAAAATCTCCCCATAACTCAGCTTCAATCATCTGATCGTATGTATATTGCGTAAAGTGCGTTGAAGGATCATCTGGGAATATCATTGGGGATATATGTAATGACGCATCGATACCGATGACAGCCAGATTTGCATTTATATTGTAAAATCCTTTTCCGGCGGCTAGATTTGACAAAAAAGTCGCCGCTTTTAACCTATTTGGAAAAAGTATACTTCCTAGTTTATCTTTATGAGTTTCTAATATTTCTCCAAGAGCCAATACTACTTCTGCCTTGCCACCTTTTAAATCTTTTGGAGCATAAAAAGGCTTCCCGTCTACCACAACTGCCCTTTTGAAAACTGTTCCTTCGGAGATAAGCAATTCTTTCAAACCGTATGGCATTTCAATTTCGTCACCATCGGAAGTATGCAAATTCACAATAATACCTTCTTTTGTCTCCTTTTGCAGTTTGGCATATATAATTCTTTCAGCTTGTAGTGCCAATTCATTTCCGGTAAAAAGTTTCAACAAATGTGATCTGTCTATCGGACCTAATCTCTGTAAAAATGAGGCAACATTTGCCTGAATGCCATCTGGTTGATCTAAATATATTGCCGCATTTCGCTGTACTTGGGATAAATGTGAAAGTGTCGATGCACCTATTGCATAACCCGTATTTTGCCAAGCTGATTGAGTCTTTGATAATAAATCTCTATCGCTTACTGCGGCAGGGAAAATTGCATAGATTGGAGCATATAATTTAGCCCTCAAATCTGCTACATTTATTATTTCACCAGGTTGACTTGTCTCAATATGTCCTCTATACATATTTCAACTTACAAAATAAGTGTCAGAATTTATTCATTGTGAGGTGATGGAGCGCAGTTATAATATATTTAGAGGAATAATTCAACTTTTAGAGGAAGAGACGAAGAGTTTTACTCCAAATCCAAGTATAATCACCATAATCACCGCTCCCATGACAGATGGAGTAAAGGGGCTTATCGTTTCATATAGAAATCCAGCCGCAATAGGGCCAAAAATGCGCCCCACAGAGCCGAAAGATTGCAAAAGCCCCATATTCCCGCCTTGCTCATGTTCAGATGATTTCTCCGACACTAAAGATGTAATGACAGGCATAAGGAAACTATTGCCTATAGAAAATATGGTTATTCCCAGGGTAAAAAGGATCCAATTACTGCCCCGTGCCATGATGGCAAAACCAACTACACCGATGATTGCGCTAACGATAAATATTTTTTCCTCAGATACCCTAGCCACTACTTTCCCGATCGCAAATCCCTGAATAAGTGCAGATAAAATACCCCCAAAAGCAAAAAGCAAAGATACGCCGGCCACCGTCATACCCAAGACATCTTTGGCAAAAAGGGACATCGTCGTAAATACTCCGGACTGTGCCCAGAATAAAAATAGATTGGTTGCATAAAGTATCAACATCACCGGTTCGGTTATATGCCTCCAGAATGCGGCAAAACTGAAATGCTTTTTCTCGTAACTAAATTCCTGTTTGGAAACGGATTCTGGCAGGAAAAACTGGGTCAGAAGAACACTTATAACAGTCAAAATCGTTGCGGCTATAAATGGAGCAGCTAGACTTATCTTTGAAAAAAATCCACCCCAAAGAGGTCCAAAAATAAATCCGACAGATATCCCTGCGGCTAGTACACCCATTCCTCCTGCTCTTCCCTTTTTATCCGTCACATCTGCGATGTATGCTTGTGCAATGGACAGATTTCCTCCGGAAATTCCATCGATAATACGCGCTACCATGAGCCAAAATATGCTATGCGTCAAGCCCATCAAGGCAAAAGAAAAAACTGTCCCCCATAGGGAAAAAAGGAGCATCGGCTTCCTGCCGTATCTATCTGATAATCTACCTAATATAGGCATGGAAATAACTTGCATCAGGGAAAATATGGCGATCAAAAATCCGGAAATAATGGGGTCACCGCCGTATTGTTCAGTAAGTAAGGGTAAAATTGGAAAGACGATTCCATATCCTAAAAAGTTGACGACAACGATAAGAAATATGAGAAATTTCGGGGATTTTATGAAATTCATATGAAAAAATAAAATAAGCCCTCAAAATTGGCTTACGATTAAATTATAACACAAATAAATTAACTAATTACGGGAGACCATGAAACCTCTAAGTAAATCTGCCATCCCGAATTTTTTTCTTTTTAACGTTTGTCTCATTCTTTCAATTACCAGTGGATCTCCTCTTACTGCTGCATTTGCCGCCAAATCATCTTGGGATAGTTTTGCTAGTTCATAATAACTATTTGTTTTCGCTACATTGTCATCTGTTGACGTTACCAATCTAGCATCTTTGTCTGAAACTAAAACCGTAGTAAGCCCGTCTTCCATTTCAGCAAATACGGGAGACCACTCTGCTTTTGCATTATCTCCTAAAATCAGAAGGTCTCCACTAGGTAAATAAGTCCCATCCTTTAAAACAGTATTCAATACTTGTCTTGCTCTTAAATAATAATCCAGCTGCGGTTTATGAGCTAACCTTGCATTGCCGCTTAGGGTAACAGCGTCTTCTTCGGAGAATTTTGCTTTTATTCTTTTATCTTTCAGTAACCCATAAAGCCTGAACACTTCCTCTATGGTAGTCCATCTGGCAGAAGATGTAGGACAAATTATGATATCATCCGGAAGTTTATTCAAGAAATCGAAGAAACCCGGTACAGGTCGGACAAAAGTTTTCCTCGCTTCCTGTGGATCATTTCGTATCAACTGCTGACCTTCCCTTTCTATATATTGTGCAAGCAATTCGGCCATGACTTCTTGGCTTTCTAGATATTTTTCGTCAAATGGTGTAAATGCAACCTTATTCATGCGGGCTACTATTTCCGGAGAAAATAACTTCCTTTCTAACTCGCTTGCAATTTCGCCATCCGTATCCCCAACAATAGTTTTATCCATAATTTTTCCAACGAAATTTCTGCAACTTTCACCCATAGATCTTTCAAATTTAAATACTTCCATAAACAAAGCTGGATCTACACCAAACCTTTTCGCTACATTTTCCATCGCTTTTTGATAAAGTGGACCGGTTTCAAACATTGTCCCGTCAAAATCCATCAATATGCCTTTATAAGGTCCTGTTGATCTTGATTTTTTCTCTACAATTCCGGTTACCTCCTCCTCCAATACTTTTCTGGCCCCCTTTTGAGCAATAGCTAGAATTCTTTGTACATATTCTGGTTTAAATCCTGCCCCCCTCATAGTTTGGACTACACTTTTATAAGTTCGTTCCAATGCATCCAACATTGGCCTAGTGAATGAATAAACAAATTGCATTTCTACCGCATTCATTTTAAATGATGTCACTCCGTTTTGATTTTGTCCCAAGCCAAAATATACCGGAACATGCGCATGATAAGCATGATATCCAAGAGTCTCCTGTGCCAATCCTCGTATGCTCCTGGCTAAGTAACCGGCCGGATCTTTCCCGTATGAATTATCTTCCCCACTTGCCGCCTCTTTAAAAACCTGTTCATCTGATACTCCATCCCATGTGTAAACCCAAGCCCTGATATAAGCCTCTGCCCTTTTCCCATATTCTTTTCTGGCTTTATCATCCAGAGTCGCCAAGATATTTTCCACTCTCCCAATTGCAGTATTCATACCTCTTTTGGAATCGACATATACTCTGGCTCTGACGATATCGTATTGTTCTCTCATTCTGTCTTTCACCCAATCTATAAGCTGATGAATTTCACTGCTATTTGGATT
>JACPZE010000003.1 GCA_016195685.1 Candidatus Gottesmanbacteria bacterium
TCCCTGTGGATCAGTAACTCCTCCGCTCTGTTTGACAGCAATAATTATTGCATTGGCAAGTTTAGTGAAGATTCTTCCCTTGACTGCATCTGTTGATTCTTTTTGATGCTTAACTTTTGACCATTTTGAGTGACCGGACATAACGCTCATATCTTATCTTACTCCTTGACTTTTCTCAAGAGAGTCAATAAACTACTCCTATCTTTTTTTAAAAATGTCCGACCTCCTTAAAATCGCTATCAGCGCCGCACTATCGCAAGATTGGCAAAAAGCAATCAAGACAAACCAACAACTGCTTGTCGGAAACAAAAATGACATCAACTGTTTAAGTAGACTTGCGCATGCTTACGCACAAAGCGGTAAATTAAATGATGCAAAAAAAATATATAAAAAGATCCTTGCTCTGGATAAATATAATATCATTGCGCTAAAAAATATCGATAAATTAAATGCTTTGCCCAAAAGTGGAAAATTAAATGTACAGCATCCAACTGCTAAATATCCTCTCTCCCCTTCCCAATTTTTGGAAGAGCCGGGAAAAACAAAGACTGTAAACCTCATAAATACAGCTCCCGCCAGTATTCTCTCAAATCTTAATCCGGCAGATCCAGTCATACTCTTCCCCAAAAAACATACAATCGAAGTTCGCTCTATAAATAAAGTATATTTAGGCGCATTACCTGATGATTGTTCCTTCAGAATTCTCAGATTCTTAAAAGCTGGCTACGAATACGTCATTTTTGTCAAAAATGCCAGCAAAAATAGCGTCAGTATTTTTATAAGAGAAGTAAAAAGAGCAAAACGCTTCAAATCTCAACCTTCATTTTTAACGTCCATGCCTTCGCAGCTTAGAAATATACTACGCGACAATAAAAATTTAGATACTGACGATGAAGATAGTGAGGAAAATCCCAATGATCAGGAAGGTTTGGATGAAGAATAGTGGACTATTTTCTTTTTCAAAAATAAGATTACTCCTGAAATAGATTTCTTCCTATCAATTTTCAATTTATATAGTTCAGCCGGTACTGACAATTCACGATTGGCGGAACGGATAGCAAGAAAAATAGAAATGACCAAAATTACGAATATGCTTCCCAAAATTATCATTGTAAATACTCCTGGCCCAGAATAACTTTGATATCAGAAACATCCGTCTCATTACTCTCTTCCACACTACATTTATAAAACTTTTTTAGTCTATCAACTATTATACTTGAAGATAGCTCGTGTCGAAAAGTAACTACCCTACAATTTCCATTTTCTTTTTGGACAGCCGTTGATTTCGAAACTACGTTTGCGCCTAAATTATGTAAAATGCGGCTAAATTGAGAAGCAACCTTTTCCCGATCAGTGGCGTTTATCACCTCAACAGATACGTTTTGCAATCTGACTACTTGGTCTTGAAAACTGGGAGAGAAAAATTGATCAAGTAAATCCGGGTCAGTTTTATAAACAATTGATCCATCTGGTAATTTCTCCTTTATCAAAGCATGACTATTAACCAAATCCACAATTTTTATATTATCGCTTCTTAAATATCTTACTGCATTCCAAAAGCGTACAATATCGGCCAGATTAAGATCAGTTTTGACATTTTTAATTCCTGATTGGATTGAGAAGATTGACGGTAATAATCTTCTAAAAGAAAAATATTTTCTTTTTAAATCTAAAACTTTATCTAACTCAGTTGGTAATAAATACTTATCCGAATCGCCTCTAGCAAAAAAACCTCCTACCACAATACCGAAAGTGTTTTCAATACTTTTGCTCAATAATTTCCCCCCTCCTCTTTTTGGATCCAGATTTCCTAACTCATAAACAGCACCTGCCGGATAGGTATTATATCCATATGGAACATCCAAAATCGTATTGACCGGTATGGTAACAAGTATAGCTTGATGCGTTGACGGTTCTAGTGAAAAAAGGAATAAAGGATTTCCATCTATTATTACCGTAAACCGACGCATACCATCCCACTTGCCGCCTGTTGTTAATTTAACCACCAATATTAAAACCAAAAAAAATGTTGCCGCAACTAAAATTAGGCGGCAAATGCGAAAAAATTCTGCTCCCCTTTTTTTTCTCATTGATTCGTATTTCAGCTTTCTTGTTTGCCTTTCTTGATAATTTCTATACTCGGCAGAACAAAACTCTGTTTTTGAGTTAGGGTCCTTGCTTTCTTATCTAGCAATTCCTTTTTTGTTTTTTTCTTGTCTCCTTTATAAAAGCCTCCAAAATTACCCACAATCACCTCCTTTAGAAACAGTTAATGAATAAAATTTACTCTTTCTTCAGCCCTCCGTTAAGGCTTACCGCCAAAGGCGGGATAAGTTAAGGCTGGTTATAATCATTAATTATATTACAATACATAATTATTCTGTTGTCAAAATCCATTATGCGATCGGTATTCTCTCTGCAAATTTCTAACTTTCCCTTCTATTTCTTTCTCCTGTAAATTGAGCATATGAAGTAATTCTTCTGTCATAGAAATCGCGGCTTCGAATTCTGGTTGGACAATGGTATTTACACCAAGACTTTTTAATAATTTCCAATCTTCTTCAAAATGGGTTCTGACTATCAGTTTAACATTTGCATTCAAAGTCAAAATGTTGGCTATAACTGTTTCTTGCGTATGACGATCGGCATAAGCCAAAATGACAACTTTAGCGTTTTTCACTTGGGCAAAATTAAGTACGTCAATTTCCGCCGGATCTCCATAGATTACGGAAATCCCTTGCCTGCGCAAACTTCTTACTAATTTATGATTATAATCGATAACTATAAAAGGAATCTGGGAAATGGAAAGTGCATGACAAATATATTTTCCTACTCTGCCGTGACCCAAAACTACTACATGATTGGAGAGATCTTCAACTTCTTCATTTTTGGATCTGTCCAGGGTGGTAAATATTTTCCTACCCAAAGGAATAAAACTTATCGCATGCTTTAACCGATAATAAATTCTTTCGCCCAAACTTATAAAAGGAACCGATACTATCAAGGAGATGAAGGAGACAGATAATATTGTCATGTAAATATCATTTGTTATCAAATTACTACTAAGCCCGATGATTGCCAAAATGAAGGCAAATTCTCCAACCGAAACTAGCGAAAATCCCACCAGGAATGCGGTTTTACTATGATATCCAAGCAATAAAACCAATATTATAGAAACAAGAAGCTTTACACTGATAACGATTAAGGAAAATAATAGCAAAATGGCAGCGTGTGAAATAAAATAAGACGGGTTTACCATAAATCCCAAAGAAACAAAAAAAACCGTGGAAAATAAATCTCTTAAGGGACGTACTTCTGCAAAAATACCGTGATTAGCAGATGAAGTAGAAAGGATAATTCCGGCTATAAAAGCTCCTAGAGCAAAAGATAAACCAAAATGTTGAAAAACATATGCAAATAATAAGCAGATTGAAACCGCTCCAATCAACAGTAATTCACGACTTTTAAAGTCTGCTATTTTCTCTATAATTTTGGGTACGATATTTTTTCCTACGGTAATTACGAAAAAAAACGATAGCAATGCGAAAAAAAGACTTTTAGCAAATGTAAGTATTGGAGCAATCCCGATCCCTGGTCCTCTAATCAAATATGCTATCGTAGGCAAAAGAATAATAATGGGTAATGTATAGACATCCTGCATAAAAAGCCACCCTTGTGCCATCTCTCCATGCAGAGTTTCTAACTCTCCTTTGTCCGACAAGGTTTTCAAAACCAAAGCAGTTGAAGATAAAGAAAATACGCACCCTAAAAATAATGCACTGTAAAAATCTATTCCGAAAAGGGTAAAAATCAAGATAAACAGAAGTATGCAAAAAAATACCTGGACAAGAGAACCAAAAATTATAACTTCTCCTAAACTTTTAAGTTTTGACAAAGAAAATTCAAGCCCGAGTGTAAAAAGTAACATCGCTACGCCAATTTCTGCAATATTGCCGACTGCACTTCCAAAAGAATTAAACTTGGTAAAAAATGAGGAGATAAATATTCCGCCAACAAGATATCCCAGTAGTATCGGCATCTTGAGCTTCTTAAATATTACGCCACCGATAAAAGCGGTAAGAAGTATTATGATGAGATCCCGAATAAACATAATTTCAACTTAAAAGCAAAAGCGTATCTAAAACATCCTGTAAATCCTGTGGCAACTTACTATCAAACTCTAAAACTTTGTCTGAAACTGGATGCGAAAATTTTAAATATTGAGCATGTAAAAATAGTCTTGGGCAAAATTTCACATCCCACCTAAAAGTCTTCCTGCCTGCATAGAAACTATCAGAAACGACAGGGTGTCCTAGATATTTTAAGTGTATCCGTATTTGATGAGTCCGTCCAGTATGTGGAGTCACTTCAAGAAGCGTAAGTATTTCTCCTTTAGGTGACTTAAGTGACTTAAGTGATTTATAGAAAGTCATCGCTTCCCTACCCCCAGGCAATACTCCGAACCTTTCTCTGTTCCATGGCAGTCTTCCTACACTCGCTTTGATTTCACCCTCACCTGGAACAACATTTCCATGTACAAGTGTCTTATATTTTTTGGCGATTTGCCTTTCTTTAAATTGTTGCTGAAGAGTGAAAAATGCTTGAGGGTTTTTCGCTATTATTAAAAGTCCAGAAGTATCTTTATCTAGTCTATGAACAATTCCCGCTCTACTATAAAAATCAGTTTCCTCTGTGACTTTTAACTTTTCACTTTTAACTTTTAACTTCTTTTCCGCCCAATCTTGAATTGTTTCAACCTTCACCGATTCTGCTTTATTCACCACTACTCCTGCGGGTTTATCTATTACAAGAAAACTGTCATCCTCAAAAATGATGGGGATTTGCATGGGAAAATTGATATTGGAGATTATTAATTGGTTCTAGATATGTTACCCAATTAACAATCCTTTTATTTTTTTTCTCTTTTCCTCTCACAATCTACGCAGTAAAGAGCTGTTGGTTTCACTGTCAATCTTTCGATACTGATCATCTTACCGCAGGACAAACATTTTCCGTAGATTCCTTTTTTAATCCGCAATAAAGCTTCTTCGATCTCAGACATATGCAAACGCAACTCCTTTTCCAGTGCCTGCATTCGTTCATGTGATATCTCTTCCTTGGCGTCGGTATCAGAAGCAGCGTTATCATTTAGCCTATCAGGGTCAGAAAATGGATCTTGGGATTTAAGCGACGTAATTGTAGTATCGACTTTTCTTTTTTCTTTAAGTAATGATAAATTTATTTTTTTCAGAAAATCAAGTGTAATTTTCATTATTTTTTTGGCTCCTCCTTTTAAATTTTATAATCAGCGGAACTACAATTGCCACAAGCAATATTAAAACACCTACCTGGCGAAAACTCAGACCATATAAGTATAGGTTATAAACTTTTAGGAATTCAAGTAGGAATATAATCAACGCAAGACCTATTCCGAAAATGGATGCGACCAACCCTTCGGGCAAAATATTTCTTTTAACCCGTTTGTAAATAAGATAAAGTATTAATGTAAGTATAGATAACAAAAATGCTTCATAAAGTTCTACAGGATGATGTTTTCCCGGTAACCCTATAATTTTTATTCCCAGAAAAAAGTTCGTTTCTCGACCAAATCCTGCACCACCTAGTTGTTCACCAAGTTTGGCAAGAATCAGGGCAAAACTGGAAGCAAGCGAAAAAAGATCCAGTAGCTTCCAAAAGTTTCTTTTTATTCTCCTGGCATACCAAAAAAGGAAAATAAATCCACCAAATAATCCGCCCACAAGGGATAAACCAGGAGTTTCCCTGACTACGATATATTTGAGAAAATTCAGTCCGAATTCATTAAAATGAAATAGGATAAACCCTAGTCTGCTAGCGATTAATGATGCTAAACTTGTATAAAGAAAAGCATCTAAGTATTCCTCCTCGGCAAGTTCCTCTTTGGCATTTTTCCATACAATAAAAGTGGAAAAAAGAAATGCTAAAGAGAGAAAAAATCCGAATGCGTAAACATTAAATGACCCGATGGTAAAAAGTACAGGAGACATATTAGTTAATCGTAGTATTTACTTTTCTCCTTTGCAAGTAATGGTAAATTCCACTTATAAGTACTAATACCCCGATGACCGAAAGTGCCCTACCAACACCAGCAACATCAGCAAGAATACCGGAAAAAATACCAGGAAGTATTGAAACTCCACCTGTGAGTGATGTTAATACACCATAGATACGACCCTGCATTTTGGTATCTGAATCAGATTGTAAAATAGCATTTGCCGGAACGCTTACGAAAGAATTAAAAATCCCCAGAAAAAATAAAAGACCAATTGCCATCATAAGATTATTTAGTACAAACCGTCTGTGCAAAAAATATATAAACAGACCAATACTGGGTTTCCCCGCTTTGGTCAAAAGAGACAACAAAAGTAAACAAAAAGCAACACCCCACATCCCCAAAAGTATGATCGTGCCTTTAAGATATCTATTCCCAAATCCTCCCACCCAAAATGCTCCCAAAACTAAACCGATCGCTGCTGGACCCATGATCAAATATGAAGCATCTTTAAGATCTATATTTAGTATTCTGTCAGAAAACCCAGGACCCAATACCGCTAGTGTCGCTATAAGTGCTTGAGAAAAAGTAAGAAGAAGTAAACTTTGCCTTACACGAATATTTTCCCGGATAAAAAGTAAGCCTTCTTTTGTCGTATCCGTGAAAAGACTAAATGTTATATTTATTTTGGATTTTCCTTTTGTAGCTTTTATACTGGGTAATAAATAAATAAACGCTGTAGCCAAAATCATAAGACTTCCCATAAATAGATAGACAAAAGTTTCACCAAAAAGGCGAATCATTGGTCCGGAGAGAATAAATCCTAAAACAGTGGATAAATAAAAACTGATCGTAAAAAGAGAGTTGGCGGTAAGAATTTGTGAAGGCTCAACCAAATTCGGAATAGATGGTGCCTCGGCTGGAATAAAAAATTGGGTACTTATGGAGATAAGTATTGCCAGAATAAAAATAGCAAGAATGTTATTTGCAAATAAAAAAAATCCGATAAAAATAAAAACTCTAGAAATATTACACAATAAAAGGACAATTCTTTTATCATAAAAATCGACAATCCCTCCGGCTACTACCCCAAAAATAACCGACGGAATAGCAAAACATAAAAGCATCAAAGATACTACCGTACTAGACCTGGTAGTTTGATATACCATGATTGCCAGAACAAAAATAAGCATGTTTAAGGAAATTTGAGAGGTAATTTGACCAAGCCAAATATTGCGGAAATTTGTATTTTTTATAACTGAAATGTAGGAGTTCAGCATTTAAAAATGAACTTATAAGTTTCCCAATATGTACTCCAGAAGAGTTCTTACCCCAAAACCTACCCCTCCGATAGAAGAAAGAGGAGTATCGCGTTCGGCGAAAGCAGGACCAGCTATATCCAGATGTACCCAAGGCGTATCCCCAACGAACTCAGCCAAAAATAAAGCGGCGGTAATGGCTCCACCGTATCTGCCTGTCTGGATGTTTTTGACGTCTGCAATGTGGCTCTTGATAAGGGATTTATAGTCGGAAAAAAGCGGCATGTTCCATACCCATTCGCCTACATTTTCTCCTGATTTACTTATAGAATCTATAAGTTTGGTATTATTCCCCCACATACCGGCAATATCATCACCTAAAGCAACCATGCACGCACCCGTCAGTGTAGCTAAATCTATGATTTCATCAGGTTTCTCTTTCAAATTGGCATAAGATATGGCATCGGCTAAAGTAAGTCTTCCTTCAGCATCGGTATTGAGTACTTCAATCGTCTTTCCGTTCATGGCTTTTAGTATGTCTCCGGGTTTTAATGCTTTTCCAGAAGGCATATTTTCACAAGCGGCTATAAGACCCACTACCTCAATAATAGGATTTAAAAGTGTGATGGCATGAAATACTGCTAAAATTGCAGCTGCTCCGGCCATATCCAGTTTCATCGTTTCCATGTGCTCGGCTGACTTAAGAGAAAGTCCGCCGGTATCAAAAGTGATCCCTTTACCTATTAACACTATTTTTTTCGACGATCCGGCAGGTTTATACGATAAATGGATAAATTTTGGCGGTTTATCACTGCCCGATGCTACCCCCAGAAATGAATTCATTCCTAATTTGGCTATTTCATCCTTGTCCATAATTTTTACTTTCACGGTGTTTTTACTTTCCTTTGCAATATTTAAAGCAACATCAGCTAAATAACTAGGTGAGGTAATTTCAGGAGGTTCATTTATAAGATCACGGGCGAAAACAGTTGAATTGGAAAATATTTCACCCTTCCGCATTCCTTCTTCACCCAAAGTTAATTTGGGTGCGGAAAGAGATAATAGGACTTCTTCGATAGGGCGATTATTTTTCTGTTCCTCCTCACCTTTGTATTTGATAAATTTATATGAGGAAAGATTAACTGCCTCTACAACGGATTGAATGACTCTTTCCACCGGATATTTTTTCATCCAATAATCATCTACTATTAAGGCTATTTTGGCCGGTTTAGTATCTATAACGCGTTTGATGGAAGTTGCAATCAATTTGTATAGTTTGTAGATATCAAATTCCTCTTTTTTACCTATCCCAAACAAAAAAAACTTATACGCTGCTAAATCACCTTTGGGATAAACAAACAGTGTTTGACTCTCTTTCCCTTTGAATTCTTCCTTTTCGGCAAGAGTTTTTAATTCATCTAAAAAAGCCTTGGGGAGCGACGCGACATTTGAAAATTCTCCTTCCCAACAGTATTTTATAAGCACATCGACTTCTAGTTTTTCTGGATTTGTAGGTTTGAGAAGAAATTTCATTTGTTTGACTAATACGAGTGTACAAAATATAATGATTGGAGTCAATTAGACGATCAATGCCGAGGTGGCGGAATGGCAG
Source organism: Candidatus Gottesmanbacteria bacterium (assembly GCA_016195685.1). Taxonomy (GTDB): domain Bacteria; phylum Patescibacteriota; class Microgenomatia; order 2-02-FULL-39-11; family 2-02-FULL-39-11; genus JACPZE01. Next base: position 8,903 of record JACPZE010000003.1, read on the forward strand.
ACGCGCAGGTCTCAAAAACCTGTGGGCCTCAAAGCCCATGAGGGTTCGACTCCCTCCCTCGGCACATATAATTTATCACTAAATAAATTTAGGTCATGAAATTTTTAGTATAGTATAATGAGTTTATTGATTAAAAAATGTCTAAACAACAAGCAACAAAGACAAAAACCTATTTGTTCGTTGGAATTTCAATTCCTTTATTACTAATAATACTTGTTTACTTCTTAAACAAAACATACAATTATTCCTCTATAGTTCATTCAGAACCGGCAGTAAAACCAATCGAACCTGAACCTCATCAGGTTCTTGTCTGTCCTGAGAATGAAAAAGACAAACCCAATAACAATTGTAATTATTTCGGAGGAAATGGTCTTGCTAAAGCCATAAATGACGCGGATAAAAACATTGATACCATAATCAAATTAAAACCTTCAGAATATACCAGACTAGAAAATTCGGAGACATTTACAGATAATGAAGGAATCAATCAGAAATGCTTCCTCTACTCGAAAGACAAAAATATCAAACTAGTTGGTCTTGAATCTGACGATCATACAAAACCAATTATCAACGGCCGAGGCATGGATAATCCTATGTCCGGTATTTGTATTGATGGAGGTCATTTTGAAATAAGCAACATAATACTAAAAGATTTTCTAAGATCTACTACGTTTTGCACAAAAGAGGACGTCGATTGCTCTGAAGGATCCGGAATTGCTATCTTGTCCTACAATTCAGAAATTACCATAAAATCAGTAATTCTGGGAACGGGAAATTTCAGTGCAATGAAATCTGATAATTCTAACCTGGCAATTTCTGATTCAGATATTGCAGAAAACTCTGATGGAATATCACTGTATAATGGTTCCATAAAAGTTTCCGGCTCCAGATTTTATAACAATCGCTTTTCAGCTGGATATTACGTTAACTCAGATGTAGTTTTCCAAAATAATATATTTTTTGAAAATGGACCAAAAGGAGGAATGAACCTTTATAATTCTAACAAAACTCCTAACTATACCATCATTAATAATACTTTTTATAAGAATACATATGCCAATTTGAATATAGAAATCGGTTATGGCAGCGATTCTCCATTCATGAAAATAACCAATAATATTTTCACAGATGCACAAGTCTATTTTGGTTCGCTAGGAAGCTGGGGTGAAGGTATTCACTTGGAAGATTACGATAATTATCTAGCCAAAAAACCCGAGAATTTCGATATAGGTTTCAACCTTTTTTGGAAAAATGGCAATACACCGGAAAAGTATTGTGCAAATAACTATTTATTATGTAACATGAAAGGATCAATTATTGGCAAAGATCCCTTATTTAATAATCCAAATGAAAAAGATTTCCGATTGAAAACCGGTTCTCCAGCCATAAATGCCGGAGCAAATGGCTTAACGATTGGAGCTATTGAGCAAACTGTAGATACTACAAGTGAGGATAAAAAACCGGCTATTCCGAATGATCAACCTGTTCCTGAAACTGATACTCCAGTAGAAGCATCATCACCCACTGAAACACCATCTCCAGACTCAACTTATAATCCGTAAATTCCGGTTCCTAACTTTGATAAATCTTTTATATTAAATATATTAATAGCTATATCATTCCGAAATTTCAAGAATAAATTTATCCATAGCCCAACTCCCTCCCTCGGCATCAAAATATTATTTTAAATAATTTTTATCTTATTCGCACTGGAGGTGTTCGTGTAGGAACAATATAAATTGGGGTAGGAAATTCTTGTCGCATTCTTTCATCACCAACAAATTTTGCATATTGCATTAAATCGTAATAAGCGTCTTTCGTCAGATGTGATAGATCAAATTTATCTCTATATCTTAATAAAATTTTTGTTGGGTCAACAAACACAACAAACTTGTTACGTGCATAATGATCTTGTAACACTTTTACTAAGCGGCGTTGCCGATCTTCCATCAATTTTCTAAACCCAACGTCCTCAGAATTTGAAGGGTATGGCAATATATATTCTATTAATACCCCTTTATAGTACAGATCATTCAGCAAAAAATCTATCAATTTAAAGTAATCCGCTGCAATACTGGTTTTATTTTCATCGCCTGGATTGGGTATCACTTCAATCCTTTCTTTAGCTGGATTCATGTTGGCCAATTTTTTATCTACTCCAAATATTAATCTTAATCTTTGGGGTTTTTCAGGATAAAATGACGGTACCAAACCATTTTCAAATTCTTCTCTTGCAAAATCAACATCCATATCAGGGAATCCTATTTCAAAGCATATTCCATCAGGAGAATAAATTAGCTTACAACCGTTCTCAGTCAGAACTTCAGAAGAAATAAATTCCTCAGAAGAAGTACCTACGCCCATTTGCAAATTTTTGAGGTTTGGTCTTAATATTTCGGTCGGGGTTGGCAACACTGTTGCAGTAGGATAAATTAATGTCCTTGTTGGTAATGGTGGAGGGATCAGATTTTTATTTACCGGAGTTATAGTGGGCGTTCTATCTTGAGAAGCAATCGTTTGTGTAGGAAATATGTTTGCACTTCTTGCACATCCCATTAAGGCGAAGGCTATGCCAATTTCGCTCCCAATCTCCAACCCCCTACGCCATGACATAAACTTTACCCTTCTTTTTTCTCTACCCCGTAGAATTTTATTCTGTCACCCTTAAAGACTAAGTCCACTTCTCCAGTAGGACCATTTCTGTGTTTTGCTATAAGAAATTTCACTATCTGATGCTCCCATTTTTCAGTCGTATCCTGGTCTTCCCGGTATAAAAACACCACTACATCGGCGTCCTGTTCTATAGAGCCTGATTCTCGAAGATCGGCAAGCTGAGGTATTTTGGTACCCCTAGACTCAACGGCCCTGGATAATTGGGATACACAAAGGACCGGAATTTTTAGTTCACGGGCGAGATTTTTCAATGATTGGGAAATTATAGACACTTCTTGTACACGATTATCATATCGCCTACCCGGATCAATCAATTGCAGATAATCAACAATCAATAATTTCATCTGTTGATTCACCATAAGTCTTCTTGCTTTGGTACGCATCTCAAAAAGATTAATGCCAGGTGTATCATCTATAAAAAGTGGCGCATCTGCCAACTCTCCCATTGCTTCCGAAAGCCTCGTAAAATCATCATCTGAAAGTCTACCGGTCTTTAACCTCCAAGCATCCACATCTGCTTGTGAAACTAATAGCCTGTCAACCAATTCCTCTTTGCTCATCTCAAGAGAAAAAATTCCTACTGTCTGTTTTTGCGATACTGCTACATATTGGGCAATATTTAATACTAAAGCTGTTTTGCCTTGTCCGGGTCTTGCGGCAAGAATTAAAAGATTAGAATCCTGCATTCCGGATAACCTGCGATCTACATCTGCAAATCCTGTAGATACTCCCCGAAGGCCTGATCCTTTCTTGTGAAGTTCATCAAGCCTGTCAAAACTTTCAGCAAGCGCATCTTTTATGGGTATAAAATCCTTGTGACTTCGAAGCTGGGAAATAGCTAAAATTTCACTTTCTGCCTTATCCAATATATCCTTAACGTCTTTTTTCTCAGAAAAAGCTTCCTGACTGACAGTAGCTGAAACATCTATAAGTCTTCTTTTTGTAAAATGGTCTGCTACAATTTTTCCATAAGTTTCTATGTTGGCTGATGTAGGAACCATGTTAGTTAAGTCACTTAGATATGTTGATCCCCCCACATCCTTGTATTTCCCCATTTTTTTAAGTTCCGCAGTTACTGTAACTATGTCTACCGGTTCGTGTTTTTCAAAAAGAGCCATCATGGCAGAGAAAATATGGCTATGGGCTTCTTTGTAAAAATATTCCGGACGAAGAAAATCTATAACATCAGACAATGCATCCTTGTCTATAAGGATCGCACCTAGGACAGAAGATTCTGCTTGTTCATCATGGGGAGAGATACGGGCTTCGGACATAATTGCACCTTGAACTTTTATTCTAATACTACTACCATCGGTTCCACCGGCAGTTTATCCTTTGTGATAACCAATTTCTGTTGAGGAAAAATACCCTCCTTACCCATTTGTTTTAAGAAAACTTCAACACCTGCCAATTTGGAAAATACTTTTTGGTCCAGGCTTGGAGTATTATAGTGCATCGGAATAATAATACTCGGATTCACCTGAGAAACAACTTCGGATGCGGTTGCCGCATCTATAGTATAAAATCCCCCTACAGGAAGCATCAATATATTTGCTCCTTCTAGTGTTTCCAACTGAATGTCATCAAATTTATGACCCAAATCACCGCAATGCACTATCGTTACTCCATCAACAGTCATTCTATAAACTGTATTTTTGCCACGTTCGGTACCCTTAGAGTTATCGTGAAATGTTGGAATACCGATTATCTTTGCTCCTTTTACTTCATATTCTCCGGGAGCTGAAAAAATTATCGGTTCTCCCTCAAGTTGTCCTTTGAAATTATGATCCTCATGATCATGTGAAATCGTCACTACGTCAGCGGTAACGCTTGGGAATTTTATCCCCAACATTTGCGGATTGAATGGGTCTGTTACCAGCGTGACGTTTTTACCGCGTATTTTAAAAGATGCATGACCCAAGTGAGTAATTTCCATAATGTCATTAATTTTTACCACTTTTGCCAAGTATTGACAAGAGGCAGCAATCGGATTTAACATTGAATTGAATTTAATGAAAAAAGATATCGCTGTAGCTATTTTTGTAGGCTTTATCATAGGAATTGTAGTTGCTCTTACGGCTGTCAATTTGCCGGTAATTTTAAAAGAAGGAATAAAAATTTCAAAAGGTTTACCCGCACCTACAGTAACCCCCATACCAGTGAATGCAACCACTCAAAACTTGGATTTCACGCTTGATTCACCCAAAGATGAAAGTATTGCGGAATCCAAAACTGTAGAATTTTCTGGACATGCAAAGGCGGGACAAAGTGTTTTTATAGAAAGTTTCTACGACCATAATGCAACTATCGTTCATGACTCTGGACAATTTAGTACTAAATTAAATTTAGCCGAGGGAGTAAATAATATTTTTGTGTCTATCTTTGATGATACGGGAAACTCAAGTTCAAAGACGATAAACGTTTATTTCACATCTGAAAAGTTATGAAAAAAATAATATTTATAGTAATCATTTTTGCTGTTTTGATTTTAAATTCTTCAATTGTCCAAGCCATTACTTCTACCCCCACACCATCTGATTCCCCAACACCTACTATCACAACATTTATCGATAAATTAAAACAGATAGAAATATTAAAAGAAAAAATAGCGACCAAAGTTGCAGAGATAAGACAAACTGAAAAGTCCGGACTAAACGGTACGATTAAATCTGTCGCTGATACATCTATCACACTTACCACCAAATCCACTGATCAGGTAATTTCTTATTCCGAGGATACAATATTTTTCAAGATGACAGATGGGGTTAAAAGCGAACCTTTAGATTATAAACAGGCAAAAAAACTTAAAAGCGGCGATCAATTAGCAATTTTAGGCTATTTTGATTCTTCACACAGTACTTTTTCTGCCAAATATGTCTATATGACTGTCACACCGCTTCACTTGATTGGAAAAATCGCAGACATGGATAAAACTAACTACACTATTACCGTGAATGAACCGAAAGGAAATACTCTTGTCGATATAGAGACTTACACCAAGATTTACTCTTTTACCAAAAAGGCAGGCCTTGTGAAAAGCGGATTTTCAAAACTTAAAGAAAATGACGTCGTGCATATTTTTGCGACAACAAATCCCAAAGAAGAAACAAGGGCATCTGCTAGCAAAATCGTCAGTTTGGCTTTTGGAGAAATGGTCAGTACTCCGTCTGCTACTCCAATGGTGAAAATAAAAGATGCATCCCCATCTGCGGCTTCTAAAAATAAATAATTCCAATGAACAATCTCAATAAAATCAGGGAAGATATTAAAAGTTTCAACATCGATTCTATTTTTATCACGAATCAACAAAATGTCAGTTATCTTACGGGATTTGTAGGATTAGCCCCGTCCGAACGGGAAGGATTTCTTTTCATCACTCTCCAAAAAGCATATCTACTGACTTTCCCTACCTATTTTGGCCTTTATGAAAAGGGCGGGGATGGATTTATAACTGTCAATATTACCCAAACTAAAAGACTATCGGATCATTTAGCTGAAATATTAGGAATTGACGGCGTTCACTCTATCGGTGTTGAAAAGGAAAATTTAACCGTTGCCGAACTGAATTCACTTAAGGCCAAATTAAAGGCAAAATTTGTAGAAACAGAAGGTATTGTAGAAAAACAAAGACTGATAAAGAACAAAATAGAAATCCAAAATATAAAAAAAGCAGCAGAAATCACTGATCTTGCTTTTGAATTTATTAAAACAAAAATCATAAAAGGGATCACCGAAAAAAACTTGGCTCTAGAGCTGGAATTTTTCCTCAAAAAAACAGCCGGCGATATCGCCTTCTCTCCTATCGTGGCCTTTGATGAAAACGCCGCCATCCCCCATTATCTACCGACTAACAACCACCAACTAACAACTAATAACTTAATTTTATTAGATTTTGGAGCAAGGGTAAACGGATACTGTTCCGACATGACGCGTGTGGTATTTTTAGGGAAAGCGAATGAACATCAAGTAAAAATTTATGAAACTGTTCTTCAAGCACAAAGACTCGCTTTAGAATCTGTAAAGAATGGTATCTTAGCCAAACTACCGGATAAAATAGCAAGAGAGTATATCAAATCCCATGGGTTGCCAGACTATCCCCACGGATTAGGCCACGGGGTGGGATTAGCCATCCATGAAAGGCCAAGACTCCGTATCGGAAGTGATGAGCAACTTTTAGAAAATATGGTTGTAACTGTTGAACCGGGCATTTATCTTCCGGGTGACTGTGGTGTGCGGATCGAAGATTTGGTAGTATTGAGAAAGGACGGAATAGAAATATTATCAAAATCGAGTAAAGAATTGATAATTTTATGATTACTCCACAAACTCTGAAAGGTTTTCGTGATTTTTTGCCCGAGGAAGCAATGAAACGTCAGTATGTAATAGATATCATTCGGAAAACTTTTGAATTGTACGGATTTGAACCGATAGAAACTCCTGCTATCGAATATCTGGAAGTTTTTACCGGAAATATCGGGGAAGATGAAAAATTATTTTATAAATTTACAGATACGGGTGGAAGACAAGTGGCGCTTCGTTATGATCAAACTGTCCCCACTTGTCGAGTAATTGCTCAATACCCGGAGAAAATTACTCTTCCTTTCAAACGCTACCAAATTCAGACAGTTTGGCGAGCAGAAAAACCGCAAAAAGGAAGATATCGAGAATTTCTGCAATGCGATGCCGATATTTTTGGTGTGGATGACAGAACAGCAGATGCAGAAACAATTGCTTTGACTATCGATATTTACAAAAATCTGGGTTTTAAAAACCCTATTGCTATCATCAATGACCGTGATCTTTATGCCGGAATTCCATACAAAGCCATAGTCGCCATAGATAAACTCGGTAAGATAAAGGAAGAAGGGGTGCTTGAGGAATTGGTTTCAAAAGAGTACACAAAAGACGAAGCAGTTAAACTATTAAATTCAGTAAAGAACAATAAGCCAAATGAGCGTTTAAAACAAATATTTACTTTTCTTGATAATTACGGAATGAGCGAAAATTATCTTTATAAACCTACTCTAGCCCGTTCTTTTTCTTATTCAGAAGGAACAATTTGGGAAATAATAATTGAAGGATTTACTGCAGGTTCTGTATGCGGTTGTGAAAGATATGATAGTCTAGTATCTCGCTTCTCAAAAAAAAGAATTCCTGGAGTTGGATTTGCCGTCGGATTTGACAGAACTGTGTTGGCTATGGATGAATTGGGCTTATTTCCTCCCATGCAAACTAAAACTTTAGTTTTGGTCACAGTTTTTAACAAAGACATGCTACCCCACTCTCAAAAACTTACACAAGAATTAAGAAAAGAAAATATTAATTCAGACCTTTACCCAGATCCCAATGAAAGGTTGGATAAGCAAATAAAATATGCAGACAAAAAAGGAATTCCATATGTTGCTATAATCGGTCCGCAAGAAGCAAAAAGTAAAAAAGTGACTGTGAAAAACCTCAAAGACAGATCGCAAATTACTGTATCCTACGATGAACTTTCTGCCCTACTCCAAAAACCAGCATAGCCAAGCCATACTTGCCTTGATACTTGCAAACATCATTTGGGGTATCGGCTCCCCAATCTTTAAACTGGCCTTGCAAAATATCCCTCCGTTTACACTGGCGTTCTTTAGATTCTTCGGCGCCATGCTTATACTTTTCCCATTTACTGTCTCCAACCTTTGGATAAAAAAAGAAGACTGGTTTAAATTAATCGTACTTTCATTTTTTGGAATTACGGTAAACATCACTTTTTTCTTTTTGGGCTTAAAATATGCTCCATCCATAAATGCACCAATCATCGCCTCTGCCGGACCTGTATTTTTATACCTGTTTTCCATATTTTATTTGCATGAGAAGAATCATCCAAAGGTACTCATTGGAACAATCATCAGTTTGATTGGCGTATTTGTCATCATCGGCCAACCAATACTTAAAGAAGGTTTGGATGGACAAGTTTTGGGTAATTTGTTTTTCCTACTTTCCGCACTGGGAGCGGTAATCCACGCTGTCATGATGAAGCAAATAAATAGTAAGTATCCGGCGTCAGTTTTAACGTTTTGGTCATTTCTTATTGGTAGTCTAACCTTCTTGCCATTTTTTATCTTGGAAATGACGACTCTTCATCCCTTTAATACAATCGACAACCGCGGATGGCTGGGATTGGTATTTGGAATACTACTATCTTCTCTAGCAGCATATTGGTTATTTGATTGGGGACTGAAAAAAATCGCCGCTCAGGAAGTGGGACTATTTTATTATATCGACCCTATAGCTGCAGCGGTAATTGCCATACCACTCCTGGGAGAAACAATCAGTCTACTTTTCGTAACAGGAAGTATACTCGTCTTTGGCGGGATTTTTATCGCCGAAGGCAGATTACATTATCATCCGTTGCATAAGTTGAGTAGGTAAACGGTAAACTTGACAACCATTATAAAACCATTATAATTATAATAATATGAATACAACAATAATTCAGGTTCCAGTAACTAAGGTATTACGAGATCAAGCCGTCAGAGTTGCTCAAGAAAGCGGCTTTTCGTCTCTCCAAGATGTAATCAGAATTTTTCTTACCAAGCTGGCAAGAAAGCAAATTGCAGTCAACTTAGAAGATACCTCAATGCCATTAAGCTGGAAGAACGAAAAAAGATATATTCGGATGGATAAGGATTTTGATAAAGGCAAAAATGTGAAATCGTTTTCTTCTGTTGAAGAGCTGATGAAAAATCTACGGGCATGATAGTTGAAAGGCACAAACAATTCCTCAAAAATTATCACAAACGTATCATCCCTCATCCCACCATAGATCATAAATTTGAAGAAAGATTAAAATTATTCCTACTTGATCCAAAAAATCCAATTCTGAAGGATCATCAGCTAACAGCCAAAAAGAAAGCATTTAGATCTTTCTCTGTAACTGGAGATATAAGAGTGGTTTATAAAATAGAGGGAAACTCAATACGTTTATACGACATCGGAACTCACAATCAAGTTTATTGATTTTCCTCCACCACCATACTCTTCATAATTTGAGATTTTCATTTATTAATAGTCGAATTCCAACGGTTTCCAAGATAGAGTATTTCTCAATTGACACCCTCCGTTTCCTTTCCTACAATCTAAACTAAGCGCTTGCGTAGTTTCACAATACACTGATCCTACTCCATCTCCTTTATCTACACATACTAAATTTGGTTCCTGGCCAGTAGCTACCCTTCCTTTACACCAATTAGGCACAAATCTTTGCCTTGCTTGTTGCTCGATTTGTTCAACGTTTGCCATATTCAATTTTAACCTATAGTACACTCTCTCTGCCTAAAAGTCAAGATTTTGGAGTGCTTATTTCCTTTTTTATAAGAATTTTGTATAATAAGAGTCTTATGAAAGCTGGAATACATCCAACTTGGTATCCGGACGCACAAGTAGTGTGTGCCTGTGGTAATTCTTTTACGATTGGTTCTACCAAGCAATCTATCCACATGGAAATTTGCCACAAGTGTCATCCCTTCTTTACAGGAGAGATGAAATTCGTGGATACTCTGGGTAGAGTAGAAAAATTCCAAAAAAAGCAAAAAACAGCTGCCGCCCAAGCTCAAGTCCTGGCAGACAAGAAGAAAAAGAAATTGCAAAGACAGGAAGAAGTCAGACACCCCAAATCCCTTCGAGAGATGTTAATGGGATCCTCATGAATAATGATGTTGCCATACTAGAAATAAGAGGTGCCACCGGTGGCGATGAGGCGAAAATCTGGGCAAATGACCTAGTGCGTATGTATAGCCGATATGCTTTATCCAAAGGATGGACCGTGCAATCACTGGATGATGCGGTAATAAGGATAAAAGGATTAAATGCTTTCTCGCAACTTCAGTATGAAGGAGGGGTACACCGCGTACAGCGGATACCTAATACTGAAAGATATGGCAGAATCCATACTTCTACAGCAACTGTCGCAGTGCTCCCTGAAATTGCCGACAATCAAATTTATATTAACCCTTCTGAACTGGAATGGGATTTCTATAGAAGCGGCGGTCATGGAGGCCAAAATGTAAATAAAGTATCAACTGCAGTACGGTTGCGACATAAACCTACCGGCATGGTAGTCACGGCCTCACAGGAAAGATTCCAGGAACAAAACCGCAGAATAGCCTTAAATTTACTCCGCTCCAAATTATGGGAAATCGAAGAGGAAAAGCGCCTTGTGGAAATCGGCGGAGCCAGAAGTGCAATTGGTAGAGGCATGAGGTCTGAAAAGATCCGCACGTATAATTTTCCGCAGAACCGCCTTACTGACCACCGCATCAATAAAAGCTGGCATAATTTGGAAGATATTATGAACGGAAAATTGGATAAAGTCCTTACTACGTTACTGAGTACCGTCGTTTGATCCGATAGCCACCTTTAAATTCACGGTTTTGCCATCACGCCAAATTTCTATACTCAAAGTATCTCCTACTTTTTTCCCTGAAATGATAGAAGATAAGCCACCATTTGCATCCGTAATTTTTTTACCATCTATTTTGGTAATGATATCATCGGTTTTTACGCCTGATTTATCGGCGGGTGAACCATTTACTACTTGTTGTACATATGCTCCCTCGGGCACTTCATTTAAAAGAGCCAGGTCACGCGTAATCATCTTGTATCGGACTCCTAAAAACGGCCTCTCAAATTTGCCGCCGCTTTTATGGAACTGATCCAGTGCGTCTTTCACTACATTTATGGGAATTGCAAAACCTATGTTTTGCCCATCGGCTGAAACAGCCGCATTTATACCAATTACTTGCCCGGAAGAATTAAGCAGTGGTCCACCTGAATTACCCGGGTTTATTGCCGCATCTGTCTGGATGACGTTATCCAATCTTTCTACAGACCCCTCGTAGGGACTGCCTGCTGTGATACCTCTTCCTAATCCAGAAATCACCCCTACAGTCACTGTATTTCGAAATTCTCCGAGTGCAGTACCTATAGCGATAGCCATCTGGCCTACTTTGAGTTTTGAGGAATCACCCAGTGTAACAGGTTTTAAGTCAGTAGAATCGATTTTGATAATGGCCAAATCGTTTGCCGGATCGCGATAAATCTTTTGGACGTCGTATGATTTATCATCTTTGGTCACAACTTTATATTTCGCTTGTGTATCAGAAACTACATGCTTGTTGGTCACTATCAAACCATCTGCCGAGACTACAAAACCGCTGCCGATATCCTGTTGTAATTTTTGCGGTTGATTCCCTTGGGGTTGTTGGAACATATTAAAAGGATCCATGGGGTTGATTTCAAAAATTTTTCCTATAGATTTGGATTGAACAATAGATACAGTAACCGTGGAAGGTGAAACTTTATCCACGACATCTGTAATAACAGATTCTTCTTGGACTATTTTCACCTTTTCCCCACTCGTATTAGTATCTAATGAAGATTTTGAGGGAAGATAATTTTTCAGGGAATTTAAATTCAGTTTAAAGCTCCCGGTAGATGTGCCAATCAAAAGAAATATGATAATAAGAGCCGCTAATATGAGTACTCTTTTCATAATAAATTATTTTACTAAAGTTTCAATTGCCGTTTCAAGTTGTAGATCTTCATCTGATTTATTGTCGTCATTTTCTACTTTTATATCCGGTGTAATACCACTTCCGTTGATCCATTTACCGTTGGGAAGTAACCACTTGGCCGTGGTGATATGGATACCCGCTCCACCTGGCAATTCTTGAGCTTCTTGAACGCTTCCTTTTCCAAATGATGCTTCACCTACAATTTTTGCCCGACCCCGCACCTGAAGAGCTCCAGCAACAATTTCACTGGCGGAAGCGCTTCCCTTATTTACCAACACAACCATCGGGATATCCGTAAATTTTCCTTTCCTGTCTACTTCATATGATTGCTTTCCACTTGCGATAGATTCCTGGGTGACAACAGTACCGTCTTTTAGAAATTCTGAAGCTATAAATATTGAGCCGGAAAGGTATCCACCGGGATTGTTGCGCAAATCAAATACCAATCCCTTGATTTTATTTTGGGAATTTGCAATCTTGGTTTTGATATCAGTCACTGCTTTATTCCACTCATCTGTGGTTTGATCACCAAAGCGTGTCAACCGCAAATCTATGACTTGCCCACAATCTGTACAGTCGTCTTTCACAATTTTGATTTTTGTTTTACCTGATTCAGATGCAACAATTGATGATTGATTTTTGAATTTTAATGTTTCCCATTCAACCGAGGCTACACTGATAGTATCTCTCATCACAGAAATATCAACCGGCTTTGCACCGTCTTTGTGCAAAATATTTAAAACCACACTACTGCCTTTTGTCCCGCGAATCTTAGATACCGCTTCTGGCAAAGTCCAATTGGAAGTATCCTTACCATCGACTTTTACAATCCAATCGCCAGCCCGAAGACCTGACTTTTCGGCGGGAGTACCTTTAAGTGGAGCTACTATAACTATTTTTTTGTCCTTTATACCAAGCTGTGCTCCGATACCTTCGAATTTCCCTCCCAAGTCATCTTTGACTTCTTGATTTTGATCTGGAGGAAGAAATACAGTATACGGATCACCTAGAGAAGAAACAACACCCGATATGGCACCGTATACCATCTTTTGGTAATCCAATGCTTTTTTATCTATATAATATCGATTTAATCTGTCCCAAACATCCCAAAAAAGAGAAAAATCAACAGAGGTAGGTTTGACGGGTATATTGCCTACGATTGGAGTATTTTGTAGTATTTCTCGTCCGACTCCCCTTGCTCCCGCACGATATCCCACTCCCATCGCAACAACCATTAGAGCTAATATTAAAAATAAATTACGCAAAGTTTTCAAAGACATATTAATCTAGAATTACTATCTGTTTCTGGTTAGGTCTTAACCAAACTTTTTTCTTATCACAGTTTATCAGTTTCTCAAAAATATTTTCTTCAACCAAAATCCAGGGTAAAATAGTATCTCCTTTTATTTTTTGCATCACCATTCCTTTTACTCCGATTACTGAAAACTTTACTAATGTTGCTTCTTGTGCATATTTGCATAAAACTACAGATTCTTCAAGATTATCGTGACTTTCCAATACGCCTACGACATCACCTTTTAAATATTTTAATTCACCCATTACATCCTTACCATCACCTTTTATTCCTTTTACGCTTTGGTTTTTCACTTCAATTTCAATAGCAAATTTACCTATAGCCATAATCTTACCGGAAACTGGAGACACCAAATCTTTTTTCGCATCAATGGAATATTTGGTAAGACTGATTGTACCTTTTGACAAATCCATTTCCAAAAGTTCTCCGTCTATCGGGCTTTTAACTATTGTGGAGGAAAAAAATCCTTTTTTTTCTGCAATTATATCTCCCGCATGAATCTTGTCTCCTACTTTTCTCTGAAGATACCCTGCAATTTTTGCACTGTTTACTCCTAGTAATTTTGCCAAGTGGATTGTTTCTAGATTGTGGACTTCATCAAACTTTGCCAAAGTAGTCTTATCGGTAATATGATCTCCTTCCTTAACTAATATCTTTGCGGAAGAAGTTATAGGCAGTGTTATGATACTCATTTATGAGGGACGGACTAAATAAGGAATTAAAGCGAGAAATCTTGCTTGCTTGATAGAAGAAGCAAGAAGTCTTTGGTGTTTTTGACAAACGCCACTACTTCCCCTTGGTATAATTTTACCTCTTTCGGTTATAAAATGTTCCAAAGTGGCCGTTTCTTTGTAGTCCGGAACAATTTTTTGCTTGCAATACAAGCAATTTGTCGGTACTCGCTTCACTATTCGCCTGGTTTTTTTAAATGGTTTTTTCATAATTTATTTAAAATGGTATATCGTCGGGAGTAATATCCTCGGTCATTGGTTTTTCTTCTTCTTTTTCTTCTTTCTTCTTATCAGTAGGTTTTTTACCGGAAGGCGCTTGGGCAACTGCTTTTTTCTCTTTCGGCTTGTCCTGCGAAGTATTTTCACCTTGGGGAACTACATCGGCTTTCACATCGACTTCGGGTACTTTAACTGGTTCAGCCGCTACCTTCACCGTTGGTTCTGCCACCGTTCCTGCCGATTCACCTTCCCTTAGGAGTCTTTTGGAATCGAGGATAATCATATCCTCTATCACTACTTCGGTTGTCATTCTTTGCGTCCCATCTTGGCCTGTCCAACTGTGGGTAGAAAGCCTGCCTTCTACGTAAGTTTTTCTACCTTTTGCCAAAAGTTGTGCACACAATTCTCCTAATTTATTCCATGCCACAATCCTGTGAAATTCCGTTTCCTCTTTTGTCTCACCTGTCTGTGTAGTCCAGCTTCTGTTGGTAGCTAATCCAAATGTACAAACAGCCGTCCCGGCAGGTGTGTAACGGAGTTCCGGATCCCTAGTCAAATTCCCTATCAAAATAACCTTGTTTAACGATCGTGCCGACATAGTTATTGATTTCTGATAACCAAATATCTCAAAACATCAACATTCAATGCCAATTTCTTGTTGATGGGAGCAGATTCTTTCCCTTCCACTGTAAACTTTATTATATAATAAAATCCTTCCGTTTCTTTTTTTATGGAATAGGCTAATTTTTTTTTGCCCAAAAGTTTAGCCTCATCCGCTTTGCCGGAAACCGAAGTAATGTATTTTTTCACTTCATCCAGCACTTTTTTCTGCTTTTCCTCAGCAAGTTTAGCGCTTAAAAGCAATGCTAATTCGTAACTGTATAACATAGGGGAAAGTATAACATAACTTAGTTAAAAATTAAATACCAATTAGTTAATTTGTTAATTAGTTACTTGGTTACTTAGACAGTTAATTAAAGAGAAAGGATGGAATAAATTTTGAAGATCTTTGCAATTGAGCGCGAGAATACTAAGATTTATGGATAGAAGCTAAGGGCTATTCCGAACGCGAACTGCAGAGTCTGAAAAATTTATTCCTGATTAAGTTATGCATTTACTTTAAACTCAACAACATCACCATCTCTTATAATATAATCACGCCCTTCCATCCTCACTTTTCCCACCTCTCTGCACTTCGTCCATCCTCCATATTTTACAAATTCATCAAAAGAAACAGTATCAGACTTTATAAATCCTTTTTCAAAATCGGTATGGATGACTCCAGCAGCTTGTGGCGCCTTCATCCCTTTCTCTATTGTCCATGCTCTCACTTCTTTTTCTCCGCAGGTAAGAAATGAGATAAGACCTAGTGACTCATAAGCAAGTCTAATTAGCCTATCCAATCCGGCTTCTTTCATACCGAGCTCTGCGAGGTATGCCATTTGTTCTTCTTCGGACAAACTGGATAATTCCGATTCAATCTTGGCCGAGATAGACATGATTGGCTTTAAACCAAAGGTATCTTGCAATTCCTTTGCTATTGCACCCTCCGCAACATTTGCTACATAAATCACAGGTTTCATCGTCAACAAATGCAAATCTTTTATTGCTTCCTTTTCCTCATCAGTTAGATTTACGTCTTTTGCTAAAATGCCTTTATCTAATTCATTTATAAGTTTCCCAACTAGTTCCGGAGTAAATTTCACTTCCTTATTTTTTGTATCTTTGTTTTTTGAAAGAGTTTGCAGGTCTGCCAAAATAAGTTCTGCTTTTATAATCTCAACATCGCGTTTCGCATCCACGCTTCCAGAGACATGAATAATATTCGTATCCTCAAAAAACCTAACTACATGACAAATGATATTCACTTCACGAATATGTGACAAGAATTTATTCCCCAATCCCTCTCCTTCTGCGGCCCCGGAAACGAGTCCCGCGATATCTACAAATTGTACTGTTGCCGGCAATATAGGTGGCAATTTATCCATCTTTATTTCTTCTTTAGTAATTTTTGCTAGCCTTTCTAAGCGTGGATCCGGTACCGGCACCACTCCAATATTCGGCTCTATGGTAGCAAATGGATAATTGGCCACAAATGCCGTTTGTCTTTTCAAAAGCGCATTAAAAAGAGTACTTTTTCCTACATTCGGAAGGCCTACTATACCTACTGAAACAGATGACATTTCTAAGATTATATCATCCCTTTGTGCTGAAGAATAATTAAATTCTGCTTTGATAGAAGATTGTGTATTAGCGCAACTATTAATATACTAGTTATATGGATAATAACGTTTGGATGGAAATTCTTGAATATGCACGATGGTCCGCATCACCCCACAATGTTCAACCATGGAAAATTGAGGTCGTTTCAGCAACTGAAGCAAATATTCTATACGATCCAATACGTTTACTACCTGTTGAAGATCCTACAGGTTGTTTTACAACTGCCGGTTTTGGAATGTTCATTGAAAACTTATCTGTTGCTGCCCACAGTAAAGGCTTTAAAATTGAAGAAAAATATACTGAAACAATTTTAGACCATACGAAAAAAGAATTAACTCCTTTTGCCAAGATAAAATTAGTAAAGACCGATGATAAAGAAATATTCGATAGAGAGCTTATAACAGAGCGCCGTACCTCCAGACTTCCTTATAATGGGAAACCTGTAACCGATGATGTAATAAGGGAACTTGTAAAAATTGCAATGGAATTTGGACATACTTTTACATTTAGTAAAGACATGAGGATGATTAATTGGGTATTAACGCTTAATAGAGATACCATTTTTTATGATATGAATGATGCTGAATCAAGAAATGAAATAGGTTTATGGCTACGGTATTCAGCAGAAGATGCTCACAAAAAGAATGATGGCTTATGGGCTCATTGTATGAATTTCCCAGGAGCACTTATGTACCTTTTTTTTCATACACGCTGGTTATTTAATTTTCCTATAATAAACTCTTTTGTTAAATATTTATATTTGCAATCAACATCAGGAACGCGTACAGTTGCTTGGCTATCTGGACCATTCAATACACCTTATGACTGGTTAAATGCAGGACACATGCTTGCTCGCTTGTGGCTCTGTATGACCAAACACCATGTATATCTTCATCCATTTGGATCTATTATTACTAACAAAAAGTCGCATAAACGATTACGAGAAAAATTTAATGTTGAAGAAAAAACCAATAAAATATGGTTAATCGTTCGGTTGGGATACAGCAAATTACCACCTCGCAGTCTACGATTAAGTGTGGCAGATATTTTAGTATAAATATGAAGCAAAAAATCATTTTTTCATTTCTTAAACTTGCTAAAATTATTCGTAATCTATCATCATCTTCTGATAAAGCATATAAACTCTTGTTTACTCCTGGGTTTGAAAATTTTCGTTGGATGATAGGAAAATGGAAAGCATGGCAAGTTTTTGAACATGCAAAAACAACAACTCCCGCATATAAAGATTTCCTTGTAAAACATCCTAAAGCGAAAATAATTATGAGCGGTTGGAATCCTGACTTATCTTCGATTCCTGTGATGGATAAAGAATCATATATCAAAAAGTATTCTATTGAATCAAGATGCATAAATGGACTTATTCCTTCGCAAGGCGTTGTAATTGATGAATCCTCTGGCACCAGCGGAACGCCAAATAATTGGGTCAGGGGACCAAAAGAAAGAGCAGACGTTAAAAAAGCATTGCAGGTTGCCCTCCACTTTCATTTTGGGGACAAACCAATATTTATTATAAATGCTTTTGCACTTGGCCCATGGGCAACAGGCATGAATGTTTCGATGTCGCTTGTTGATATATCCGTACTTAAATCGACAGGTCCAGATATTAAAAAAATTGAAAACACTTTAAACTTTTTTGGCCCAAAGTATAATTATGTCATTATGGGTTACCCGCCCTTTCTGAAATCTTTAGTTGACAGTACAACGGTTGATTGGAAAAAATTTAAAATTACTGCAGTTTTTGGTGGAGAAGGAATGAGTGAAGGAATGAGAACATACTTAAATAAGGTTTTCCAAAAATGTTATGGATCATATGGAGCTTCTGATTTGGAAATTAATATTGCAGCAGAAAATGATTTTACAATTGCCTTGCGTCAATTACTCATTGAAAATAAAGAGCTGACAAATAAAATTATAAAAAATCATAACAGCTCTATACCTATGATATTTCAATATAATCCTTTGGATTATTTTATTGAAAACAATGATTCGGGCGAACTTATAGTAACACTCTGTCGTCTTGCAAATGTTTCTCCAAAGATTAGATATAATATTCATGATACTGGCCATGTACTACGATTCTCACAACTCAAAAAAATCTTGGATGAATGTAAAATCAAAATTGCTGATATTTGTAAAGAATATTCTGATCTGCCTCTTCTTTTTCACTACGGCAGAGCAGATATGGCTGTTGCATTTTATGGATGTAAAATTACTCCTAGCGACATACAGGAAATTATTTACAATAACCCCGATTTAGCTAAAATAATTAGTTCGTTCTCTTTGATCACTTCTGAAGATGAGAATGCAAATAAGAAATTGACATTGGCACTGGAAATGGCTGAGGGGAAAGAATTAATTGCAAAGAATATTGAAATGTATCGAGAAGAAATTTTTGAGCACTTGAAAATTATAAATCAAGACTATAGGGAAGCTTCAAAGATGATACCAAAAGGATTTGAACCGGGGTTAGAATTTTATGCTTTTGGAGCTGGTCCTTTTGCGACCAATGATATTCGATTAAAAAAACATTATATCCAGAATCGTTAATTCTTTTATGAATGTAGAAACAACTAGTCAAAAATTGGTCAACGGATTATTACTGGAACAGACCATTGAGTTTTTGAAAACTAAAAAGGGTGAAAACGCTGTTTCAGAACTGGAAAAATCACTCGGCCCATTTATTTTTGATCAATACCGTATGTATCCGGTCGAGCAATTAATTTTATTGCAACGAGAAGTTGTAAAATCAGCCTTTGGCAGCGAATCTGATGAGGGATATTATATTTTGGGAAAGAATGCTTTCGACAAGTATGCTCATACTTTGGTTGGGGCGACTTTGACAAATATTTCTTCTTCCCCAATTGAAGTTTTAAAGAAAATCCAGGATATTTGGAATTCAGTCGTTAATTTCGGAACAAGGAAATTGATTGAAGCAGACGAAGTAAAAGGCAAGGCAATAATTGAAATTGCGGATGACCCCAGAAACTATTCTTATTTACGCGGGGTGATTGAAGGGGGGTTAAATGCAACACATGTAATTAATCCTTCAACCAAAATTATTTACAAAGATAACAATAAATACGATATAGAAATAACATGGCAACCCTAAAAGTAGTATAAGAACAAAGGATTTATCTTTTCTTTGTTTTTTTCTTTTTTTTCATCATAACTATTTTCACCTCCTTTTTCTACAATTAATCTGTCAGGTAACTTACTCTACTGATTCTCTTAAGCTCTTCAAAAAACACGTGAGTAATTTAATGCAATTTACCACATCATTCCAGCAAAATAATTCTCCAGGAAAGTGTGTGTACCTTACCGGTATACCAACAACAATAGTAGCAGTTCCTATACCACTAATTTGAATAGGATCGGCATCAGTTGCCGTGGGTCCTGCATCTGCTTCTACCTGATAAGGAATACTTTCTCTTTTTGCAATTTCTTTTAGAATAAAAAATAAATCGGGATTTGTATTGCTCCCTCTTGTAATAACTGGTCCTTCTCCGAGTACAATTCTTCCAATTTCTTCTTTATCTGCTATGGGAGTATCGGTTGCTCTAATAGTATCAATAATTATTGAATATTTTGGCTGTATGTGATTTACTGCAGGCTGTGCTCCACGCGAACCAACTTCTTCTTGTGTAGTTGTTACTGCGTATAGACTCACATTTGGATTTGGCTTTTGTGATAAGGTATGAATAAGTTGAATTAGGGCATATACTCCTAGTTTATCGTCTGCGCCTCTGGCTAAAATAAATGAGTCTTGTAAAACTTTACAAGAGGTATCAAAAGTAACTGTATCTCCTATTGCAACTAATTGTGCTGCCTTCTTATTTGCACCAATATCAATCCATAAGTCTTTATAAGGAATGCTCTTTTCCGACTCTTTAGTACTGGCAGTATCCCAAACTTCTTCTCGTCCAATAATACCAGGTACTATCCCATTTGATGTATGAATATTGACGGCTTGACCCACAGCAATATCTGCATCAATACCTCCAACAGGTTGAAAATAAATAAAACCCTCATCGTTAATAAATGTAATAATGAAACCTACTTCATCCGCATGAGCTGTAATGAGTACCTTTTGAGGTCCCTGTCCAACTTGCACTGTAAAATTATTTAGTATATCGGCAAATTTAATTTCGGAGTATGCAGATAATTCTTTTGCAACAAGTTTTTGAAAAAGTGATTCATTTCCAGAAATACTGGGAATTGCAACAAGTTTTTGAAATAATTCATCAACCATAACTATAATATTAGTATAGCATGATTGTTTTTTAAATAATCCAGTGTGGATATTAAATTAATTGGACTCATTGTTTAGAATGAACTATTCTCACTCACTCGTCCCTTCATGAAGTTTATATAACAGAGTGGAAAACATTATTGACATAAAGTGGAAATACTATAACATTGGAGAAGATGATGTCTAAAAAATTACTCGCGGAATTTATCGGAACTTTTTCTTTGACGTTTGTCGTACTTCTGTCTTCTGCTACCGACAAATTCCCTATCCCCACTCCTGTTTTTGCAGGTCTGACTCTCGGACTTTTTGTATACTTTATAGGAAATATTTCCGGTTGTCATATAAATCCAGCTGTCACACTGGGATTATTATCGATTAAAAAAATTGAGGTATCTGAAGCAGTAAGGTACATAATAGCCCAAGTCGCAGGTGCCATACTTGCTTTAATGGTGATGAACACACTCGGTGCTGATGTTACCGGCCAAAGCTTTCTGAAATCCAAATATGTATTCGTCGGTGAAATTATCGGAACCGCCCTTTTCACTTTTGGAATTGCTTCTGTGGTTCTGGGAAAAATAACAAGCGGAATTAAAGGAGTAATTATAGGTTCTTCTCTACTTCTGGGAGCCAGCTTTGCAGTCATGATTGGTGCACCGGGATTTTTAAATCCAGCTGTAGCTCTTGGCACCAATTCACTTACAATTACAACACTTTTGGGGCCGATAATCGGATCGATAGTTGGTATGCAGCTTTATAAATATCTCATCACAGACAAATCTTCTCAAAAGAAATAGTTATTATTTACTTTTTACGCTACGGTTGGAAAAGATGATTTTCATCAAGTGGGCGGTTGGCCAAAGATGGTGATCGCTGTTCCGGGATTTGTATCAGAAGCATTCGTAGTATCACCTGTGCTTTCTGGTCCTGCCCAATAATAAAGTTTCTTTGCATCCTCAGGCCTTATGTTCACACACCCATGGCTCATGGGGTAACCAAAGTTATTATGCCAATATGCTCCGTGTAGACTAAATCCGCGACCAGCAGATGCGTTTGGACCAGAATAAAACATCGTATAAGGAATATTATATAAATTATAATAAGTCCCATCAGCCGGGTTTCCACCAGACATATGGGCATATCGTAGTTTTATCCAAATTTTAAACTCCCCTGTGGGAGTAGGAAACCATTTACCAGAAGATATAGGGAATTCCATCACTTTTTTATCTCCCGCAAACGCTGAAAGACTCTGTCTTTGTAAATCTACATAAATGTGTTTTTTCTCACTCGTCTCCCCTAATACACCTGATGAAATATAATTATCCGCTATATAGTCAGGAGAGTTTACATCTTTACCCATAAATACATTGTTTTTCCCGTACTGGTAGGTAGCAGATAAATCCTTTGCACAGGTTATGGAATTTGCACAAACAGAAGATTTTCCTGTTAATTTATTAAATAGAAGCACCACAATGAAAATAAAACAGCCAACTACAATCCAGGAAAGAGGGAAATGAGATCTTCTTTTAGCCATTGTATCTATCGTAGTTTATATATGTGAAAAAGTAAACTTTCAAACTTGACAAATAACCTATAGTATGTTATAGTCTGTGATATAAAGGATCCTTCGGGATCCTATTTTAATTATGATAATCATATTCCTTATCTTATATTTACTTTTTGGAGGTCACAGTTATCACGTAGCTTTTTTTGATAACAAACCTTTAGCTATACACGAATTTTCCCTAAATAATAGATATAAAAATTCGTATGTAAATAACGTTTTTAAAGATAACGTTTTACTGGCTATAAAATATACAACTGGTGTAAAAATTAACCCAAAATCCATAGATTGGAATGATGTCGAGGCGCCATTTATATATAAAATGACGCTTAAACCGGGTGAAGTTTTTGCTTTTCACGATGATGTACTCCCCCAATATAGCGGAAAAGTCATAAAAACAACAAACGCACACTTTAACTTTCAGGAAGGATTTAAGTCCGATGGATATCTTGTAGGAGACGGAGTTTGTCATTTAGCATCACTTTTATATTGGGTAGCCACAGATGCGGGACTTTCTGTATACGCTCCCACAAGCCATAATTTTGCACAGGTTCCGGAAGTTCCAAAAGAATTTGGAGTTTCTATATACAATTATCCTGGAAGAAGCTCTTCAAATCGACTTCAAAATTTGTATATTACCAACAATAAGAATAGGAATATTGCATTCGAATTTAGATTTTCGGGAGAATATTTAAAAATTAGTGCACTTGAGTCTTTATCGACTAGCTAATATATAAAAATTCTTGCCTTCCACATCAAACCAGAAAGACGGACCTTTTGTACCATCACCTTTGACAGTATATACATGAAGTAAGTTATTGGAATCCCAACCTGTAATATCAGACAATTTATATTCGTATTTTTTATTTTCAAATAAAGGTACTACATCTATATATTGTTTCCCATCTGCAAATGATTCTCCTGTTGACTTAAAGACAAAAAAAGATACTTTGTCTTTGTCAGTTTCTTTCAAAAACAAATATTTATTATCCGGAGACCAGCTATTATCAGGAATTTGGATTGATTGATTTTCGCCCAGAGTCCTTGAGAGAATAATTTTCTTATTTGTTCCTGATATTTCTGAAACAGTAATCGTATAGTTTGCCAAAGCTTGGGGTCTGGTTGTTTTGTCCATAACAATTTTCATCTTTCCATCTGGAGAATGAACTTCTGATGTTTTAGAAGCTTCTTTTATAGGAACCAGAGTTGGGACAGGAAGAATAGTATTTGCAAAAGAAAATCTGTTAAATAACATTGAAGAAGTGTTGGATAATTGTATTGTAAAAACAACTGCAAATATTGCAATTATAAATGTAGAGATAAAAACTTTGGGTGTTATTAAAAATTTAGCCATCTACTCTAGAATAAAAAGACTATAGGAAGAAGTCAATGATCTAATTCGGCTTCGGGGGAAATGTGCCGTCAGGAGCGTACCAATCTTTTACCTGTACTTCTGTGTTGGTTTCTCCTGCTTTCACTGTAACCAGTATAAAAGAATGGTCATTGCAGGAAACAGATAGTCCACAAGGCACAGCCTTCGTATAACCACCAGCGAGTTTAGAATTACCTTTTGGATATGCGACAAAATAATAAGTCCCTGGGTCAACCTCTAGTTGAAAAGTGGATACGTTTTGAGCGGTTTCTACAAAGTTATATTTTGTTTTATCATTGGCATTAATAGCATAAACTAAAAGTGGTGGGATTCCTTCCGCCGGGTATCCAAGAGTTCCTTCAACTTTTGCCTTCTGTTGTATGGCTTTGGGCGGTAACTTCATAAGCGTGGGTATCGATGTTGGGGATTCCACTGTAACTGTAGGAATCGTAGATATCTGCGTCACGGCCTGTTGGAGCTGGGTGTTTTGTTCTTTAAGTTGTGTATATTTCGTCCAACCATAAAAAAGACCAATACCTACCAGAAAGCATAAAATTCCCACAACCACAGTTTTCATGAGTAGTAGTATAACACCTCTCAGAGATAAATTAAACTAAAAAAGACTACTTAGAAGGTATTTTAAAAAGGATAACCTTTGAGACCCTGTACTCCTTTTGCCGCTGATACCTCACCCGTGAGATTGGCAATATGTAGTACAATAAAGTTAGAAATCACAAATGCCATGGTTTGTTTACCCATACCCATAAAAGATAGGTCCATCTCTTTATCTAAATCTGCATCTTTGAGTGACGCCAGATACTCATCCGTAGCCTTGTAGACTTTTTGAGCATATTTTTTAAGCCTTGGCAAATCCACTTTGACTGACTTATACCAGGCTTCATGTTTATCCCAATTTTTCAAATCTGGCATAGGCTTTGACAATCCAGTTTCTTGACTTTTATATAACGGGTCTTTCATAGCTAACATCGTTGAGACTGCCATATCTTCACCCCAAACAGAATGTGCGTAAGCTGCTCCCACCGGGATAGCTTTTCCCGTATTTCGAAAGTGAGCGGTATGGAGGGAAACATCAGCCATCGTTGCTTCCTGGGTCTCATGAGCTGATTTAAACTGTAGCCGAAGAAGTCCAACTGCATTCATATATTTTTTCCTTTCAATAATAAATTTATAATATGTGTTAAAGAGTACTATAATTTTCTCAAAGAAGCAATATTTAAATCAAGCAGTGTATAATTTGGTTATGAAAAAAATTATTATAATTTGTGTAATTTTAATCTTTATCGTTACGGCAGCAATTTTTTTATTTTTTACCAAGTCAAATTCCAATAAATTACTTAGCCCCATAAATAAAATCACGGAAAAACCGCTGGAGAAATACGGATTTGAGAAACTAAAAAACAGAATTCCTGCCGGAGGGAATATTGAAATTGGTGAACAACAGAAAAAAGAAAACAGCTTTTCTTCACATATTTTCTATTTCACTACAGAAGGCAAGAAGGTAAGCGGGATGATGAATATCCCTACAAAACCGGGTAAATATCCGGTATTAATTCTACTGAGGGGATTTATTGACCAGCAAATTTACACTACAGGTGATGGCACGAGAAGAGATGGAGAGATATTTGCCCAAAACGGATTTATTACCCTCGCTCCTGATTTTTTGGGATATGGAGAGTCCGCTTCCCCATCGGCTAATCCCGTAGAGGAGCGTTTTCAAACTTATACAACTACATTGGATTTATTATCTTCCATAAATAATATCAACCAATCACTATCAACTCTAAATGGCAATATAATTGCAGACACACAAAAAGTAGGCATCTGGGGACACTCAAACGGCGGACAGATTGCATTGTCAGTTTTGACAATCACAGGTAAAAATTATCCAACTGTCCTTTGGGCACCTGTATCCAAACCGTTTCCCTACTCTGTACTGTACTATACTGATGAATTTGATGATCACGGCAAAAAACTGCGCAAAGTGATAGCCGATTTTGAAATTGATTACGACAGCGAGCTTTATACTTTTACCAATTATTTAGATTGGATAAATGCACCTATCCAGTTAAATCAAGGAACAACTGATGAAGAAGTACCGCAGAGATGGTCGGATAGATTGGTAAAAGAATTAAAAGATAAGCAAAAAGAAATCACTTATTTCACATACCCTGGTGAAGATCACAATTTTACAAAAGGAGATTGGTCAAATATCATCGCCAGAAACATCGCTTTCTATCAAAAAGTTTTTGCAACCCACTGATCTATCTCTTCCCAATTTTTTACCCTCTTCACATTTTCCGGCAAAGTCCCTTGATTCCATGGCCGGTCGATTAAATATACGGGGATATCCAAAGATTTTGAAATATCTAGACTATCTTCTATGAAAATATCCAGTTTTTTCTTGTCTGCAATATCTCTTTTATAATTGTTAATCCGGGATATGTGCTTGAAATTATGCTCTTTTTCATTATACAAGTCCAGAGTGACTCCCTTTACCCAAAACCCATGTTTTTTCAACCATTTTAACGTTTCATTTTTTGTATCTATTGGTCTTGAAGTGATGTAATGGATCCAATAACCTTGTTTTATCCATTTTTTGATTATCGACAAGGCATTTACTACCGGAGGAATTCGTAATTGAAATTCCTCTGAATGAACTATAGATTCGATAAATTCAGAAACTTTCGCCTCTTCTATTCCTACATTTTTCTCCAAATAATAAAAATGGAAAATCTCCTCGTACTGAACTGTGGTACCAAATTCCTTATTGAATGCATCTATGTACAGAGGATATGAGTCTGCAATCACATTATCTATATCTATACCGATTTTGAGATGTTTCATTGGATATTATCCCTCAAATATTGTTCTAGTATCTGAAGCCCCAAGAGGTCTAGGAGGAGTAATGTCAAATTGTGACCTACCTCGACCAGGAGTGAATTGTCTCGCAGGACGTTCATCGTGAATATTTAACTTGATTGGACCTTGTGCTTTAATCAATTGTTCGGAAGTAACTTCAACATTTAATTCTTTAACAGTAGGAGCCATATATACGCTAATTATACTATTAACTAATTCTTTTTAACAACTGTACCCAAAGCTGTATCTTTAATAGAAACTTTATCTATTTCTTCTATTTCTTTTTTAATCTCATCTGCTTTCTTGAAATCTTTATTTGACCTAGCAAGTTCTCTCATATCAACTCTTGAAATTGTAGCACCACTAAGATCAGGAATAGAAGTAATAAGATTCCCTTTTGATTTTGGCAAAGCAATTTTTATCTCTTGTGTAATATTAGTTACACTTAAGTTAAGACCCAGAACTTCATCAAAACGCATAAGCAAGTCGTATTTATCTCCCGGTGGAATATTACTTTTTAGAACTTCCCAAACTACAGCCAACCCTTGTGCAGTATTTAAATCATCACTGATTACCTCTGTGAATTTCCTACGGAATATATCTAACTTCTCTAATTTTTCTTCCGACAAACTATTTCTTTCAGTCGATTGGCTTTTGATATTTATTAATTGACTTACCAAACTATCATAAGCCGTCTGGACCGCTTCCAAAGATTTCCAAGTGAAATTCATTTGAGACCTGTAACTGGCCGTAAGGAATAGATAACGAAGAGCAAGCGGAGAAAATCCTTTCTTTTCAATATCCGATAAACGATAAAAATTCCCCAAAGACTTACTCATTTTCTCTCCATCCACTAAGAGATGATCTGCGTGGAGCCAATATTTGACAAATGACTTGCCGGTTGCCGCCTCGCTTTGGGCAATTTCGTTGGTATGATGGATGGGGATATGGTCTACTCCACCTGTATGGATATCAAAAGTTTCTCCCAAGTATTTTATAGCCATAGTACTACATTCTATATGCCATCCAGGGAAACCAATCGTTGACCAAAATTCTTCAGAAACATTAAGTCTATTAGTTGCGGTAACGAGTTGTCCTTTTAATGGTCCTTCGAAATACCACTCCATTTGTCTAGGAGTACCCGGAGGTGAAAATTTCCAAAGAGCAAAGTCTGTAACGTTTTTTTTACCACTCACCAATTCAACTCTGGCTCCTGCCTTTAAAGTTTTCTGCAGTTTCTCAAAACTTTGTCCAGTAAGTTTTCCATAGTCGGGAAATTTGGAAGTATCAAAATAAATTCCGTCTTTTATTTTGTAAGTAAATCCTTTTTTCTCAAGAATTTTTATCATCTCTATCATTTCTTTGACATGATCAGTTGCCTTACAAATAATTTCTGGTCTTTTAATATTTAATTTTGATAGCATTTCAAAAAAATCTTCTGTATAAAAAGCCGCTATATCCCATACAGATTTACCTTCTCTTTTTGCACCTTTTTCCATCTTATCTTCACCCACATCACTGTCAGATGTAAGATGGCCTACGTCCGTAATATTCATGACTCTTTTCACTTTGTAGCCGTTAAATTCCAATACTTTTTGCAAAACATCTGTAAAGATATATGTACGTGCATGGCCTATATGGGCAAAATCATAAACTGTGGGACCACAGGAATAGTAACCTACTTGTATCGTATTAAGCGGTTTAAAATCTTCTATTTTTCTTGTAAGAGTATTGAATAAACGCAACATGTTATCCAACCTTCGAATCCTTTTGCAATCCTTCAAATCCTTTGTTGGCTGATTTTTTCCTGCCCCCTAACATTCCTCTGGCCTGTTTACTGGAAGGCATTGGCAGAGGTTGGGGATTTTTTTTCTGCGCTTCTAGTTGTTGAGCTTTTCTCCTTTCTTCTTCTTGCGCTAATACTTCAAAAGGACGAAGTTCGGGAGGTTTTTGTTCCGGCTGCATATGGCGTGGAGTAGTATTTTTGAGGACTTTTCTCGCTTCTTCCAATTCTTTTTGCTCAGAAGTTTGATATTCCTGTTTCCTTTTTTCCATTTCTTCGGGAGAGAGATTGGGACCAAGGTTTTTCAGATAATCGCCAAATTCGTTTTTAGGCTGTTGCCCTAAAGCTTGTCTAGCAAGAGCATCCGGACTGACAGTCTGTGCTATTTGTTTGGCAGAATCTTTGACAAACTCCAACCCCCCGGTAATGATTTTTTTAACTTTAATCATATAAGTAAGACGAGTATTATAAATTTTTCAAAGCGCACATACGGAACGTTTGAACCAAGTAGATAAATCAAGATCAAGTAGTAAGTTGCTGAAACAAGTTCAGAATGACAACGCAATAACGAAATACTGACATCTTGTAAGCTAGAAAAATTTATATGCGAGTCTTAACTTTTAAAAGAACCCTAATTTTACTCTTGCTTCTTTGCTCATTTTTGAAGGATCCCACGGCGGATCAAATGTAAGTTCCACGCTTACATCTTTTACTCCTTTTAACTTCTGCAATTCACTTCTAACCGGACCTTCTATGAGATCAAAAAGTGGGCAACCCATCGTGGTCAAAGTCATCGTCACTTCTACGTCCCCGTCTTTATCCGCTTTCACTCCATAGACAAGACCAAGATCAACTATCGAGATCCCCAATTCCGGATCAGGAACATTCTTGAGTTGATTAAGTAACAGTTTTTTGGATAACATATTTGTTCTATTGTAACATTCTAGAACTCTCTTCTTCCCTCAACAGCATTTGACAAGGTTACTTCATCTGCGTATTCTATATCCCCGCCTACCGGCAATCCATGGGCCAATCTGGTAACAGAAATATTTTCCAGATTTGGTCCGCCAACTGGCGGATGAGATTTGAGATTGGAAATTTCACGTTTTATGTACATCGCAGTTGCCTCCCCTTCCATATTGGGATTGGTGGCTAAAATCACTTCTTTTATTTTACCAGATCTTAATCGATCTATAAGTTCTACAATATGGATTTCATCCGGGCCAATGTTATTAAGAGGATTTATAGCGCCATGAAGCACATGATACAATCCTTTGTATTTACCGGTTTTTTCCAAAGACACTATATCTATCGGTTGTTCGACAACACACACCAAAGATGCATCTCTATCGGTATCTAGACAAACCACACAAGGATCAGTTTCTCCTATATTTAAACACTGCGAGCAAAAGACCGTATTGGTTTTTAGGCTTTTTACTGCATCACCAAATTGGTCAAGCTGTATTTGCGGAACATGAAGAAGGTAAAAAGTGAGTCGATTCGCAGTCTTGGGACCGATACCCGGCAGTTTTTGAAATGACTCAATAACTTTTTCAACTGATTTTGGCAATATTTTCATATTTTTTCAAGTTTAAAAGACGAGCAATGTAAAATTTTAGAAGATCGCATACGGGACTCTTGAATTATGCTGTAAACAATATTCAGTATATAGTTATTGAATAAATATTATTGCAAGTACTCTATATGATCTGCCTATATTACGAGCTAGAAAATTTTATATTCGAGTCTTTACTCTTATTTTATCATTTTTTTCATGGCAGAGGCGATAATGGAGGCAATTGGAAAAACCGTAAGCTTGGCAAATCTCCGATCCTCATGCACCGGAATAGTATCAGTAACCCAAATCTTATCAATGGGACTATCCTGCAATATTTTATCGGCTCCCCCAACAAAGTCTGCATGAGTGGCTGCAGCTATCACTTGTTTTGCCCCTTTTTGCTTCAGTAAATATGCAGCGTTGATTAGCGTACCTCCAGATACAATCACATCATCTACTATAAAGGCCCGTTTATCTTTCACATCCCCCACTACTTTCATTGAAATTATCTTGTGAGCCTGATTTAAGTCCCTTTTTTTCTCGATATAAGAAAGTGGCAGGTCAAGCATTTCGGCAAAACTTTGAGCCCTTTTTGCCGCGCCCGCATCCGGGGATACAATCACAACATCATCTTTGTTTTTCTCAATTTCTTCTTTGAAAAGTGACAATCCGGATAGGTGTATAAGAGGAATTTTGAAAAACCCCGAAATGGCATCGGAGTGCAATTCTACGGTAATAAGTTTATCAAAACCAATTGATTCAATTAATTTGGTAACTACGGATGCAGAAAGACATTCTCCCATCCGATGGACTCTATCTTGCCTGGCATATCCATGGTAAGGCAGTACTGCGATCACTTTTCTCGCCTCGCCTCTTTTGACTGCATCACCCAGCAAAAGTAACTCCATAAGATTTTCATCTACGGGATTTGATACTGATTGAATTATAAATACGTCTTGGTCGACAACGTCTTCTTCTATCCGGACACGGCATTCGGAGTCGGCAAATCTGATGATTTCTACCTTGGAAAGAGTTTGGCCAAGTTGCTTTGCGATTTCTCGAGCAAGAAGTGTATTACTATTGCCGGAAAAAATTTTAAACCCCATCGAGTTTTATTATGAGGTTTTGCCCATTTTTTTGCAATAGGAAAATTATGATACAATCCTCTTGGTTGAGGAGAGCCATAAAAGTTCACTACTTAGACTCTCCCCAACCATTGATTATCCGCTTTAACTTTCTAAACTTCCTCTTACTTTTATATCGGAAAGAATACCTCTATAAAGAATACTTGAAGCGGTCTCTTCACCATTTAATCTGACTAATTCTCTTCCCAATCTGCGTCTAACTTTTTTGCCAAATTTTTCCTTTCTTCCTATTCTTCTATCTTCATTTGGATCTTTATTCAAATAATCTATTATTCGATGTCCTACTCCGTGTCTAACAAACGGTGATCGGTTAGGATCAAATAATATTCTAATGAAAGTTTTATTTTCTATCGCCATATTTCTCACCTCCTTTCTGATAAAATTTATTTTCATATAAGTATTATCTTGTTACAAAATAATATTCCCGAGCAGGTCCTCTACGATTGGGTGGTTGCAATATATTTTCATACTTTTGACGTAATTCATCTGGTGGCATAAAACCAAGCTGAGTCGGATAATTTATCCTCGCGTTCTCAACTCTTTCATCCATTTCTTGAGGCGTTACAGATAAATAATGACTGGCTTTCAGAGGATCAGAAGTTATTTCAATTAAATGTGGTCGTCTTTTGATTGCGGGATGACCGGGAGGTAAATTTTTTGTATTTACTTGTTCTGCGCTAATAACTATATCTCCACCCGGATGATCCGTGTTATCCCATTCAGGCGTAATCTCGTTACGGTGAATCGTGACTACATAATCCGGATTGGCGGCTTCAAGTAAAGTGCTAACTTTATCTATTACATTTTCTTTACGCCTATATAAAACTCCATCCCCTAAATCCAGGGTAAATTGTGAAGTTTTATAATACCGCATGGCATGATTCGCTTCCCCCTGCCTCACCTCGCGTACTATTTCCTCCGGTTCTGTCTCTCCATTTAATTTTCCTTTTTCCCCTTCAGTAAGATATACAAATACAACATCATAACCTTTCTCCTGAAATTTTCGTCTTAATTTATCACCAAACGCCGTATCATCATCTTGATGCGGAAAGAAAAACATAACCAATCCCGTAGTTCCCTTAACGGGATCAACAGATGCATCTGGAATTTCTAATAAATCCAAAGTATGTGTATATTCAATTGAAACACGTTCACTTTCCATCATATTTTTCCCACAAAAAAACCCCGCAAATGCGGGGCTCATGCTATATTTATTAAATGTTATTTAATCCACTAACAAATATACCTCCCCGCTATTTGAGAGGTACAACAACAAACTACTAGATTATTTAATTTTCTCTGCATTATATTTATTTTATTATAAATAGACCGGATTATCAAGCTTTTACAACTTCCAATATTATCGGTTTCATATCATCCCACGGCCCATCCACTTTAAAATCATCACAAGCACGCGCCATAAGCCTGACTATTTCCAAGAAATTCGCTTGTTTGCCTCCGGATGACCCCTGTACCAGGCACAAATCATAAGATCGGGCAGTGATAGGTGTACCGTTTAAAGTATTGATCACTAGATGGGAATAACCATTGATAGTCACCCGGAGAATTCTGGATTTGAGTACATTTTCCTTCAGATGACTTTTTTTAATCGTTGTTTTTAAATTTCCATATCCATCAACTGATGCTAACTTATATAATGGCACATCGGGAATTTTATTTATGCTTATCTCATCTCCAATTTTACTCATATCACCCGAAAGAATTGCCATTGCGGCTTCTGGATAATAATCACGAGAACGAAATTGTGTCCCTTCGTTGGAACAATCCACTATCCAAAGACCTTTTAACCTGCTTTTTACAAATGACAAATTATATCCGGCATTCACTGCAAAGACCGGAATACCATTATCCAATATTCCGCAGACAAAATACTGCCTTTGTTCTCCATGCCAGGTGATATCACCCCGAGGTGCTGTATTTGAGAAAATTACCAGATCTTTATGCTCACTATGGAGTCCCTCTTGGGCTATCCAAAATCCCGTTTCTATCGTGGAGAATGCATAAACAGGATGCTCTGTGATGTTCCTGATTTTTTTATCCTTGTCAAAGCGGTAAAAATGATTGCGCACTTCGGCAAAAGCATGATCTGTAGTATATCCTCCTCCATAATCAGCGATAACTTCAATATGAAGGCTGTTTTTTTCTATTTTACTTGTCGGTCGATAATTCCATTTGAAAGACATATGATAATTATAACAAATTGCCTGAAAAATCTATAGCTACTTAAATTTTATTTTGGATTTTGATTTGAGGATCCGAATGAGGTAGCGGTTGGCAAATAGATTTTCACATTGGGATAAAGTCTACCACATATTATATCGCCTTGTGGTAAAGAAGAATCACCTGGTCTAATTGCGTCACAAATATTTGATCAGGGTCTAAGTGCTGAACAACTACGAGCATCTGATTGACTACAATTGACACGAAATACGGTTTTTCCCTTTACAGAAACAATCGTGTTTAATTGAATATGATCCGCTGGTATTACTACAACATATCCACCAACTGGTTTCGCCAAGTCTGGAAAAGAGGCAGTTGCTTTATTTTCATCAAAATATTCTATAGGTAAACCCATATTCTATTTAGAAAATATTAAATTATGTTCCCTCTTGCCAATTATTAAGGTAGTTTTCTTGTTCTTTTGTCAGTTTATCTATTTTAACTCCCAGCGCTTCCAATTTCAACCTTGCTATATCTGTATCAATTTTTTGGGGAAGTCTGTAGACTTTGGGTGACAACTTCCCTCGGTGTTTTACCAACCATTCACAAGCAAGCGCTTGATTGGCAAAAGACATATCCATCACTTCAGCCGGATGACCCTCTGCAGCTACTAAATTTATAAGCCTTCCCTCACCTAAAACATAGATTTTCTTCATTGTTGATTTTTGAACCTTGATCGAATATTCTTCTACAAATGGTCGAAGTTGTCGCTTTTTTACAGAAATTTTTTCAAGCTTTTCAATCGCAATTTCCACATTGAAATGGCCTGCGTTGGCTAAAATTGCGCCATCCCTCATCTGCAAGATATGATCTATTGAAATCACGTGTTTATCTCCAGTAACGGTAACAAATATGTTTCCGATTTTGGCTGCATCACCTATCTTCATCACTTCATACCCATCCATCACCGCCTCGAGTGCCTTTACCGGATCAACTTCTGTAACTACAACATGTGCTCCCATCCCTCTTGCCCTTGATGCTAAACCTCTTCCGCACCAACCATATCCGCATACTACAAATGTTTTTCCGGCTAGTAATATATTTGTTGCTCTCATAATTCCATCTATGGTTGATTGCCCCGTGCCATAGCGGTTATCAAACATGTGTTTTGTATCACTGTAGTTTATAGCCATAACAGGAATTTTTAATGCCTTTTCTTTTTCCATTGCTTTTAGCCTTATAATTCCAGTTGTTGTTTCTTCATTTGAACCAATAACTTCTTTAATCTGTTCTTTTCTTTTAGTATGAAGAAGTGAAATTAGGTCTCCCCCATCATCCATAGTAATTTGGGGATGGGTATCCAAAACTGCATTTATATGTTGGTAATAGACTTTATTATCCTCACCCTTTATGGCAAATGTAGGTATTTCATAGTCAAATACTAAAGAGGAAGCTACATCATCCTGGGTGGAAAGAGGATTACAAGCACACAATGCTAAATTTGCTCCACCAGCCTGAAGAGCAAGCATCAAATTGGCAGTTTCTGCTGTCACATGCAAACACGCACCGATATTTATATCTCTGAGGGGTTTTTCCTTTTCGAACCTATCTTTTATAAGCGACAAGACTTGCATTGATTCACCAGCCCATTCAATTTTTTTCTTACCGACCGAAGCTAAAGTTTTATCTTTTATATCGAATTTAATCATAGATTGTAATTATCTCTTATTTTTGTATGATTTTCAAAAATACTTCTTTTTCTTTTAAGGAATCCAATATAAACTCTGCTCCTGCTTTTTCTAAAACATCCCTCTTATCATAACCTGAGCAAACGCCGATCGGGTGAATATTTGCTTTTTTATCCGCATCCATATCGTATTTCGAATCCCCCACGTCATAGATATTTTCCTTAAAAAATTTCCTGCCCAATATTTTTTCTGCATTTCCTATGGCGATTTCGATAGATTCCGCCTTGGAAGAAACATTATCTCCCCATCCGCCGGTAGTAAAATAACTTTCCAATTCACAACTTTTTAATCTATACATACCTATTTTTTCCAAATTACCGCTTTTTATGGCCAGAGGAATATTTTTTTGCGAAAGAGTAAAAAGAAGGTCAACTACGCCGGGCAAGATATATTTATGGTAATCTTTTTGTGCATGTGCAAAAAAATATTCTATTTTGGCTTGTTTTAAGTCCCCGATTTTTTCATTGATGACTTCCTTTTTGATTTCATGACAAAGCTCCGGTACCTTTGCCAGTAAAACTACATCGGGCTGCCCATGGTGATCCGGCCAGTCGGAAAGTTTGGCATCTATCCCTAATACACTTTTCCATGCATAAGAAAATCCGTCTATATGTTCGGGTAATCCTCCGGCAAGAAGCGTCCAGTCTATGTCAAAAAGAATGAGAAGCTTATCCATCAAAGTTGTATCGTCACGCCAAAATTTTCCTTGTACCTTTTGCAAAACTCTTCGATTGTAAATTTATGAGTTGTCGTACCAAATTTTTCTACCGTGTATATCGCCGTCAGAGATCCCATCTGTCCGCAAGTTTTCAGAGGCAGATTGCGTAAGTATCCTGCTACAAATCCTGATCTATAGGCATCCCCCGCTCCTGCGGGGTCAGAGATAGATTTGGCCCGGCCGGGCATGATTTTAATCTTCTCATTTTTGGTCATTATTTCTGAACCCTGATCTCCCATTGTAGTGATAATTATTTTATCTTCTTTTGCATAATCTGATATTGGAGCTTCCACTTTTTTCTCTATGATGCTCATTTCGTAATCATTGCCGATGATGATTTTAGCGCCGATAAAGGCAGATCTTAATTCCCCTCCCGTTAACCAAGGAAGCTGCATACCCGGGTCAAATAAATACGGAATTTTTTTTTGTTGGTATTCCCTGGCAAATTTGATCATAGATCTGGGATTTTGAGGTGATACAATACCGAAATCAATCATCCTATCTATACTATAAATTGATAGATGCTCGGATAATTTATCTGCACCCATATAAAATCCCCATATTTGATTATCTTTCGAATCTGTAATGCCAAAAGCAGTTGAAGTATATAAATTATTTACTACTTTTATGTATGAAGTATCTACCTGATTTGACTCTAAGAAATCCTTGTATGTGTTGAAATCCTCTCCTGCCACAGCCAAAATGCCTGTTTTAATACCTAAAAGAGATAGAGAGTAAGCTATGTTGCCTGCGGTACCTCCGAAACTTTTGCGCATTTCGTCCACCAGGAATGAAACATTGAGTATGTGAATTTTATCCGGCATTATGTGGTCCCCTAATTTGCCGGGGAAATTCATAATATGATCAAAAGCAAGCGAACCGGTTACTAGTATCATAAAAAATTAGGCGAGTAAGAATTTTCTTATTGCGAGCTTATTTATTTCCTCCTCCAAGTAATCCCTGCAAGCCTCCACTCATCTCAGTCAGCTTTTTGGCCGCAATTTCTTGGGATTTTTTGATAGCTTCGGAAAGCGCTTCTTTTACTTTCCAGTCATCCTGGCCATCTATCACCAGAGATTTTATTTTCTGGTCTCCGGTCATGACTACTTTCACACCATTTCTCTCCACCACCACTTCCTCGCCGGCTAACATCTGCTGCATTTTTACCGCCTGGTCACGCATCGACTTCAGATCCCCAACGGCTTTAAACGGATTAAACATTTTTTCCTCCTTTAATATTTAAAATTAATAATATTCAATCTAATATAATCTACTATCCACATTTTAGATTAGAATGTCAAATCTAATAAAGATTTGAGTTTTACGTTGTAGTTTTGAGTTCCTGTTCGCACCACTCCACCACCGCTACTTCCAAAGGTATTTGTGGCATGCTTGCATTTTTAAGATCGGTGTATACTTTGGAAAATAATTTTATAAGAGTAAGTACCTCTTTTGTTCCAAAAACACCGGTTAATTCAGTTTCTTCTCTTTCTTCCGATACATCGTGCTGTTTTAAAAGTATCTGATGCAATAAACGCAAAATATCTTCTACAAAGAAACGTATATTTACTCCTCTTTCGACCATTTGATTTATTTGAGTGAGTACAACTTTTAAATTTTTTGCGGACAGAAGTTTGAGAAACTTTCCTGCTGTCATGTTGTCCCGACCCAAAATATGGGATAATTTTTCGGCAGTCAGCGCATTTTCCAAAATTGCCTGCTCCAGTATTTTTGTAGCATCCCGAAAAGACCCTTCGGAACTTTGGGCAATTTGGGTAAGAAAATCATCCGTTACGTCCAGTTTCTCTCCCTTAACCACTCTTTTTAGACAATTGACTATCTCAGAAACTTGTGCTTTTTTGAAGTTGAATATGATACAGCGAGAGAGAATTGTTGCCGGCAGTTTATCCGGTTCGGTAGTAGCCAGTACGAATACCGCATGGGCAGGAGGCTCTTCCAAAGTTTTCAGAAGAGCATTGAAAGCCTCTGTTGTCAACATATGAACTTCGTCAATGATATAAACCTTAAAGCGGGAAGAAACCGGCGCCAGCTTTATTTTTTCCCGAAGATCGCGGATCTCATCAATTCCTCTATTTGAAGCAGCGTCAATTTCCAAAACATCCAGATTTCTTCCCTCTGTTATGGAAATACAACTTTCGCAAGTATTGCAAGGTTCGATATTAGTTGGTAGTTGTCCTTTATCCTTACTTTTCAATTCCTGACTCTTAATTCGCTTCTCGCAGTTTAAAATTTTCGCTACAATTCTGGCTGCGGATGTTTTCCCAGTACCGCGACTTCCGCAAAAAAGAAGAGCATGGGGGGTAAATGCAGATGAAAATGTCCGGATCAATCTATCCCTTACTTCACTACTATCTAGCTCAGATAAATTTTGAGGACGGTATTTTCTGTACAGAGTCATATTTAAATGTATTACTCATGGTGCTGTCCCAACAAATGCAACATACTATGTGCCACTAATTCATCTATCTTGTCATCCACTAATTTATTTTCTACCGATGCATCTTCCCTGGCCTGAGGATAAGATATAATAATATCACCTAACCTCAAAATATTATCCGGAGGATCTACAAAGGGTTTATCATTTGCGTCACCTCCAAGAGGAAAAGAGAGTACATCGGTAGTTTCATCTAAGTTCCGGTATTTTTTATTTAGCTCCTTCATCAACCGATCGCCCACTATATTTACACTTACCTCTATTTTTCCTTTGACTCCTTTTTCTCCTAATACTTTCTCTACGGCACTTCTTATCCTCTGCCGATCTACCGTGTAATGTGACTCTGTTTTAATGAGTACATTGATCATCAAATTTTCGATACCCTTGCGCGGGCGCGTTTCCTAGCCTTTTGACGTCTTTGAATTTCTTTATTATGCTCTTTTCTTTTTTCTGCAGGTTTTTGATAGAATTCTTTCTGTTTAAATTCTAAAAGAAGTCCCTCCATAATCACCTTTTTGGTAAATTTACGGATGACAGAATCAGTTGTATCACCTGGTTGAGCTTTCACAAAAATCATAAAATATAAAACACCCCCTTTTTATACTTGCCATCCCGGGCTTTTATTCCATCCTCCCAAAAGATGCAAGTGCAAATGGAAAACCAATTGTCCTGCCCCTTCTCCATTATTTATTACCACTTTATACCCGCCTTTATCAATCCCCAACTTCTTGGCAACATTGTGGACAGTCAAAATTACCTCTCCCATTAAATCTTTCTCACCGTCATTGACCGAACGCAATGATTCCAAATGCTTTTTAGGCATTACTAATACATGAACTGGGGCCTTGGGACTTATATCGTAAAAACCTACCATCAACTCATCCTGATAAACAAATTTTGCCGGTATTTCCCCTTTTATAATTTTACAAAAAATACAATCAGTCATTTCTGCAAAACATCAATAATCTCCCTTAGTGTCAACGAACTTGGCTTGCTATCAGGATTCTTGACAGATCCGTTTAACACCATTTTTCGGCTTGCATGCAAAAACCATGTAGCTTGCGGGTCCATTTTCTTATATATATTGTAACACGGAGTAAGATTTGCTTTCGATTCCGGAAGTGCTTTTATTCTGACAAAGCCTTTTTTGGGATCTTTCCTTACCGCTACTGTATATCCTTGTTTTTGGGCTATCCGCACAGTCTCATCATTTATAGTTTCTAAAGCTAATCCCTTACCCCAAGGAGTTTTAAATTCTATTCCTTTTTCTTTTATCTCTTCTTCTGCCCAAACTTTGTTTTGGAATGATTTATATATCCCGTCCAGTGCAATCATACTGAAATCTACAATTTTTATGTTTTTATCAGCCATAGTCAGTTTCAACCCGTCCAGGATACCAATCAATCCCATTTCATAAAAATCAGCATTGGGATTGGGATAATAAACCTCCCGGAAATGGTCTATATCATTTACTACTTCTACTAACCTTTCTAATGCTTCATTCTCCCATTTTTGATTTTTGCCCGCCCCGCGCCGGGCGAGGCCGGGGCTTTTTGACTTTTGAGTTTTAGATTTGATGTATTCCAAACATCTTCTCGCTGCGCAGGTATCTTCATCGGTTTGGTGATGATCAAGTATCCCCATACCTGTATCTACATGTAGAATTTCGGGGTCACTATCCACTATTTCATTATTCAAAGTTTTCCCGGCCGGCACGAAGTCCACGTCCGCCTTTTCCCATCCGGGTAAAAATCGCTTCAGCAACCAAACAGAAGTAACCGCATCCACATCAGGCGCAATATGAGTAACTATCGTTTTCATCGCTCTATTTTAAAACTAATGGGGATTTGAAACAAGACTGTTAATATGCTTGGGCGAAATACCAGCGGTGGGTAGATGCTTTGCCGCAATAAATACATTCCCCTTTATCTTCTTTAGCATCCAAAGGTAATACCCTACTGGTTGCTTTAGTTTCTTCTTTTATCTTGGCTTCACAGACCGGATCTTCACACCAGAAAGTATAGATCAATCCCTTTTTTGTCTTCATTATTTCTTTAAACTCGACGTAGTTTTCTATTTTGTGTGTATTTTCTTCTCGGAATTTTTTCATCCGCCCAAAAATATTTATCTGTATTTCATCCAGTAATTTTTTCATCTCGCTTACCAACTTTGTCCTACTTACCTTTATTTTCTCTCCCGTATCTCGTCTTACTACTGTCATTTCATTTGCATCTATTTCCCTTTCTCCCAGTTCAATTCTCAAAGGTACTCCTTTTAGTTCCCATTCGTTGAATTTCCATCCTACGGTTTTTTCTTCTCTATCATCTACCTGTACTCGGAAACCTTGTTTATTTAAAAGTATTTTTAATTCTTCGCTGTATTTTTTAACTTTTGAAGTGATTTTGATAGGTACAATCACTACTTGGATCGAAGCAATTTTAGGCGGAAGGATAAGTCCCTGGTCATCTCCGTGTGAAAGTATTAAGGCACCTATTACACGGGTTGTTTCTGCCCAACTAGTTTGCCATACATATTGCTGCTTACCTTCCTTATCCAAATATTTTATATCAAATACTTTGGCAAAATTGTCTCCAAGATGATGTGACGTACCCATCTGGATAACTTTTCCATCCGGCATAAGTGATTCGAGGGAATAAGTAATAGCTGCCCCGGGAAATCTTTCACTTTGGGATTTTTTTCCAGTAATCACTGGAATGGCTAATATTTCCTCATCAAATTTTGCATATATTTTTAGTATTTTGCGGGCAAAATTATCTGCGTCTTCAAAAGTTGCATGAGCAGTATGCCCTTCCTGCCAAAGAAATTCAGTCGTACGTCTGTGCGGAATAAACAGAGGAAAATAAGCGTTCTTTACTCCCAATTCTTTAAATCGATCATCCAGATAATCTTGAATTTTTTCCCAAATCTCGTAACCGTAAGGCCTAATGATCATACAGCCCTTTACCGGTGAGTAATCCGCCATTTCGGCTTTGAGAATAACATCGGTATACCACCTGTCAAAATCCTGAGACTTTTTTGCGATCTCTTTTTTATCGAACTGTTTCATATCAATAAATTCTTTTTCCCAATTTGGCCTGCGGAAGAGGAGTTAGAAGTTCATATCCTCCTTCATCACGCTGTGCTCCCAAAGTCAAAACTTCAGAGATAAAAGGACCTATCTGTTTCGGCGCAAAATTAACTACACAAATTACTTGCCGTCCGATAAGTTCTTCTTTTTTATAATTTACTATCTGTGCTGAAGATTTTTTTATCCCCAACGGTCCAAAATCAATCGTCAGTTTATAAGCGGGTTTGATAGCTTGTGGGAAATCTTCTACTGCAATCACCTTTCCCACCCGCATATCCACTTTTGCAAAATCATCATACGTTATCATATTTATATAATTATATATGCTGTTTTTAATTTAATAAAGCAAATAAATCTTTAGGATCGGTAACTACTGGTGTCATATTGAGTTCTTCACCTATGTGATATTTTTGGGCAAGCTCATATGTTAACCTTAGCACTGAATAATCTTCCAGTGCTATGCCGACGGAATCAAATAGAGTTATTTCCCGCTCATTTTCGCGGCCGCATTTAAAACCATTTATCAATTCATAAAGCTCTCCATACACAAGTTTTTTTGCTTGAGATTTTTCCAGAACCTGGATTTCTCCTTCATCCTTTGATTGGTCAAAATATTCCACTACTATACGACTCATAGGTAAAATACTTGCTTCCAACTCCGTTTTGCCTTTACTATCTCCA
The DNA here is from genome assembly GCA_016195685.1 of Candidatus Gottesmanbacteria bacterium. GTDB lineage: Bacteria > Patescibacteriota > Microgenomatia > 2-02-FULL-39-11 > 2-02-FULL-39-11 > JACPZE01. The sequence continues at coordinate 51,058 of JACPZE010000003.1, forward strand.
CCGATAGCGTTTATATGAACCCCAGCCTTCACCCAATCCTTTTTTAGTGCTTCCATATGACCATAACATACCGTACAAACCGTAATAATATCAGCACTTTGTGTTGCTTCTTTGGCACTCTTACATCTTATTAGTCTTAAATCTTTTCCGCTTAAATTCTTCTCGAATTTATCCATTGCTTTTGCATCTATATCAAAATATCGTACTTCCTTAATTCCTCTTATAATTTGCATTGCTTTCACTTGAAATTCACTTTGGGCACCAGTTCCGATGATTGCTAAAGTCTTGGCATTTTTGCGAGCCATGAAATCCGCTGCTAACGCTGAGGTGGCCGCGGTTCGCAAAGCTGTAAGTATGGTCATCTCACTAAACATAAGTGGATAACCGGTGGCAATACTGACAAGTTGACCGGTAGCCACAATTGTTTGTTTACCAATCGACGGGTTTTTAGGATGTAAATTCACGTATTTGAAAGTGTAATAAAGCTCATTATCACAAATAGGCATAAGCTCCAATACGCCAGCCGAGACACGCATACCCGGACGAGGTATTTTCGCAAACGTATGCCAACGACCAAAATCTCTCCGAAGAGATTTCATAACATCCCCCATGAAATTATCAAATCCATGAAGATTAAGCAGTTTAATTAGTGATTCCTCAGTTATTATTTTCATAATAGATTCGTCGTTTCACTCCTCAAACTCTGTTCACTTCCACAAAAAAGTCCTCTCCTCCGCCAACTGGCGGATTCAAGGACGTTAAGTTTAACGTGGTACCACCTTGTTTTTGGTCTTTAAAAAAGCACAACATTTAGTTGTGCGTCTTAAAAACTCTTTTAATGCTCCTTCCCGCTTGGCGGGATGACACACTTTGTTTTATTTTTACGGTTAAACTTCCGGAATGCTTATCGCATTCAGCTCATCTAGCGGGAAACTAGACTATAGCGCTTTTATTTATTCTATTATACTACAAACTGTCAACTCACTCACTTATTATTTTATAAATATTCTTACAATATCGTTGAAAGTTACAAAAAGCATAAGAGCCAAAAGTAAAGCCATCCCTATCTGATGTATATGACGCTCCCAGTTGGCCTTTACCTTCTTACCGGTAATGCCTTCGATTACTACAAAAAGTAATCTTCCACCGTCAAGAGCCGGAAACGGCAATACGTTAAAAATAGCCAGGCTTATCGTCATCAAAGCCATAAGTTGAACTATGTTAAAAAATGCTTCAAAACCTCCGATTTTTAGAAAACTACCTATAACATTAAATATCCCGACTGGCCCGGATAAATTTTTTGCAATCGGATCAACCGTCCTGGTAGCTACAGAAGTACTGATCAAAGTACCCAAAACTTTCATAGTATAAACACCCATGTCATAGGTCAGCGTAAATCCGGATATCAATTTTTGAGAAAAAGCCGGATAAGATATTTCCAATACATCGGCTATTTTTATACCCATCGGTCCCTCGCCTTTCGGCGGATTCGCACGAGGTATAGCAAAAACATTTCGGGGATTTATAGGAATTTGGTGATATAACTTTATATTTATGCTTTTTCCTGACTTTTGCTTCGTAACGTTCATCATTCCTTCGGATCCATTTATATCTTGACCATCTACCGAAACCAATATATCCCCATCTTTGATACCTGCTAAATCAGATGGGGATCCTTTTGCAACATCAGTCACAATCACTCTTTTTGCTTGAAGGGCATTGTGAAAATTATATTTGGCAAAATCCGGCACAAATGTTTTAAATGATGAAAGAGACAACATCATGTACAATAGGACCACCCCCAATACCAAATTCATCGTCACTCCGGCCAGAAGTATCGCAGCTCTAGCCCAAGGAGTTTTGTGGACAAACGAGGCCGGGTTACTACGCTCTTCATCGCCCTCTTCTCCCAAAAGCCTAACAAATCCTCCGAAAAGTACAGGATAAACAGCCCAGATCATCTTGTCCTTGCCTTTTTTGGAGAAAAGCGGTTTTGTGAAAGGAAGTCCAAGAGCAAATTCTTCTACTTTTACTTTAAAAAATTTGGCAGCAAGGAAATGCCCAAACTCATGGACCAAAACTAATACTGATAAAACAACAAAAAAAATTAAAAGTACAAACAAAAATACTAAAATAGTTGGAAGAAACATAGGGAAAATTTCTAATTACTAATGAAAGTTTAAATATTTTAAAATTAAAATTCTCTTATATCTCACTTAGCTCCTTCTCCTTATTCTCCCTCATCATGTCTATCTCTGCCATAAATTCATCTGTAAATGTCTGTATCTCCTTTTCCAGATGTTTTTTCTCATCCTCTCCTAATTCCTTAGCTTCAAATTTATGCTTCAGTTGTACCATGGACTCATGCCTGACTTGTCTCACCATCACCCGTCCTCCTTCAACTTTAGCATGGGCTAGCTTTATGTATTCCTGGCGCCTATCATCCGTAAGGGGCGGAATACTGATCCGAAGGATATTGCCATCGGAAGCGGCAGAATAACCTAAATTAGCCGTATTGATGCTACGCTCGATATCCCGAATGACTGTCGGATCAAAGGGGGCGATGACTAGCATCCTCGGACCATCGGTTGTGATGGTGGCCATTTCTTTAAGTCTTAGATGTTGGGTATTATCGTAAGCAGCTATTACTAAATTCTCAATAAGGGCAGCAGTGGCCCGGCCTGTTCTTATGGTACCCAAGTCTTCGGATAGGACTTTCATGGCCTTGACCATTTTATCTTTTGTCGAAGCTAGAAACTGTTGATCCATGTGTCATTAGGATAACAAGAAACAGTATGTAAAACAAGTAGAAATTATTTGTCATTGCGAGCGAAGCGAAGCAATCTCTATAATAAAATTAGTGAAAAAACAATATTTTGTTTATATTGCTACGAATACAACGAATCGTGTTCTTTATACAGGAGTCACTAATAACTTAATTAAAAGAAATTTCCAACATAAAAAACAGTTTATATCCAGTTTTACCTCAAAATATAAAATTAATAAACTCGTTTATTATGAAATATTCGATGATATCAATGAAGCAATTAAAAGAGAAAAACAAATTAAAGGAGGATCTCGTAAAAAGAAAATAGATTTAATAAGAAACCTGAATCCTGGTTTTATTGATTTATATGAAGAAATTATTAAGTAAAGATTGCTTCGTCGCTAACGCTCCTCGCAATGACATAAATGAATTAGTTGAATTAGTTTAATGTATACTTATATTATGAAGGAAGAAAAAGTAGTATTGGAGCTTCGGACTCCCAAAACAGCCGAGGAAACACCTGAACATATGCAGCAGGTTTTCTCCGCGCTTTTTTCCGGCGGACACATCCCCCATTGGAAAAGGCTTTGGATAAAAGTACGCACCCTTTCTTTTGAAATCGCATCGTTTAACCAAAGCATACATTTCTATACCGTTATCCCTAGGCCTTTTAAGACCTTCATCGAAAGCCAGCTCACCAGCCAGTATCCCAAGATCCTTATATCCGAAACGCCGGATTACATGGCAAATATCACCAAAAACAGATTTTTAGCCATAGGAAATCTGCAACAAGCCGCCCCATTTTATTACCCTATAAAAACTCATGCGGATTTTAAAGAAATTGATTCCATATCTTCTATTCTGGGTGTACTCTCCAAATTCAGCCCGGAGGAAAGCTGCGTCATACAGATGGTGATAGAACCTCCGCATTTCAACTGGCAAGGTATGATACAACGGATGGTAGACCGAGGCATTCCCGATCCTACTACCACGGCACCCAACCGGACCAAATCATTCCCTCATGCAAGTTTGATCGAGCAGAAAGTCAAACAAAGTGGTTATCGTACCTACATCAGAATCATGGTAGGAGCAGAAGATAACAAAAAAGCCCTATCCCTTCTTTTTAATATCGCCGGATCGTATGGAGCCTTTGCCTTGGGTGAAGGCAATAGACTTGTTCTTCGTCGTCCCAGGCTTTTTTGGAAAAAAGTCATCTACAATAGAATACTGAAGCGCGAAAAAAGCCATTATCCCAGACACCAGGTATTAAATACAGGCGAACTGGCTACCATCTGGCATCCGCCCACGATGCTACTTGCTGGGATAAAAAATATCGTCTGGGGCAGATCACTCGTGGGAGAACCTCCCCAAAATCTGCCTGTTGCCGCAAATATCACAGAAATTGAAAAAGGGGATATAAATTTCATCGCCCGGGCTGAATTTAAAAATACCCTCACCACTTTTGGTATAAAAAGACCGGACAGAAGAAAACACATTTACATAATAGGGAAAACCGGTACCGGTAAATCTACCATGATCGCCAATATGGCTATAAACGACATGAGGAATCGGGAAGGTCTAGCTGTCATAGACCCTCATGGAGACCTATCTGACATACTTTTAAATTATATTCCCTCATATAGGATAAACGATGTCATATATTTGGAACCTTTTGATGTGGAACATCCCTTTTGGATGAACCCGTTGGAAGTGAAAAATCCCATCCACAAAGAATTGGTCACCTCCGGAATCGTATCGATCTTTTCCAAGCTTTATGCCAAATCCTGGGGTCCCAGGCTTGAGTATATACTGCGGAATGTCATCCTTACTCTTATGGATTATCCGGATGCCACACTGGTTATGGCTTTGGATCTTTTATCTGACCAGAATTTCCGCCAGGGAGTACTAAATAAAGTAGAAAATAAGATCCTGCAGAATTTTTGGCACAATGAATTTGACAAAATGCACCCCAGGCTTAAAAGCGAGGCTATAGCTCCAATTCAAAATAAAGTAGGCCAGTTTGTACAATCTCCCACTATACGTCAAATCATCGGACATCCTACATCTACCATAGACCTGGAGGAAGTGATGAACCAGGGGAAAATACTGATACTGAATCTTGCACAGGGTAAATTGGGTGAAGACAACGCAGCGCTTTTGGGTGCCATGTTTATCACCAAAATGCAATTGGCAGCCATGAACAGGGTAAATTTGCCGGAGGAACAGAGGCGTGATTTCTACCTTTATGTAGATGAGTTTCAAAACTTCGCTACCACATCTTTTATAAAAATATTATCTGAGGCGCGGAAATACCGCCTTGATCTTATCATGGCCAACCAATACATCGGACAAGTGGAGGAAGAAGTGCAAAAAGCTATTTTTGGCAATGCCGGATCTCTTATTTCTTTTGTCATCGGCGCCCAGGATGCTAGTGCTCTGACTAAGGAATTCGGCCAGTGGTATAAAGAAGAAGACCTTGTAAATTTGGGTTCTTATCAGATAATCATCAAACTGGCTATAGATAACCTGACTTCACTTCCATTTCACGCACTCACTTTGCCACTTCCTAAATCAAAGAATCAAAACCGCGATAAAGTCGTGCGCCTCTCCAAAGAAAGATACACTAAGAAGCCTTAGGCTATAAATACACATCCTTATACATGTTTTAATACATATCTCAATACTTGACAGAATATGTATTTTGTGATATGTTAGCTTTGTATGGACACGATAATTATTCCCATAACGGATTTTTTAAGGAAAGCCGGAGAATACGCGGATAGACTTCCTTCACTTGAGAAAATCATCATAACCAGAGGCGGAAGACCGTTTGCTGAATTAAAGGCATCTCCCCAGGAAAAAAATAGAAAACTCATAGAACTTATAAAAAGTTTTAACGGTAAACTTTTTGAAAATGAAGAAGTATGGAAAGCAGTATATACCAGAAGAAATAGAAAAAAGCCCATTACAATATAAATGAATTTTTTAATTGACACCTCTATACTTATAGAAATGCTTAGGAAAAATAAAGATGTTTTGGATTTTCTAGCTAATCATCTGGAAGATAGGTTTCTCACAAGCAGTATATGTGAGGCAGAAATTTGGGAAGGAGTTTATAGAGAAAAACCGATTAATTTTGTAAAAAGAAAGAAAAATGTTGAAGTTTTATTGGAATCCCTGACAGGGACCATTACTTTTGATTCAAATCAGGCACAGATTGCAGGACAAATAAGATCTTCCCTTTCCTTAAAGGGAGAATTGACGGGTGACCTGGATATTTTGATAGCCGCATCTGCTGTAACAAACGATGCAACCCTATATTTAATTTACCCATAAAAAAGAGGTATCAAAACCAATCCTTTTATCACCTCGTCTGGTGAATGATGTCTACTCCTTCTTCTACATTTTTCACTTTATCACCAGGTGCTAAAAAACTTCTGCTAGGCCCAACGAGAATTTGTTTTTCATCTGATATTCCGTATCCTATATCGCATATATTATTTGGGTCAGTACCAGGTAGATGAACCATTACATCCACGTGTAAAATACGCCCACTTGAAAGCTTCCCCGAAAAACTACTATTGCCTGTAATTTGTCCATCATCGACGATAGGATTATTCTTTCCATGATCGACAAAAATTAATCGACCATGACAACGTGGTATACCAAAAGTATATTTGATACCTTCTCTAAACATATTAAATATTATACTAAATCTATCCTATAGTTTCAACAAAACTTGACTTATACTATAGGTTATGATATAAATTGCAGTCTATGCGGTATCAACAGGCCGTTTTTATTGTGGACCAATTTTTTGTGAATATCACCTTTATAAAAGGCAAAGCTTCCCTTTTGCGGGAAGATTTTTGCTGAATTTTGTTGTAAGTTCCGGTCCTAAATTGTGGGTATTTGCACTCACAACCAAAAACTGAAACTTACGACTTCGGAGCAAACGCTTCGAATAGCACTTTAACAAGGGAAATAGTGAAATTTATACCTCTAAATTATCTGGTTGTAGAGCTTCACATGGCAGAAAAATCTTTTCTACCAACTGTAGCTTTACAATCGGATGAAAAAGGGTAAATAATGTTTGGTAAATATAGTTAATATTTAAGGATAGCGCTGTTGTTATAGAAAACATAATCTCAGTGACAGAAGATCTAAATCCGACGTCACAAGAGGTTAAAATGTTTAAAAGCAAAAGCACGCGGATCGCGGTAATTCTCGCGATCATCATGTTCGTCACGACTTTCGCTTTTACCGCGAACGTCGCAAGCGCACAGGGTCCCACACCTACGAAAAGCGTTGGTAGCAACAACGTTAATCAGGACTGTTTCGACTTGAAAAGTCCGTCTGGACCCCGAACAAAACCTGGGGGGAAAGATAGCGCCGGGAACACCTGCGTCGCTGGCTTGCTCTGGACTGACCCCCAAGGCCGGTCGCTCAACGTCCCATACAACGGATACGCACTCAGTGCATCTAGCACAACGACGGGGACGATTACGCCAGGTGTGTCACTCACGAACACGGCTCCCTCCGACAATCTGGCAGCACCAACGGGTTCGACAAGACCGAAGTATAATGTGTGCACGTTCAACGAGGACGGCACAAAGTATACGGTCGAACCAGATGCAGCCCCGGCAGTGGTCCACGCGCCTAACGGTACAATCGTTACTTTGGCGTGCACTTGGGATGATTCTCGCGGGGCAGTACCGGATCGGTCGGAAAAAACAGCGCTCGAAGTACAAATCGAAACCTGGCGGAGTGTCCTCTGGACAGGGATCACGATGATCCTCTCCGTTGTGTTTGCGATTGGCGCGCTGGTAGCAGCTGGGTTCATCGCGGTAGCGATGGTGCATGGCGACTTGTTCCGATCGGTGCGTGACTTCTGCTCTTCATGCACATCCCTTTGGTGGGGGTGGCGGCGGAGCACCCGGTGGTGGAGAACACGCTGCGAAAGAAAACCACTAGAAGCAGGCTCCTCAATGAGTCGACTTCGCTGTACGAAAGGTACCAGAACGAAAGATAAGGGGCCGCCGGGGAGTGGAGAAGCTGTTTTGTGGACCAACACAAAATAAATGCGGTTCACCGCAGCTTCCTCCGCCTTCGGCGCGACATCACAACCAAACATCATCACTATTTCCCTTATCTTTCAAATCTTCAGAATTCTGGAAGTTTGGGAGATAGGACAGAACAATTTCTAATTACTGATTTTTAATTTCTAATAAATTTAGATTGGAAATTGGGTTAATTTTGGGGTACGATTTCGAGGCGTTCTTCTATAAGTTCAACTCTCTTCCGGAGATCGAGATACTCTTTGTCGAAAAAATCAGCGATTGTACTTATATCTTTACGGATTTTTGTATTATCTTTTTTTATCACCTTCACATCTGATTTTAAAGCATTCAAATCAGTTTTTATGGGATGAAGTTCTTCTTTAATAAATTTCATTAAAGTATTTCTAATAGATAGAAGATCAATTTTTGTCAACATGAAAAGATATTACCAAGTGAAAATTACGAAGTCAATTACTAATCAGAAGAATTGCATTTGACAAAAAAGTTAAAAGCAGGAAAATAGAGGTGCTTATGACCGATCATAGAATTGATGCGGATAGAATCGGTGAAGTAGCAGCTAAATACCGGTCGAAATTGGATTATCATCAAAGAGACGTTGTTCAGAGTTTCGATATTTTTGTTTACAGAAATGCTTCTAGAATAATTAATAACCCCAGAGGTGACCAATCTCCGGTAGGTTTGAATTGGGCACATCAATCTGAAGCAAAAACGACCGCAGATACATTAAGAGCAGATTTACAAAGAGCTCGAGTTTTTAAAAAAATTCCACTAAGTGCACTAATTTATTTTACCGCCGGAGATATAATCGCATACCAACAAGAAAATATAAGAGATCCCAGAAGAAGGGAATATCCCCATGTCATTTTGCAAAGTGTTGCTTTTGATGTAGTTGGAGTAATTTTTCCTAATAATGGATTGAGAAGAGATATACCGAATTGGTAAGGTGAATCCTTATTGTATTTCTGATAGATAAAAGATCGATTTTTATCAGCATGAGGAAATATTATCAAGTGAAAATTGTGAAGTCAATAAGTTTGTTAGAAAAAAAGAAGAAAAATTATTTCCCACCTAATTGATAGCGAATGAAGTAGACTAGTGTCCCCTATTTATCCAGTAATTTTCATCCACTTTACCGTTTGCCAAATCATTCCAATAATCTTCCCCCATTAAATTTCCGCTTCTTTCTTTCATACGCTTTTTCATGAGGGATATTTTTGCATATAATATGCTGTCAGATTGAGCAATATTCATAATATCCTGATACTTATTCATCAACCACCATGCAACAGTTGCCTGATCTTCATCAGCATCTACAGTTCCGTACCGTTCAGCAAATCCTTGCGGTCTTGAGTTAATATCAAAATATTTCCAGGTTCTTCTATCAAAAAGATTAAAAGCTGGCAGTGGCCACTGATATTCATATAACTCTGCACCTTCCGGACCATTCAAATTTACCCATTCAGCATCCCCGATTGGAAATTTTTGCTCCCTTTTGATTGCAAGATGATTTAACTCATGATGAAAACCCCACGGCTCACCATTATCATCCAGCTCTACAAAAAATGAGTTTTCGATCGGACATGCTTCTGAACGGGAAGAACATGCCTTTCCACCCCAATCGTTACCATCTTGCTTCAATTTCTTAATTAACCTAATTTCATCTAATTTAGTGTACCTTATATATGTGGGAGGATATTTGGCCAGTTCCTTCTTAAGGCTATAAATCGCGTTTAATTCCTCACAGGCCGTAAGTTTTTGGCCTGAAAATTTTGCCCTTTTTTCTTCATCAGTCAAATCTCCAGAATAGATATATACACCATAACGTACCTTCAATTCTGCTTTCAATTGCGCAATAGCTTTATTTTGACTTTCACCATCTGCTGGACAACCTAAATCTGAAAATGCAGCTGTTTGAACCCCAACCGTAGAAGAATTAATACTTGCATAAGTGGGAGTAGTGGTGGTAAAACCTCGTTGCGTTCCTGTACCAGCTAATTTTTGTAACGCGTCAATTGAATCTACTATAGGTTTCGCACCAAATACATATGCGGCGGCTTGTGCGCTATTACGCAAAAATCTCGTCTAGTAATAGCATTTCCTGTAAATTGATGATTGACTAGTATAGCATGTTCATCCGATACTGCCACCGAATGAACCGTTTCTTTTTCTGGATTACCTATCACCCTGCGAATAAACCCCCTTCTTGGCAGTTGAGATGAGGCTGTTAAGATATTCTCTTTTGGAAATACAATACTTGATTGAGCTGTTTGGGCGGGACTGACCGGAACTAAATGTGTCTCAGGTACAGGAATTAATGCCGTTGACTTTGGATCAGCTACAACAAAATCCGGCATTCTTTTTACCGATGTAAAAGTATCCATTTCCTGTCTGATTGACATAACTATAGGATATTATAGACTAAAAACCGTGCAGGTTCAAGTTTCTATAGGGATTTAAATTATTTAGTATTCTAGAGGAATATTTACTTTTCTCCAAGCTGGAAGCGGATGAAGCGAGCTACGGTGATATTTTCTCCAAGTTTACCAATCACTTGCTTTACTAATCTTTCAATTGTCAATCCCGGATCACGGATATATTCTTGGGCAAGAAGTGCTTTCACATCTTTCGGATTCATAGAGGCTATTTGAAGACAAAGTTCGTGGGCGAGATTTTTAAAATCATCGGTTCGGGCGACAAAATCTGTTTCACAAAGTAGTTCTACCAATACTCCCACTTTCCCCCCGGGATGGACATAACTGTCTACAATACCAGCTTTGGTCTCTCGGCCTACTTTTTTCTCCGATTTCTCTATCCCCCATTTGGCTAAAAGTGCTTCAGCCTTTTTCTCATCTCCTTTGGTTTCTTCCAAAGCGCGCCTGCAATCCATGATACCGGCGCCTGTTTTTTCCCGGAGTTTTTTGATTTGAGCAATTGTGGACATAAGTTTCTAAAGTTACTTAAGTTTCTTAGGTTTTGATTTTTTCTGCGGTTTCTCTTCTTTCTTTGCTTCAATTTTTTCTTCTGTTTTTTTCGGTAATTCTTTCTCTTTCGGTTCTGAAGTGTCTTCTTTTTTCTCACCAAGTTTTTTGCCTTCCAGATATGCATCTGCCAAGTAATTTACGATAAATTGGATGCTTCCAACTGCATCATCGTTGGCAGGTATGGGATAGTCTACATTATTCGGATTGGTGTTAGTGTCTATAATGGCCACTATCGGAATTTTACATTTGACGGCTTCCCGAAGAGATGATATCTCCCTTTTGATATCTATGATGAATATGGCTTCTGGGACTCTGGTGAGTTCTTTTACACCGGTATATACAGACTCCAGCTTACGGAGATCTTTCTCCAATTTCACTTGTTCATGCTTGGGGAATTTTTTCCAGATACCTCCATCCAGCTCTTTCCTCATCCTGTTTGCCTTGTCTATATTTTTCTTGACTTCTTCCCAATTGGTCAGAAATCCACCAATCCAACGGTTTGTGAGATAGAAAACAACTGCTCTTTTGGCAGCATCTGAAACAATGCCCTTTGATTGCCTTTTGGTAGCTACAAAAAGAACAACTTTACCTGTCTGGCCGAGATTTTTGAGATATTCTCCAGCATTTTTCAGCCCGTCGCGGGTCTTCACCAAATCTATGATGTGTATCCCTTCACGCTCACCAAAGATAAATTCAGCCGCTTTAGGATGCCACCTCTCTACCTTGTGGCCAAAATGACAACCTGCTTCCAATAGATCTTTCAGTGATACGTCTTTCATATTATTCTTATCTTTCTTTCCGGGTCCTGCCGCTTAGGTATCCCAAACTACGATACATCTTCGTTTGGGACCTCGCACCTATCGCGTCACCCGTAGTTAAAATTACGGTAAATAAATAAAAAACGCAAGAACAAATCTTGCGTCTGCGAAAATTTGTCTCCTTCAACCTCCATCTGAAACAAATTTTGTCAGGAGACTATTCAGATGTGAGTAATACTAATAATATAACACAATATTAAGATATAGACAATAGACGATCAAAAGCATCTACTCACCACCCGCCGCTACTTCCGCCTCCTCCGGATGATCCGCCTCCGAATCCGCCAAATCCTCCGCCTCCACCCCCATCTCCTCCAAATCCTCCCCAGGTAGTGAAAAATCCTGTCGGTAATCCCTTTGCTTTCCTCACGTTGTAATTTTTCGTCAGGATCCAGTCAAAGAAAAGACCTAGCAAGCCAAAAATTACAGCACCAAAAATCAGCCCTAAGATTGAAGCAATAAATATTCCACCTATACCTCCTAATATGATTCCTAATACTCCCCCCGGCCAAATTTCTTTTGTTCTACCCAGATACCCTGCAATATAAGTTGCAAGAAAATATAAAACTACAAATCCTATTCCTATCAAACTTCCTATCGAATCTTTTGATTGGGAATTGCCCGAAGATGTTACAGGTGCTATATCCTTGTCGGAGATATATTTCTCAAGTTGCGCTACCGCAGCAGAAGTACCACCCTCGTAGTTTTCTTTTTTAAATTCGGGGGCTATCGTATTTCTGATGATATCTCCCGCCCTTCCGTCTGTAATATATGGTTCGAGTCCGTATCCTACTTCTATCCTGACTTTTCTGTCTTCTTTGGCGATAAGTAAGAGCAGTCCATTGTCTTTTCCCTTTTTCCCTATTTTCCAATTTTCAAAAAGTTTCACTGCAATAACAGAAAACAAATAACAGATAACAAAATGAAAAATATATTTTTCATATAATTCACTTAATTTAAAGAGTCTGCGGGGAGGTCATGCTTTTTGAGCACGCCCACCGTGTTTGAATCCGTCACTAGGCGGATGAGTTTGGGAGGTGCGCAAAAAAGCCATGGCCGACCTCAGCAGACGAAAATTATAACTCCACCTTCGGCGCGACTTCTGAACCAGTTGTCGCCTTGAAATATGCTCGTTCCCGAAATCCAAACATGCCGGCTACAATATTGGTCGGCACTGTCTTAATCTTGGTATCATATATTTGCACCAACTCGTTAAATCTTCTTCTCTCGACACTGATGCGATTTTCTGTTCCTGCTATTTCATCCATCAGTTTGGATACAGTCTGGTCGGATTTTAAGTTGGGATAATTTTCCATGATCACTAGTAATCGCGACAATGCGCTATCCAGACTAGAAGCACCGGCTACTTTTTCATCAACTGTTCTTGCTCCGGCGTATTGTGTCCTGGCTTGGGCAATATCGTCAAATATGCCTTTTTCCTGCTTAAGAAAACCCTTGGTAGCATTTACCAAATTGGGTATAAGATCAAACCTCCTTTGGTATTGGGTTTCCACCTGTGCCCATTGTCCGTCTATGGCAGTATTTTGGGTCACCAATCCATTGTACGAACCAAAAAGCATGACACCGACTAGAAGAATTGCGCCAATAATGACTAATAATATTTTGTTCATAAACTATCACCTCCAATCACAATTTTAAATTTTGAATTGCAATTTTGCATTTTGCATTTTGATTTTTGACTTTACTACATCCCAAATCTCTTTCTCCACTTCCGCTATCGATTTACTACCATCTAATACAAAATACCGATCCTTAAAATTTACAGTTAGTTTCTTATAACCTTTATATACACGATCATAGAAATCTTTTTGCTGCAAATCAAGACGGTCAATTTTCTCAGTACCATTTCGACGAGAAAATCCCAAAGCAGGCGTTACATCTAGGAAAATTGTAAGATTTGGCAAAACTTCATCTATAGCTAATTTATTTAACTGCCAAATGGTTTCCTCACTTAATCCCCTTCCATATCCCTGGTAAGCAAGCGAAGAATCGACGAAGCGATCAACGATGACAATTTTATTGTCTTTCAGGGCCGGACGTATAATTTCGCGCACTAATTGTGCACGGGCCGAAGACATAAGATATGCCTCGGTTGTCGCCGTCAGATCCACATTCTCACGTCCGTGCGTGATGTTTCGGATAAGTTCACCTATTCTTGTCCCTCCGGGTTCCCGGGTGACAACTATGTTTAACCCTTCCTCTTGCATCTTACTTGCAAGTAACCCCACCTGTGTCGACTTGCCACTCCCTTCTACACCTTCAAAACTGATGAAAAAGCCTTTCATTTATGAAATATTATACCATCTAATATTCTAAAGACATGTTATTTATTATGGAAATTTTCGGGAACAAAAAAACTCTCCGGGCAGAGAAAAAATCCTTCGTCACTAGTGTTTCTCAGGATCACTTTTTCGCAATCATGAACTCACCAACCACTCCGACCACTATTAATCCTACTCCCCACCACATACCCATTTCTCCTGCTAATCCCAACCAATTACTAAGAAGCATACCTAATCCTACTCCGGTCACAGTGTGTAAAAGCGCATGCGGTTTCATGCATTCCTTCATCATTTTATCCATAAATAATCACCTCCTTCGTCACTTCGTTCCTCAGGATAAATCCTCTTTATTTCCACGCAGCTAGCATTCCTCCCATAACTAGCATATAAGCTAATTGATAACCTGTGTTGATAAAGAACAAATTCATACTCTTACCGGAAAAAAGCGTCTCTGTAAACCCAGTTGTAGCCATGAAACCTAACCAGAGCCAAAATCCGGTGAGGGCTCCCTCGGTAACATTCCCATCACCTGATATACCCACAAATACAGCCAAAACATAGCCTAATACTAGCATCGTTACAAATGATTTTGCATACATTGCTTGCATACCCTTTTTGGCTCCCTGCATATTTTTTTCTGTCATATCCATCAGTTTCATCCACTGCTTGCCAAAAAGCGGCCCATACCAAAGGAAACCAATAACCATACTGACAACAGCAGAAACAAATATCGCTAACCAGTTTACATCAATTTGCGGCATAAATTCTCACCACCCTTCTAGAAAAGTATTGCAAGATATATTACAAAAATCA
>JACPZE010000044.1 GCA_016195685.1 Candidatus Gottesmanbacteria bacterium
AAGAAAATAAGAAGCAATTATTGCGAGGAAGGGATAAATAGGTATGAAATAACGCATATTTTTCGCAAATTGTCCGCCCTGGTAGATAAACAGAAATAGAATCCAAAAAAAAGATAAAAATAGTATTAAGTATTTAGTATTAAGTATTAAGTATATTTTTTTCTTCGATATGTAATACATGATAAGTAATACAAGATATGCTGATGATATTAACGAGATTATTCCTATAGGCAGTCCTAATCCCCACAAGACTATATTTTTAAGCGGAAACAGGTAGGGTTTTGTTTTTATCCATTGGACTCCGGGGGGAAACCATCCATTGGGATCGTCAAACGATTTCAATTGTTTCCAGTTATCTAATACTTTTTGGTTTAAGGTGAAGTCAAAGAAATTTCCGTTGGAAAAAGCATAGGGTTGGGCTAGGCGGATTGTCAGATAACAAACAACAGACAACAGACAACAGATAACAAAAAAAGACAGGAAATTTCTATTCGTGATTAAATTAATTACTAGTCCAATACCGATAATTGGAAGGAATAGTACTGCAGAGATTTTGGAGGCAAGAGCCAGGCCAAACGCAATTCCGAGAAATACAATATTGCTGATTGCTGATTGCTGATTGTTAATTGATCGGATTAATAAATAAAAAGATAAAGTAATAAAGAAAGTAAGATAAGTATCTACAGCGTAGAAGTGCGAGAGTTGGACAGGAAGAACCATGATGGAGTAGAGGAACATAGCAAGAAGGGGTAAATTTCTAATTGACCTAATTTCTAATTGACCTAATTGAGATTTGGCGTTTGGGGATTTTTTAGAAATTAGAAATTTGGATTTAGAAATTGCTTGTTTAGCTATTAGATAAACAAGTATTACCGTTCCCAGATCTACCATCGCTGAGAGTTGTCTGCCTATGATGGTGAGGTGCCCATAATCACCTTTTCCCAGAAGTTCTGCCACCCATTTGGTGAAAAATACAGGGAAAGTGCCATAGACGAAAAAGCCAAAACCCCGGTTATGAGGATTTAATGGCGAAATTCCCGTATCCAAGTATTCTCCAAAATCTTTGGGCCAGGAAATACCTGTAGCGACCATGGTGAGAAATCTTTCATCCGGGTGAAGATGCTGTCCTTGATCCCAGTTGACACCGTAGAGACGCAAGAATGCGGCAAGAAGTAAGATTCCTAATGCTAATATTAAGGTCGAGAGTTTCTTGTCCATTAATTTTTAATTTTCAATTTACAATGAATTTTCAATGATTTAATTATCAAATTGAAAAATTGAGATTTGATTGAAAACTGAAAATTTTAAATTGAAAATTGTTACCTAAGTTTATCAGATATTAAATAATGATCGATACTCATCTATTGTAATCGGTTTGATCTTTCGATATATCCTTATCACCGGATGATCAAATACCGTGAATGTTTCTTCAGCGCCCTCATCTGGAATACTTAATTGATAATTGCCCATTGATAATTGCGGAAAGGAATAAATTTCTGAAACTTTTTCAAACCCCAAGGCTCCAGAGAATAATAATTGATAATATTTTGTAACCAGGGGATATTTGTTTAGGATGTTGGGATAATTGGCAAATATTCTCCGAGAAGGGATGAAGATAAAATCGGACTTTTCCAGATGGTTTAGTAACTGCTGGAAAATCTGTGGATTTTCATCCATATGATAGAAATCAAAAGAGATAACCGTATAGTTTTTAGAAGTTGATTGCTGGTTTGTGGTTTTGGCTATGCCAAGTGGTATATCTACAACGTTGGCTGTTTCAGATAGTACATAAGAGTGATCCGGAATATTATTGTAAATCCAATAAGACGCTTGTAGTCTACTGTCATCATGGGTGTAGATGGACATAAACATCAATCCTGGAAGGATTGATGAAAATAAAAAGGCAAAAATCAAAAGGTAAAAGTAATTTTGAATTTTTCGACTGAAATTTTTTATGAATCGATAAATCAAATAAACTGTAAAAGCTGCAAAAATACTGAAGAATGGTAGTATCGGTGTCATAAACCTAGTCCATTTGGCAAAAAGAAAGGCGTTGGGGAGGAAATAGATAAGTAATGAAACCATTACTATAAATAATAATTGTAGCCCGTCCCGTTTTTTATTCTTTGTATAATTTGAAATTTGAAATTTGAAATTTTTATTGAATTTGAAAATTTTTAATTTGAATCTTGATTGAAAATTGAAAATTGAAAATTGAAAATTTATTACTAGATCAACAAAAAGAATGATAACTGCAGTTATAAACCCTAAAGATCCAAGGATAAACACCGGCCAGCCCAACGCATAGGGAAATATCTTTTCCGCCTGGAAAAGTATGGGTGTGGTGTTTGCAAATTGCCTGGTGTAAAAAGCCTCATATCTACCTGTGGCTACATCACTCTCATAGCCAAATACAGCGCTTTTAAAATCGGCAGGATCTGCTAAATTATATGGAGAAGATATGAAAAAAATTAAAGTACTGCCAACAAGGACCAATAATCCCATAAACCCATAAGCCAATAAGCCGGAAATCCTCTTTTTACTCCTCTTATTTAATAGTTGGATGATTTGTATCAATAGAGTTATTGCAGTAGGAATAAGGAAAAAGATTCCAGTGAGTTTGCTTCCCAAGGCAAGACCGATGGTGAAAGACAAAAGTATTAAGTATTTAGTATTAAGTATGAAGTATTTGGGGAAAGATTTAACCGTTGCAATTTCCATCAATTTCATCGAAAAATATATTGATGCTAGAAAGAAAAAGGTGAGAAAAGATTCTGTGGTGCCGAAGTGAGCTGATTGGATAAGGCCGGGAGAAAAAGCAGTAGCTAGAGCAGCAAATAGTGAGTATTTGGTAGGAAGTAGTTTTTGGCAGAGAAGAAATACGAAGAAGACTGTGAAGATAGATGATAAAGTAGAATATAAACGGAGCCAAAAGATAGCGGAGGGGAAATTAGTGGATAGATAGTTAGTAGTTAGTAGTTGGTAGTTGGTAGTTGGTAGAAGGCGAAGTGAAAACTGGGTGATTTGGTCGCTAAAATATGCTAAATAAAGCGGAAACTGGCCATAGGAAAAGAAACGCGGGTTGAGATTACAGTTGTTGATTGTTAATTGTTGATTGTTAAGTGTTGATTGAAGATTAGGAGTTAACTGAGAAATGATACATGAAGGGATATCTGATAATTTTACCGGAAGGCGGAATTGGGAAATGGCATTGGCCATATTGCGCTCGTCAGGATCGAAGAAATAAGGAGCATCGTGCATGAGGTGGAAGAAGCGAAGGAAGGAAGCGATTAAGAGAATTATTATTAGTAGGTAAGTCTCATACTTTCGGAACATTGTTACATTCATTAGAAATTATTAATTAGAAATTTCTGTCAGAGGATATATAAAAACATGATTATTAACAAGCCCCACATAAGTATAGACACAATCAGTGGAAGATCTGTAGTGATGATCTTTTCTGGACGTTCTCCCTGAGTTCCCTCATAGGCTAGTTGAGCATAGCGCATAAGGCCGTAGATGACAAAAGGAATAGTGATGATCATCCATTTACGCTCTATTGCTTGCGGTACTGTATTAAAAAGAAATGTCCGAAATGGAGGATTAAAGTGGGAAGGTTCTTCCCAAAAAGTAAACATCGCGTAAGCCAGTATCGCGGCCGACCCAAACATGGAATTATAAAAATCCAAAAGATGTTCACGATATTGAAATAGGACAGGACGGGTAGTAGTGCCTTCGCGTATCAATTCCGAATGTCTCTTGGTAGCTGCGACAAATAAAGCTACAAACATCACTGCCAAAAAGAGCCAAAAAGGCAGATGGTAGCCAGTGATGGCTTCTCCTGCATACGCCCTTAAAATAAAAGAAAATGCGATTCCCATGATATCCAATATCGCGTGTTTCTTAAGTACCGTAGAATAAAGGATATGGATGATGGCAAAAGCAGCCGCGACAAAGAAAAATACAGTAGAGAGAAGTAGTGCTGCAATAAGCCCAAAAAATCCCAACAAAAATGCAGCTTCAGATGCCAAACTTAAAGAGATGAGTCCAGCAGCAAGAGGTCTGGTTTTCTTATCCGGGTGAAGCTTATCAAATTTCAGATCAATGATGTCGTTGAAAAGATAAGAAGCAGAGGAGATAGCACAAAATATCAAAAACCCCAAAAATGTCATGATGAAGAATCGCGGGTCAAAAAGCTTACCGGTGAAAATGATAGCGGCGAAGAGGATAAAGTTTTTTACCCATTGGTTTGGTCTAAGAGCAAGTAACAGTGGCGGTAAGGGGAAGAGTGTTTTTATCTTCATCATGGGTATTTTAAGGCAGTTGAGAGAGAATATCAATCATGAAGATAGAAAAGGTGGCCATAAAAAAACCAGGCGCCCTCAGGCGCCTGGTTTTCTCCACTTTTATAATTTATCGTGTCACTTGTATGGTTTCACTAAGCTCAGCGCCAGGAGCAGAAACAGTGATACGATTGTCAGTAGCGCTTTTCACTACCTTATAGTTGGTAGTGTAAGATGCTGTACAATCCGTAACGTCCCCACCTGTCACTAACGGATCTCTCGGTAGAGCAGCCAGATATTTGGTCACAACAGATGCGCAAATGTCTGCTTCTCCAGTGCCGTTTCCAATTGTCAGCGCGCTGGTTGTAATCGCAGCTGGAAGCGCGCCTTTGTTGTCCGCAGCGTATTGGTGAACTGCATTTAACAGCGCATTCACGTCGCTTCTTCGTTTGGTGTTATTGGCTTGTGAAAATTGCCTGGCCGGATTGATTGCTACCAAAGCGATAGCAAAAAGAACTGCCAAAATGCCTATAACAACCAGGATTTCTATCAGCGTAAATCCTTTCTGGTTTTTCCTCATAGGAGACCTCCTTTGATATATTTTTATAATATTAATTCCAGTACATCACAGCTAAATTTTCTTGTCAAGTAGTAGTTATTTATTTTATAGTTTAGGTTGATTTATAGCTCCATCATCAGTACTTGTGTTGTTCTGATTCATACCTGCAGAAGGAGAAGATATGTTATTGAAATTGTTCGTGGGTAATGTGGGTACTCTATTTATAAAAATTGTCGGAGTTGGTGTTGACTTGGGCGCTACCGAAGGGGAATATGATTTCAGGTAAAGTATGATCAGTACCAACACCAAGACAAATAATATAGGTAGTAATAAGATAAGTGTGTGATTATCGCTCTTCATATCTGTTCTGTCCTTTTTATTTTGACTTTTGGGGTAAGAATTTTGATTCGTCAGGAGTGTATTTTGTTTCGCAAGATCAAATCTTTCAAGTATTATCCGTGCGATTGATACATCCAAGTTATCAGATACAGTTACATCCTTACCAAGTACAAAAATAGGGATGACCGATTCAATCACAAATCCTGCTTGTTCAAACGCATCGTTGACGGCGCGGTATAAATCCGCATTAGTTGCTACAAGTTTTGATCCGGTTGGAAGTTTATATATCTTAGTACTGCAATTTTCAAAAGGGACTGTATCAACGAATTTTTGCAGTTCACTGTCCTGGTGAAATTCCGGAGTCTGCGAAAATTCTTTTTCAAAATATACATGAGGGGAGAGTACGATCATCACTTGGGATGGTGTAATTTTATTATTATCTATAAATGACTTGATTTGTAGATTAAAAGCAGCAGAATTCACCACGTCAAGGTCATTTACAAATTCTTTTGTGAATTGGAAAGTCAAAGCAGAAGACCGGTTGTGATCATAATAGTTGATTTTATCCCGGTCTATAAAAATGACGCTTTTTTCAAAATTCATGATCTAAATTTCCTTCCAAGATTGAACAGTCAAAATATTATTTGTGTAATCAACTGTTACTTGAATCGTCCGTGACAAATTATTCAGTGTGCCGACTGAAGTGATGGTTATCGGGTTTGACCCGCTTATCTGTATAGTAGCATTTCCGGTATCAATTGGAAGTGTTTCACCTGTGTAATTCGGGTTTCGCAAAAGTCTGATTAAAGCATTTTCTACACCGCTTTCTGCAATATAATATGCTGAGTTTCCCTGATCAAATTTACTGGCAGAAACGGAGTTGGAAAGTATTATTACGACCGCCCCGGATGTCACCGTAATAGCAATAATCATAAAAAAAAGGAGGGTGACTAATGCCTGACCATGATTTGAAATAGATGAGCGTTTCAAAATATTTATACCCATAAATTTACCGTATTCCTACGGTCGTTTGAAAAGTTTTAGTTTCAGGACCTTTTGACCTTTGAGTAATGCTGGAAATGGTAAAAGATATTTTTACGTTATTTTTGCCGCTGACATTTCCTAATCTTTGGAAAGTAAGGTTTGACACTAAACTATCATATCCGTTTAAATCATCGGTAGAACTATTTTTAGTGATTTGAATTTTGCCGTTAGTTAAAGTAAAAGTCTCATTCACTCCGTTAACCGTAATTTGCAAAGTATTACCTGTTGCGCCCAAAGAAGGTGAAGTTATACTTTGCGCGCGATTGATATCATATGCAAGCTTTGCGATTAAATATCTGCCATCCTGTTCTATGCCGGCGATGGATTCGGATTCAAGTTTGATATCGATAGTTGAAATAAATATATTGGTTAAAACTACTATAAATACTGATAACATCCCTATATATATAATAATTTCTATAATTGAAAAACCGAAATTTTTTTTGAGCAATTTAGCCATAATATCTAAGGTGAATAATTAAAAGTAATATCATATAAAGTTGGCGCAACAGTTGGTGAAGAAGTAGAGAAATAGGCTTTATACTTTACACATCGACCTGGGTTACTAAAACCGTTCTGATTACTGGTAAATGGTATAGGCCAGGATACTGAGAAAGGAGAAGTATTGTAAGTAGAAGAAGTAAAATAAGCGTTTGGATCCGGCACATACGGATTAGTCGCGCTTGGACCAAAAAAAGTATATGTGGCGTTGGAGCAACTTCCGTTGACAGGTTCACTGATGGCAATTTGAAATTTTATACTTGTATTGGATGGTTGAGAGACGGTAGCAAATAGTCTATTAAAGGCGACATCAGTACCAGGATCGGATAAAACTGCTGACTGATATGTTCCGGATAGTGCAAATGTTCCCCCCGGTCCTCCCTCAATTATTTGAAGTTCAGCGCTGGCATTGTCAGTCAAAATATAAGAAAAAGCATCTGTATCGGGTTCCAACACAGATGATATCGCATTTAGGCCGGTAACTCCTGTAGGGCTAGTTTGACCGCAGAGACTGATATTTGTCTTTATTTGTGTGTTGAATACCTGATACAAAGTTCCGCCAGTGCCTACAATAACAGCTCTATTTCCGTTTAAAACGTTAATTACTCCTTTTGGTGTCATTCCATTTGTATTTGAGCTGTTTATACTTTGGGGAGAAGTTGGATTGGATATGTCTACGATATAAAAGTTTGATTTCCCTGACGCATAGGCGGTGACAATAAAAAGATATGATCCAGTTGGATCAATGTCCAAATCTATACCGGCCAGATTATTCCCTAAGTTTACATTTGTAATCGCATGAGTACTAATATTAATAATTTGCAGCTGACTGGTTGTACTATCGGTTGCGACAAATAAATAGTTTCCATAAATAAGTACCTTTTTACCCGTACCTGCTAAATTCACATTCCATAATTCAGTTTGAGAGGAACTACCAAGTATTGTAGTGACATCAAAAGCATAAAGTTTGCTGCCGGCAGCGACGTAGCCGGTGTTTCCAGAGACATAAACACTGTTACCCGGTCGTTCTCCTCCTGAGGAGTTAAAATAACCAGCATGTGAAAGAGTAGTAGGATTTACTATATCTACAGTTAAGTTAGGATGGTCTGAGGTTAAATAAACATAATTTGGAGTGGCATAAATTGCATAAGTTTTAAAATAATTATAAGCACCTGCATTTGCCGCTGCCGGTGCAATAGGCTGGGGGGGATCGGAAATATTTACGCTATCCATAGAGTCCCCTGAAGCATTCCCTCCGGTTGTGGTATAAGCATGCCCATAGATTGCACTGATTGCGGTAGTTATCCCCTGGCCGGGAAGATCAAGAGTGTTAACCACCTCATTTTGAGGCTTACACCAGTCTCCGCGGCCTGGGCCGGCCGCGGTCAAGGTTATCTCCCCGCCACTATTATTGGTTATTACAGTATTATTGTTAACACTTCCAGATTGGTTGAAATCTGCCTGTGTTGTTTGTAAAACATTAGCATTTTTAAGAAACCTGGTAAGGTACATTGTGCTGTCAACAGATGAAGAAAAAGGAGTATTCCATGATACGGTTGAAACGATTTTCTTAGTGGCTGGATCGATTGTCCCACCCGTTGAAACGATATTCCCATTTGTACCTATTTGGGTATCACTTATCACAATTTTTCGGGTATATCCGTTCACTACCTCAGAATTTGATCCTAAAGACCAAGTGTTACCTGAAATAACAGGATGGTAAGTACCGTTGACGGCAATTGAAGACCAATTGGTCTCTCGTACACTCCGAATTGCTTCCTCAGCTTCTTTAAGGTACGTAGTGGCTTCAAGTCTTTGTGTTTGTTGCGCTTTACCTTCTCTGGAAGCGACCAATCCGGTTAAAAGTGCAGGTAAAAAAATACTCGCAAGTCCTATGGCGATTAAAAATTCTACGATTGTTTGTCCTTTTTGTTTGGTCATAAAGATTAAACACAAAGTTTTCTATCTTAATTCACAGATGTAACTATTCCATATTTATTTACGGTGATGATCTTTTGTTCAGACGATAATGAGTTTTTCATAGTGATTGTATTGTTGCCTATCGCACCTGATATATCTCCGGAGCCGCTTAGAAATATTATTTGTGAGGAAGGAAAAGTAGTACTGATGATCTGAATGTTATCGTCAAAGTTTATGTCTAAATTGGTTGATGATGATAAATTTAATGTACCATAGAAATCTGTATATTTATTGGTTGTAAGATATATACCGATATTGTCTTTTGTGTTATTTCCTTCGGTATCGCCAACCATAGCTTTTAATTGTTGGCTTTTTAAATTATTGATAAAAGTGTCGATAGAATCAGAAAGTGACGCTTTGTGTTTCACATTTAAAAGATTGATAATTACCATCGTAACGAGCGAAGAAAAAATCAGAAGAGCTATAATAACTTCAACTAGAGTAAAACCACGTTGTGTTTTTTTGTAAACAATCATTCTATCTGGCGCCGATTTGCCCGATCATTCCATAAATTGGAGATAATATGGACATCATCATTCCGCCTACCAAAACTCCAACCACTACGAGTATCAAAGGTTCCATAAGAGTAGTAGTAGTATGAAGTGTTTTGGATACCTGATAATCTAAATATTCGGAAATATCCTGCATAGATTTGTCCAGAGAGCCGCTTTTTTCACCTGCTTCAGTGATTTTTATCATGATACTGGGAAAGATATTTTTGGCATCTTTAAAACCTTCTGATAGTTTTTTACCTGATAAGACTAAATCTTTACAGTGTCTTATAGCAGTAGCCACTTCATTTTTCGTCACGATATCGAAAGTCAGATCCAATGCTGCTGTAATTGGTATTCCGGCATTTAACAGAAGGTAAAGGCTGCGGGTAAAGTTCGTCAAATCGATTTCCTTTGCTAATTCCCTAAGAAGCGGTATAGAGAATAATAAATTAATGATTAATTTTTTATTTCTTCTATAAAGGAAGATAAATCCAAATACTACAACCGTTATTATGGCGATAACGGGTATTGTCTGAGTAAGAAGGGTGTTAGAAGCAAACATCAAAATCCTGGTAGGCAACGGCAACTTCATTTTCATTCTCAGAAAAACTGATGAAATTTTGGGAATGACAAAAACAAGGATCATCAGAAGTACGCCTGCGAAGACAAACATGATGACCACAGGGTAGATAAGCGCTCCTTTCACTTTATCTGAGAACTCTGTTTGTTTTCTGATATTTTCTCTCAGATCTTTTAAGGTAACATCTAGTGTTCCTGCTTCTTCAGCCGCTCTAATGATATTTACAGTAACTTTATCAAAGACGTTCGGAAATTTTGCAAATGAAGTATGGAGTTGTTCACCTTGAACTAAATCTGCTCGCAGAGTCTCAAGGATTTTCTTTTGGTTTCCTTTGGCATCTTCAAGAATAGAATCAACTGTCTCCAGTATTGAGATACCGGCTGATAGCATGGTTGATAGATTGCTGATAAGACCAATTTTTTCAGTAGCAGAAAGACTGATATATTCTGTTTTAATTTCACTCATGATGATTCTACCTTTGTGACTCTTAGTACTTCTTCGATAGTGGTTGTCCCTTTGGCTACTTTTTGCAATCCGTCATCAAGCATGGTGGTCATGCCTTCTTGTATTGCGGCTCTAGCAATGACATCAGCGTCATTTTTCTCTGTGATAAGTTTTCTTATGTTTTTGGTGACTTCCAATACTTCAAATACACCAATTCTTCCGGCATACCCAATATTGTGGCAAATTTTACAGCCCTTTCCTACATAAGTTTTTATTTCTACTGCCTCACCAAAATTTTTCTTTATGATCTCGGAAGGGATATGTTTAGCTAGTTCTCCCGCTGTGATTGCTACTGATGTTTTGCACAGATCACAAATTTTACGGACCAGACGTTGGGCGATAATTACATTCACTGTTGAAGCTACCAGGAAAGGTTCGACTTTCATATCGATAAGCCTGGGAAGAGTAGTGGCAGAATCATTGGTGTGAATAGTAGATAAAACCAAATGTCCCGTAAGAGCAGCATTTACCGCAATGCCTGCAGTTTCGCTATCCCTTATCTCGCCTACAAAAACTATGTTTGGGTCTTGCCGAAGTATTGATCTAAGTCCCGAGGCGAATGTGAGATTTGTCTTGGGATTTGTCTGAATCTGGTTTACTCCTTTTATGCGATACTCAACTGGGTCTTCAATGGTTGTGATGTTTTTCTCTCGGGTGTTTAAAATTTTTAATATCGAATAAATAGAGGTAGTTTTTCCAGAACCTGTTGGACCTGTAGATAGTATCATTCCATAGGATTTCTTGGTAGCCGCGGTTACTTTTTTCAAGTCTTTTTCCTGCATCCCCAGATCAAGTAATGAAAATTGTCTGAATCGTGAAGAAAGAAGACGAAGTACGGCTTTTTCACCGTCAACCATGGGAAGAATTGAAACACGGATGTCCAAATTCTCCTCATCTAATTTCATACGGATTTTACCGTCTTGAGGAGCCATATGCTCATCTGTTCTCAGTTTAGATAGAACTTTGATTCTACTAATGACCCTTTCATGGAGGTTTTTGGGTAAAAATAATACATCGTGTAGGATACCGTCGATCCGAAACCTCACAAGTGAATTTCTTTCTTCAGCTTCTATGTGGATGTCTGATGCCTTATCCTGGTAGGCAAAATCTACAAGTAAATCAACGATTTTTGCAATTGGTGCTTCATCTATCACTAAGCTTCCTGTTTTTGTGATTTCCTCACTAAAGAGCCCTTCATAAGTTTTCTGCAACTCTTTTCTAAAAACATGGAAAGTATTAAAGATATCTCTTTCTGTAGCTAAATACGGAATAACTTTTTCAGAGGTTTTTTTAGAGATCATCTCCTGGATTTGACTGTTACCGGGGTCAGTCATTGCGAGTTTGATACCGTATTCATCACGCGAGAAAGGAATGATTTTTTGTTTTCTGGCGATTTTTTCAGGAATTATTCTTACTACGTCATCGGGTATAGATATTTTAGAAAGGTTTATGAACGGAAGTTTAAGATAATTTGCTATCAGTTGTCCTAAATTTTCATCCGAAACAATATCCTTTTCTATCAAAGCATCGGCCAGAGTGATGTCTGAATTTTTCGCAAATTCCATGACTTCAGCGAGTTTTATCTGAGTGGCAAGATTGTTTTCCAGGATAAGAGACTTTAATTGTTCATCAGAGATGATCATGGGCAGTTTAATTTAATTTTAGGCTAGTTTCAGGGGAATATCAATCAATAAGACTTGCGACTTTTTGTCCAAGTTCAATTGCGTAGTTGGTGCCTCTGTCCCATGGGTATACCATGTCCATATTCGCTAGGTAAACGTTTGGGATGGGTGTAATAAAGTCTGGTTTTATCTTTGAGTAGTTTGTGGGGAAAACTGGTTGGGCGAAAGGACCCATAAATAATTGAGAATTGAGAATTAAGAATTGAGAATTAAGTCGGGGATTGATTTTTTGAAGATAGGGAAGATATAGTTTTAATAACTCATCTTTGGTCATTTTAAGGTAGGGATGACCTTCTGGGAGATAATTTCCTACCCAAGTAAGGTGTTTTCCGCCATAATGTTTTGCATCCACCAAATTAGTTTGTTGGATAACTGCAATAAAAGGGAAAGTCCTGTCATTTATATTGAGCCAATATTCCTTTTCAAGTATTTTCTCTTTTGTCACGAGCAGTAGATTTAAAGCGTGCAAATGTGGAATATTCGTAAGTCTTTCTTTATAATCTTTTGGAAGTTGTGGGTACATTTTTATGAATATTGGGGAGGGTGTAGTGATAATGATCTTGTCATAGTCTGTCGTTTTTTTGGTATCAAAAGGAGTAGAAAGTAATATCTTACCCCCGTCTTTTTTAAATTGCTTTTCCATTGCGTCTATCAGAGTTTGGTATCCGCCTTCCAGGTATCCTAATACTAGAGTGCGTTTTTTTATCCTAGCCCAAAACCAAGCCATGTTTACTACTTTTGCAAACTTTCCGAATTTGCCGAATAGGAGTGGTTTCCAGACAATCTCATATACTTTTTCACCAAAATATTTTCTCAGCCACTCATGGGCCAGATGTTTTTCTAAATTCTGACCAGAATTCATCGATAAAAGTTTCAGAAACAAAGTGATTAGCCCAAGTCTTAGTCGATCTGTAAACGGAAGGGGAGAGAAAAAAAGGATTTGCAGTGGAGAATTAAAAGGGTAGCTTGTTTCCTGATAATAGATAGAAGTAAGAGTTTTTGGGAAAAGTAACTTTTCGGAAAGTCCCAGTTTTTTAATCAAATTTAAAGCAAAGTAATCATTGGAAAACCAATGGTGGTAGTGTTTTTCCACATACCAATCTGTACCCGGTAACTTTACCGCCGAAGCTAAGCCGCCTAACTCGCCAGTTGCTTCAAAAAGAGTCACTTTATGATTTTGGGAAAGAGAAAGGCCAGCAGAAAGTCCGGTAAATCCTCCTCCCACAATTGTGATTTTCATATTTTGATTTACGGGTCCTGCCACTTAGTATCCCAACGCTACGATACATCTCCGGTTGGGACCCCTCTCTCGTGTCACCCGTTGTAAATCGATGGAGATATATTATCCAGTTTATTGTGTAAATTCAACTGTGGGACTGTTACTTACACTAGTGTTACTGCCTAAATCAGTAGCAGTCAGTTTCACCGTGCCTGCGGTATTGGAAGTGATGAAAAATTGGGCCATGCCAAGATTATCTGTGGAAACAGTATCTGCCGGTTTTATGCTAGAAGTAGGTGTGGTCGCCAATTGTACACTCCTCCCAGGAAGAACGCTACCGCCTTCATCTCTTATAAAGACTGAAACTTTTATTTGAGTTGGTTTCTTGTCGCTTCCCTCATCTCCGGCAACTCCAATTTGTGGAAATACGATTATAAATGATTTAAGAGGAGAGGGGTTTACGTTTTTTGCACGCAGAATTTGGTTGGTGGGTTTTTGCAGAGCTACAGTGGCAATACCTGCAAAAAACAGAAGGAAGAAAAAAGAAGTAAGAGCCAAAAACTTTCTGTCTTTCATGGTTATCTTAGCCTTATTGTGTCATTCTCGCCTAAAATTGTCAAATTTTACAATCGTTTTGATAAGGCTTGACAACAAGTTTTATATTTGCCATACTATTTTTGCCCTTCGGATAAGGAGAATGCTTAAGAGATTTTTTCCTCTACAACCTCCGAAGTGGGTATCCCGAATTTTTCGGGAGATGAGGTTAAAGTATCCACGCACCCGTGGGTGCGGGATCTACCTCCCCATTGTTGCTTCGGGGAAAAATCTTAAGTAGTCTTCCTTTTTTGAGGGGCAATTCAGTTGGCTTTACCCTGAGAAATTTCGAATAGAAATTTTGAAGGGTTGACAAATACTATTTTATTTGATTAAATAGGTTACTTAAGTTTGATTTTCCCCAATTTTTTGTTCAATTAATTTGTTTCCCAGAAAATAAATGACAGTACGAACTAAAGTGATAAAATCTAAAGATATAAGTGTAGAAGATCTTATAGGAGATCCCAAAGCTTCTGCAAAACAACCTGCCGAAACTTCTGTTACTGGTAAAACAGTGATAGGTATTCCTCGAGTTTCGGGAGGTCCATTACCTGTACAAACTGTTGCAGCGGTAAATTCAGGAGGTATTTCTACTGCTGGATCAATAACTCAACCTGTAAATGATTTTACTCAAACATTACAGCCTGTTTCGGTACCTTCACCAGTGGTTAGAGTGGGGGAAACGCGAAGTGTACAAGTTCCACAGGTAATTACTCCTGTGGTTGGCACAAATGGATATCCGAACGTAAATTATTCCGACAGATATGCAAATACTCCCACCAAAGCGGTATCTGGATTTTTGGATATTATGCCGGAAGGACATGGTTTTCTTAGGCCAAAATTTATCCCTGGAGAGGGAGATATATATATTTCCCAATCTCAAATCCGCAAATTTCAACTACGGGAAGGCGACGAAGTATCAGGACAAGCAAGGCTTCCAAAAGAGAATGAAAGATACCTTGGACTTCTTAAAGTTGAAAAGGTGAATGATAAAGTGGCAGAAGATTCTGTCAAAAGGTTACATTTTGAAGATCTTACTCCTATTTATCCCAACAAACAGTTAATACTGGAAACAGGAAAATCTCCATTATCTACCAGGATTATCGATCTTGTTTCCCCAATTGGTTTTGGTCAGCGAGGGATGATCGTATCCCCTCCCAAAGCCGGTAAAACTACCATTCTGAAAGAAATTGCCCACGGTATTTCGGAGAATTTCCCCAAAGCGCATTTGATGGCGGTTCTTATAGGTGAAAGGCCTGAAGAAGTCACAGATATCAGTAGGTCAGTGAAGGGTGACGTAATTGCTAGTAACTTTGACGAGGCGCCTGAGTCTCAAACGAGAGTGGCTGAAGTGGGATTAGACCGCGCAAAAAGATTGGTGGAATTAGGGAAAGACGTAATCATTTTGCTAGATTCCATCACTAGACTGGCCCGGGCTTACAATTTATGTGTGAACCCCTCAGGGAGGACCCTTTCGGGGGGATTTGATCCGGCAGCTTTGTATCCGGCTAAGAAATTTTTGGGGGCAGCAAGGTGTTGTGAAGCAGGCGGAAGCTTGACCATTCTGGGAACATCACTTACAGAGACAGGAAGCCGAATGGATGATTTGATTTATGAAGAGTTTAAGGGCACGGGCAATATGGAGTTACACCTATCCCGTTTCCTGCAGGAACAAAGAGTTTTCCCGGCAATTGATATAGATAAATCAGGTACAAGACATGAAGAATTACTTTTATCTGCCGATACGCTTAAAAAAGTGGTCACTCTACGCCATATGCTTTCACTTCTGGGAGAAAATCAGGAGCGCACATCAACTTTGGTTGACCGTCTCTCCAAAACCCGTTCAAACAAAGAATTCTTGGAAGGATTAGGAAAAGGACAATAATTAATTGTTGATTGCTAATTGTTGATTGTTGATAGAATATTATTCAATTAACAATTGACTATTAACCATTAACAATTCTTTTATTTATCTCATGAAAATTTCTCCCAAGTTAGAATTTGTTTTTCATAATATTAAAGACTTCTCCAAAGAAATTTCCGAGTGGCTTCGTTTTCTTTATTACTATTCTCATAAAAAGTTGACTACAGCAGGACGTCATTTTGAAGGATTAAAGGATATTTTAGTAGATATGTTGCTTGTGAAACGAGGCAGGTACAGTAAACATTTCTTAAATATTTCATTTTTATTTCTTATTGCGGGAGCTGTAGTTGCTGGTCCGGCAATTGGCGAATACTATCCTACAGTTCAACATGATGCCACTACAGCAGGAGATAATTCTACCTATCTTTTAGCTTCCAATTCACAAGATGAATTATCTACCTCGACAGTAGTTTCAGATAAGCCGCGGTTTGATATCATCGATTATGAAGTAGTGAAAGGAGATACTTTAGCAGGCGTTGCAGACAAATTCGGTATCTCTATAGATACGATAAGATGGGCAAATACATTAAAAACAGACAATCTGATTCCAGGGCAAATGCTTCGGATTCCTCCAGTGACAGGTATAGTACAAAAAGTTGGTCCAGGAGACACTATCTATTCGTTAGCCAAAAAATACAAATCTGATGCTCAAAAAATAGTCAATTTCCCGGCCAATGATTTTGCAGATTTAGACACATTTGCGTTAAATATTGGCCAAATACTTTTTATACCAGATGGAGTTATGCCAGAGGCAGCTCCGGTTTATATAGCTGCCCAAGTCCCACAATTTATTCCCGGTACAGGAGGTAAATTCATGTGGCCAACTCAGGGAATTATTACTCAATATCCTGTTTCATATCATATGGCTGTAGATATCGCCAATAATGCAGCTCCACCGGTGGCAGCTGGGGACGCTGGTACTGTTTCTTTTGCCGGATGCATTCGTTATGGGTATGGATGCCATGTGATCATAAATCATGCCGATGGGTATCAGACTTTATACGGCCATCTGCAGTCATATAGTGTGGAAGCCGGTGATAAAGTGGGCCGCGGCCAAGTTATAGGCAAAATGGGATCAACCGGTAGATCTACGGGTATGCATTTGCACTTCGAAGTCAGGCAAAATGGTGTACTTCTAAATCCACTGTCATTTCTGAAGTAATTGTGGACCCGATCGGACTCGAACCGACCACCTTCGCAATGCGAATGCGACGCTCTACCAGATGAGCTACGGGCCCGTGTTCAGAATTACAATAAGGAACACCACTTTATCTGTTAAATTATACACTATCTTAATTCCATAAACCATTGTACATGTAATTGGACTATGGTACGATAAATTAATGAGATATAAAAATAATATTATTGCAAAAGCTAAAAAATTAAGAATGAGAGGTAAGACCTATACCGAAATTAAAAAGTATTTTAAATTATCAATTCCCAAAAGTACCCTAGTTAGTTGGTTTAGAGATATAAAATTACCTAGGAATTATCCAGAGCGAATACGGAAATTAAACTTGGAGAATTTAAAAAAAGCAAGATTATTGCACATAAAAAAGAGTTTTGAGAGGAGAAAGAAATTACTAAAAACATATAAAGAAAAGAATAATGGTTTGATTAAAAAAGCGTCTGAAGTGGGCTATGCAAAAATTGGATTATCGATGCTCTGGTTAGGGGAAGGATCAAAGCAAAGAGGAGTTTTTAGAGTAGGCAGCTCAGATCCTAGAATAGTTAAATTATTTTTGTGGTTTATTAAAAAATGTTACCAATTTGACTTATCAAAGGTCAGATGTACTCTGCAATGTAGAGCAGATCAAAATATACCTGAGCTAGAAAAATATTGGATAAATATTACAAATATTCCCAAAAGATTATTTTACAAAGCAAGAATTGATCCGAGGACAATTGGTAAACAAACAATTAATAAAGAATATAAAGGTGTATTAAGAGTAGATTATTTTGACGTTAAAATTCAGGACGAAATGGCAGTCATAGCTGATATGTTATATAATCAAACTTTACCAGGGCCCGAAGTTTAAAAGGTTGAACATCTCGATGGCATCGAGAAGGCAAGGGGTTCGATTCCCCTCGGGTCCACAAATTAAAATGCGAGCTGTTGTAATGGATTCATTTTCACTATGATTCAAAAAAAGGAGGTTCCCCAAGTCCTCTCTCTTGCCTCAAATTTTTATTGGTGACAGATGGAAGAAAATAGTACTTTTCATTGTATTTTTTAATCTTTTTCTCGCATCATGGTATTTCATACAGGGAGATCTGAATTTTAACACAGATATTGCCAGAGACTTTTTATTATTAGAGGACCTCAAACAAAAAAAAGTTGTGCTCATCGGTGCTCGTGCAGGACCAGCCGGTTTTTTCCATGGTCCGGCCTGGATGTATCTGAATCTTCCTATTTATATACTCGGTAATGGGAATCCAGTTGTTGTCGGATGGTTTTGGATAGCTCTTACAATTGGATTTCTTTTTTACAGTTTTAAAATTGCAAAAAAAATATTCGATGAAAAACTGCTTACGTTTATATTCTTTTTATGTCCTGTTATCTTATTCATTTTACCTGGGCATACTCCCATCAATATATGGGGATGATGCTGATGCCTCTTTTTTTCTATACATTTATTCAATATATAAAGACTTTAAACGCTAAATATCTGGCATCAAATGTTTTTCTTGGTGGGATGCTTATCCAGTTTGAAATTGCCTACGGAGGCCCCCTTTCTTTTATCTTTTTGCTCTTTGTACTTTTGAAAAATAAAAAATTCCTGCATATTTTATTATTTGGACTTATTCTTATTCCACTTTCAACTTATATTATGTTTGATCTCCGTCATAATTTTATGTTGCTTAAGAGTCTTCAAGTTTACATGAAAGGTAATCCACAGGAGCATTACGTAAGTATTCTTAGTATTATAAAAAACCGCTTCGAATACATGACTTCTTCAGCAGTACCATTGTTATGGGATCTGCCAAATTCTAATAAAATATTAGCTGTTCTTGTTTTGGGGTTTCTGTTAAAGCTTGCTTCTTTTAATAAAGTAGATAATAAATATAAATATTTTTTCTATTTTTTCTTCGGATACTTTCTTTTTAGTTTAACCAACAGATACTATCTACTTTCACAGCATTTCCTTGGATTTATTCCAATTGTCATTATGATGATTGCTTCTTTGGTTACCTCCCGTTACGCAAAATATATCGTGATATTATTTTTATTTATTATGCTAAATAATGAAGTTGAAGCAATAAAATTTGTTGCAGCATCAAATAATATTATTGGATTTGCAGAAAGGAGCTGGAAATTTTACGATACGCTTTCCCAAAAAGCGTTTACTGCTGGTTCTGAAAAAGAGTTTGGATATTTTGTGTGGACTCCAGATAAATTTGCGTATTCCCCTCGTTATGCCATGGTGTATGGACAAAAAACACATCCCGATAAAATAGCATATTCCTTTACCAAAAAGCCTGTTACTTATCTAGTTATGGCTCCTCCTCCCAAAGAAGATCCATGGGTAGATGGTAAATTTTGGAAAGTACACTCGATAGTGATCGATAAGAAACCAGTCAGTGTAATTTCTTTTCCAAATGGGTATCGGATAGACCGATATGAATTGACAGATAAAGAAGTTGCTACTCCATTTGATCCGACTCAGGATATGGGTATCCACTTTCGATGATGACCTTTTATAGTTTTCCGGTTTACAAAATATTTATACAAGCAAATCAGAAGGTTCTAAATCTAAATCAATAAATCGATGAATTATGATTTTAATTAACAGATTTAAATCTAAAGTAGAAACTGTGCAGGAGAAATCGAGGGGGTAGGTTCAGTATAATTTCCACTCATATCTGTCAGAACTTTATCAGGAGTAAGTGCGTAATTATATATACGTACCTCATCAATGATTCCGTTATAAATATAGTTACCCCCGGCTCTGGATCCAATATTAGGAAAAACGTCGTTTTGAATTCCATCCTTCAGACTATCTACACTAATGTTTGATAGTTGTTCTTTTCCATCTAGGTATATTTTTACTCCTTGGGCTTTGCTAGATCCATCATACGTCATAGCTACATGATGCCAGAGATTATTATTTACCGGCGTCTGCCCGTAAACATAGATGGCATTATCGGACCAGGTGTTGATTAAATATACTCCCAGCTGGTTATTCTTGTTTATAAAAAATTCATACCCTCGATTTCCATGTTCATTCTCCATTTTGGAAAATATTGTACTTTCCTTATCCGTTTCTGCATACTTGATCCAAGATTCTATGGTAAAAGGGTTTGTCCTTTCAAAACTAAAATTTAGCTTATTACTAACCCAAATTGAACTATCCCATCCATTGAAAAGCCTCGCTTTCCCTATTTTGCCTGTGGTAAAAACGGTGCTTGTTGAACCGCTGATATTATTATTCCCTGACATATCATATGCAGTGATCAAGTCTTTATCACTATCAAATGGCCAGTAAGCAACAAGTTGCGGAGGTTTCATTGGAGGAGGTTTGAGTGTAGGTGTGGGTAAATTCCGAATCAAAAAATCAGGTACAGTATACTCAATACAATCATACCCTTTCTTATGTTTCCACTGATCGTAATAAGAGGATGGGTAAGAATACCTGTCACTGATTGTATCATTAGAATCTGTAGAAAAATCGGTGCACAGTTTATACCCTTTGTCATTCAAAACAATATAATCATAATCTTTTCTTGTTTTTGGATCTTTAATCGCTACCTTTGATTTTAAATCTGTAAGTTGATTCGGTAATTTATAATTCGTGCTGAAGAACTTTTCTATCTCATACCTTATACTGCCAAAATCACTTAATCTGGTATTGTCGAATGATTTATCTCTTTGTGCAAACGGATTACCGACAATTGTTAAACCCAAAAGGACGACCGTAAATACGAGTATTCCCAAGAATCCAATAAAAATATAATAATTACGCATTTGCATTCCTGTCATCTTTAATTTGATAAATGTAATAGCTAAAAATAATACTGCTTATTGCTAAAGTTACCAGCAGATGAAGTATGAAATTGGATGTAATGTTACCATTTAGTATTGTATAGACTGTAGAGATAATCTTGTATATAAATATGAGGAATGTCACTACAAGAGTAAAATAAATTAGCATCTTTCTCGGCATTAAAGTTCTCAATATCGGATTTTCTATAGTCTTTCTAGTAATCCGTAAAAAGAAAAATGCAAATAGTAGATAAGAGACAATTAGTGCTGCTAGATAAGCCCGTATAAGCGTTTGAAGAAACAAAGAAAAATAATCTTTAACACTATTAGGAGGTACTGCAAGAACCCATTTGTCTATAAAAGCATGAAGCATCAATCCGAGCGAAGTAGCTAAAACATAAAGACTGATAAACATCAGTATATGTTCAAAAGTATCCCAATCCCACATACTATTGTGTAAATTAATGGTTATATTATTATTAGAATTTGGCGGAACAGGAATTGCGGGTTGAACTTCATCTGTGAACCCTTTTTTAATTTCTTCTTCCTCCCAACCGACTTTAAGTAGAGAAGCAATAATTTGTTTCTTCGGGATTTTTTGTAATTTTGCCAGCTTTATATAATTGGTAATTGCTTCTTGTACCATTTATATCTACTATAAACTGGATTCAGAAGAAATGTCAATTTTTAAATTGTTGCATTACTATAAGCAAGCGGAAATTGCTGAAAAATAATCCTCCATTCCCTGAGTGTCTGAACACATCCATCTACAATCGAGTTCGAAAGAATGAAACGATAGTCCACATTTGTTGATGCGGAAGCCGCAATATCATTGATTATCTTGAATGGAAGCCCTAAACTTGGGTTCGAAAAGCCATCAATATTAAAGATTACTCCTTTTGGGAAAATTAGCCTCTGGTATTTTGTCTTCGCTTCATAAAGAGCGTCATACCAAGCTAATTCTGGGGTTCTAATAAATGCAGTACCAAAATTAAGAAGTGCGTCTATCTCAAGCTCTTCTGTATAAGTCTCATTCAGGCTCATTTTGGCAAGAGTCAATTTCTGTTCTCCTCGGCGATCTTAATGATGACGGGAAGGTGGACATCTTTGATTATAACCTCGTCATTACCAATTTTGGAAAAACTCATACTCCCAGAACGCTAAGCAGGGATGCAAACGGTGTTGCCAAAGTCGACATTTTTGATTATAATCAAGTGGTAACGTATTTTGGCACATGAGCAATGGATCTTTTGAAGCACATCATTACAACTTTCGTACTCCTATTACTCCTGCGACCTCCAGTTGTGTTTGCCCAGTCATCGTCACTTCTTACCCTTATCAACAGTGGTAAATCACTCATGTTCATTGGCGCCCACGCCGACGACGCAAACATTGCAGCGCCACTTCTCGTCCGCGGCTGTGTGGCTAAAAAATCAAAGTGTACCATTGTGTCGATTGACCGGGCAAAATCGCCAGACGGAACCCAAGTTGATACTGAGTTTCGCACCTATACGTATCTCCTCAATACGAACGGCGTTGGCTTGGGATATCCATCTGGTACGCAGGGGGCGGGATTTGATGGTAATCCAGAGATTGTTATTGCAAACTGGAAGGCCATAGGTGACGTTGAAGGTGATATTTTAGCACTTATTAATCAAGAAAAACCTGATGTCGTTATCACGCAGGAACCGACTCACGGGGTCTATGGGCACCCAGATCATCGCGCCATTGGCAGGGTTGTCACCAATGTCTTTCAAAAGAACAGTATTAATGCTTACCTCTACTATCAAATCGTCCGTTACTCATCGATTTTAGGTGGTAATCTTGACCCATTGCCTATCACCGATACCATTGACGAACGTGATCGACTACCCGAGCTCAATAATGAAACGCCGTGGAATACTGCCTTAGGCGCACTGAGAACGATCCGTTTCGACCCAGGCTTTTTCGATTTAATTGCCTCTATCCCATCAGACGAGCAAATAAGTTGGAATCGGCTCGTGCAAACACCACAACAACCAGAAACCAGTCCAACACCAACAAGCGCCCCGACAGCTACGTCCATTCTTCTGCCGGCAACCACCCCGACGAGCATTCCAACTCCAGGCGCAGGTATCAGCCTAACCCCCACACCTGCCTATTTTCCTGACGATATCAATCATGATGGAAAAGTCGATATCTTCGACTATAATCTCCTAGTCACCGACTTTGGCAAGACAGGTTCCCCAGGTTTTTCAAAAGCAGATTTAAACAATGACGGTAAAGTGGATATGTCAGATTTTAATATATTTATGGCTAGCGTTAAAAATCAACTATCAGTTTCTCCTACACTCATCTTAGCTCCTACGCCAACCTATATTCCGACGATAATTCCTTCTCACACGGTATCCTTAACATCATGTGCATATAAACCCAATGGTGCAATTTGCATTGTAAATAACCAAGCAGGAGTCTGCAGCCATCACCAGTGTATTCCTCCTAATCATCCCCAACCGACTTCACCACCTGTAGACTGTGATTCACCAAACTCACCTAAATATTGTAATTATTAATGAATTAATATGTTGAAATTAAATCTTACAAAAAAATCATACACTACAGTGCTAATCTTACTTTTTCTTCTGGTGGGATTAGCCTCTACGGTGTATCTATCCATGTCATATCTGGATATCAGAAAGAAAGCATCATATTCCGGAGCAACACTTGAACTTATTCCAGCAAGTATCATTAAAAACACAGGGGATACATTCACAGTGGGAGTAGCCGTAAACACAGGAGATGAGACTGTCTCTGGAGCAGATGTCCATATAATTTATGAGGCTGATAAACTTGAAGTTCAAAGTATTACCCCCGGTAACTTTCTGCCTAATATCTTTTCAGCCGGAAACTTTGGAGGAGGTAATGCTTCAATTGCATTAGTCAGCCAACCCGATAAACCACAAAAAGGATCTGGTATATTAGCCTCTATCAATTTCAAAGTCTTATCTAGTACACCTACAGTCATAAATTTCTCCTCAAATACTAAGATAGCTGCAATAGGAAAGACCACTAATGTACTTACCAGTACCCAGGCAGCTGTGATAAATACTCCTTTGGCCACCATCAGTTCTTCGTCTTTTGCTTCTCCTAGCAGCATAGTAACACCTTCAATTGTTTCACCAACCCTTGCTATTACTCCTACCCTTAAAGTTCCTAGCCCTACGTCTATCACACCAGGAGACGGATAACTCTGATAGATTAATACCAGGGGGGGTAAGGAATAGAATCTTCTTCGGTACAAATTACAGAGTGTAAACCAAATTTAGTGGATACTGCTGGAAAACAATCCTCCAATCCTTTAAAGTCTGTATCAAATCATCTATAATCTGGTTCGTAAGGACTAAACGATAGTCCACTGAAAAATTTCTGATGAAATTTTCCAGTGCAAGCACAATAAAGGTGATTTTTTCGGTGTAAACACATTATTTTTTCTCACACAAGTAATTTCCCATAACTGATATATTACCAAAACTTTATACGTCTTGAAAATGTTGACAATGCAGATTCTTATTCTTATTCTGGTTATATGAAGTCTTTTCCCAAAATAAGTACAGTAGGAATTTTTCTAATACTTTTAATTTCGACGATTCTTCTTATTTCAGGATTTGCAATAGGGTATAAAACTTCACGAACAGATATATTCTCAAGAGCAGAATCTGGCCTAGCTCCGACTCCGCCTGCTTCACAATACGGAAGTATATCAGGTACAATCACTATAGATAAAAATGTCTATGACAGTCTGGATAAATCGAGATCACTGGTAGTTTCTTCCTGTGATGTTGTACCTAAACCAACTATTGATCCCCAGGATCAGTTTCAGAAAGAAAATACTGTTGATATAAAAGATAAATATCTGGATTGTCCTAGAAATAATTGGTTTTTAGTATCCTTGGTTAAACCGGCAAAGTTTGAATATAATAAATATATTTTTCGGTATAACTTAGATAAAGTACCAATCGGAACCAGGGGAATCACTCTTCTCTCCTATTATTTTACTTCCAGAGATGAAATTGTAGGAATTCTTTTTCCAGATAAAACAACGATAGAATCGCAAAATTGTGAGCTATTTGAAACTGACTATAAACAAGATTGTACATTAAGTATTGATCAGGGAAGTGAGGTTAAACTGGATTATAAAATTTCTAAATCTGCCAGTAATGAAGTAAATAATGAATTATATCTTTATTCTTTGATTGGGAAAGATAATAAAGTAGCATTAAACAAATGGTTGGAAAAAGCAGATAAGGAGACGTATAACCAGGCATTATCACTTATTACTTCTTCAGTGATAAATGTGAAGATTGAAAAAAATGAAGATTATAAACCTGTCTATTTCATCATAAAAGAGGCTGTATATGATTATCTTTTATCAAATCCAGGAAAAAACGTAATATATAAGTCAACCCGGAAAGATGAAAATTATTATAATGCGATTGCCACAAGCGGTATGTACAATATTCTACAACGCAGTTGGATGCCGGAAACAGTTGCGGGTCATATATTTGTAGCGGAACTTTTACCTACGTATTTTAAAAACTTCGGATCAATGGAAAATTACATACTTAAATATTCTGCACATATATATCCTACTTATTATCCGGGTTATATCCTTCAGGGAAGCGGGTTATATACTTATCTAAAAGATAAAATCATGCAAAGATTTGGTATAGATGATAAACGTTTTGCAGATATAACTCTCAGCATCATCTATAACCGTTATAATCAAAAGGCAGAGGATGTAGAGATTATAGATGTAATTGAAGATGAAGCAAAAAACTGGGTAGAAGACAGTAAATCTTTTATAGTTGAAGAATATGATAAAAGTAATGAGCCAATCAGCACTTCGACAATACTGAGGTATTATCTGGAAAAAAACAACGGTAATCTTTCAGAATCATTGTGGGATGTGGCAATCCTTTACAAGATTCTTGTGCGCTTCGATCATTTTGATAATACTCCATTATTTATTGTTAAACCTGATACTATTGAAACTAAATTTTCCGTAGAAAAAGCAAGTAAAGTCGCAGGTTTTACAGCAAAATATATAAAAGATGAGTTTACTAAAGTAAATAATTTTAATTCACTCAAGCAAAATTTAGATACAAATGCCTCAGGAAATGAATCGGAAATTTATTATGACCCTAATAATCCGGAAATATCATTAGTGAATCAAGTAGGTAACGCCTATCGAAAAATGAACACGATTTCTTTACTAGTGTCGTACCCGCCAAATTTCTTGAAATTTCTTATGGTTGTGGAGAGTCAGTATAAAGGAGATGTTCATGGAATTGTAAAAAAAGAAGTTGATTATGATGCAGCTCTATCCTTGGATGAAGTAGATAGTTATCTACAGTCATTTCTAAATAGTCCTTAATATTATTTCTCACACACGTAATTTCCCATCACTAATATATCTATTCCGGATCTTTCCAAAGTTGAATAAGCGTCGGCAGGGGAGGCGACAATTGGTTCTCCACGCAGATTAAATGAGGTATTTAATACAAGTGGTACGCCTGTTTTTTTGTAAAAAGATTTTATCAATTGGTAGTAAAGAGGATTTTCCTTTTCATAAACTAGTTGAGGTCGAGCCGTATTATCTGCATGATTTATGGCTGGTACTTTCTTTTGCCATTCTTTCTTGACTGGTACCACATACAACATGTAGCGAAGAGGATAGTGATTTTCTAATTTTAATTTACGGGTCCTGCCGCTTAGGTATCCCAAACTACGATACATCTTCGTTTGGGATCCCTCCTTCGCGTCACCCGTGGTTAAAATAGATGTATTCATAGCTGATAAATCAAATATCTTATCAGCATATTCTGCAAGTACAGAAGGGGCAAAAGGGCGGAAAGCTTCCCGGAATTTCACTT
Source organism: Candidatus Gottesmanbacteria bacterium (assembly GCA_016195685.1). Taxonomy (GTDB): domain Bacteria; phylum Patescibacteriota; class Microgenomatia; order 2-02-FULL-39-11; family 2-02-FULL-39-11; genus JACPZE01. Next base: position 26,600 of record JACPZE010000044.1, read on the forward strand.
TTCTATTTATAATATCTTTCATTTTCAGGTTTCGGGCGTCTGCCAGGATACTTCTTGCTCCCAGCGCTCTTGGTCCCCATTCAAATCTTCCTTGCATCCAACCGATGACTCGGCCTTTTGATATTTTATCCGCGATAAAATCAACGATCTTTTTGTCATTTAATTTTTTAAATTTTGCTTTTTTCTCCTTCAAAAACTTCTCAATTTCCGGATTATCATATTGTTTTCCCAGATAAGCGTGGGTCATCATTTTTCGATTGCCTTTATTTAAGACATGATGATATGCATATAAAGCCGCACCCATTGCTCCTCCAGAATCACCCGCTGCCGGTTGTACAAAAATATTTTTAAAGCCAGATTCTTTTAAGATCCGGTAATTAGCTACAGAGTTTAATGCTACACCACCTGCTAGGCACAGATTATCTGATTTAGTTTTGTTTCTTACATATTTGGCCATACCCAGAATCAATTCTTCTGTTACCAGCTGTACACTCGAAGCGATATCGGCTGGCCGTTTTTCTACCAGATGAGATTGGTTCGGATCGATTGGACTTCCCAAGAGTTTTACCAATTTTTCAGAAAATGATTTTTTATCAGAGTACTGAAAAGAAAAATAGGAAAAGTCCAAAGAGAAACTGCCATCCGCAAGTTGCCGTACTGTTTTCCAGATTTTATCTGCATAGATAGGTTTGCCGTATGGAGCTAGACCCATGAGTTTCCATTCTCCTTCGTTTACCTCAAACCCCAAAAATGCAGTAAAAGCAGAATAAAAAAGTCCAAGAGATTGAGGAAAACGTATTTCGGAATTTAATCTGAGCTTGCTTCCCTCGCCAACCCCAAATGATGAGGTGGTCCATTCGCCGACACCATCCAAAGTGAGAATCGCTGATTTTTTAAAAAGGGATGGATAAAAACAGCTGGCCGCATGGGATAAATGATGATCGCAAAAAAGTATTTTGGAAAGATCAACTTTTACATAAGATGAAATTTCCTGTTTTATCCAAAGTTTTTGTGTCAGCCAGACCCGAATACCCTCCCTAAAACTTGCATATGACAGGGGATAAGTTGATATTGCACTGATAAGCATGCGGTGAAACTTCCTGAAAGGTTTTTCATAAAATACTACATAATCTAAATCAGACTTGCTGACATGAGCAATCTCCAGGCAAAAATCAATCGCATTTTTGGGAAAAGACGAATCGTGTTTTTTACGGCTGAACCGTTCCTCTTCTGCTGCAGCTAAAACTTCTCCGTCTTTTAAAAGTACGGCAGCTGCGTCATGATAATAACAGGAAATTCCTAAGATATTCATCAGAATTGTTCTTTTAGTTCTTCTAAGGTATCGTTGTGTGTATTTTTTAAACTCCAAGTGGATACCGGGAGGGTTTTAAACCCGAGTTTGTCTTTCGTAAAAGTAAAAATAATTCCGAAAGGCAAAAGAATTGTAAAATAGAAGATAGACAGTATTACTTGCGCTTGGAATACTGCAATGCGGTGGGCGATTTTTTTCCATTTTTGCCAAATAGACTTTATTATCTGCATGATTTAAAAAATAGTGTAGATAAATGGGGCTATAGCAGAGCCTTGGGAGAAAATCATCAGGATTCCCAAAAGAATAAGTATGATGATCATAGGGATAAGCCACCACAAGCGTTCTTTCCATAAAAATGAGAGTAATTCTCGGATGATAGAGTAGCGCGCCAATAATTTCTTTAGCATGATATTTCCATTATAGTTTATAATGAAAAGATAAAATTACAAAATGCGAAACACTCAATTAAACATAAAATTAGTTATTTTCACCGTAATAGCAGGTAAATTAAAGATATTTTTGTCCAACGATAAATTATTAGTTGGGTCATTAATTACTGGGAAATCTCTAAACCAATCTGCAGAGATACTTTTTAAAGAAAAAGTTGGCATATTGTTAAAGGATATCTATATCGAGCAATTATACACTTTTTCTTCTATAAAACCGCTAGAAATTTCAGTAGTTTATTACTTTCTAGTACCTGAACACAAAATATATTCAAATAAATATAATTGGAAAGAATTAGCTACATTTATATTAAATAAAAGTGACAAGAAAATTATCCTATACGCGGTGCAAAGACTAAGGTGGAAGATAGAGTATACCAATGTAGTGTACAGTTTGCTTCCGGATGAATTTACTTTTGGTCAATTGCAGTCAATATACGAGGCGATATTGGGTAAAACGCTAGATAAGAGAAACTTCCGAAAGAAGATTTTGATCTTGAATATTCTAAAGTCCACCGGACATATCAAAAATTTGGGGAAAGCCCGTCCTGCCGAGATGTTTTCGTTTACTAAAAAGAAATTATCTTTTGTCCAAATTCTTTAAGAAGTATAAATTCCAGAGATAAGTTGGTGGCTTTTGAGGAATGGGTGAGGGATCCAAGTGAGAGAATATCTACTCCAGTTTTGGACCATAACAATATATTATTCTTATCAATTCCTCCGGAGGCTTCAAAAATTATTGCAGATAAATCAAATTCTTTTCTCAGGTTAGTCAGAGTCTGTTTTGCTATTTGAGGAGTAAAATTGTCAAACATAAGAGCTAGATTATTGGGGCTATTTAATTTATTGAAAGTTGAGATGGTTTTGTAAGCTTGTTTAGCCTCCGTTACTTCTACTTCAATTAATTCATTCTTATATTTGTCAGTCAAAATCCTCAATGCCTTTTCAATTGATACAAAGATTAAATGATTATCTTTTACTAAAATTCCGTCCGACAGGTTTAATCTATGAGTGAGTCCTCCTCCCATAGCTACTGCTTTTTTATCTATCTGCATCCAAGGGGTTTTGCGGGTGGCCGCGATAAAAGGTTGTGAATTATGAGTTTTGAATTGTAGGTTAATAAGAGTAATTAAATTATTAGTTGCTGTGGCTATTCCGGACATCCGCTGGAGAATATTTAAAATAGTTCTTTCGAAAGCTAGGATATCATGTGCTTTCCCACTGATTTCTGCAATTGTATCCTTATTGCTTATCTCAGAGCCGTCTTTGATTTTTGGGTTAAAGACAAGCTTTGTATACTTTTTAAGTAAATATCCAACTTCCTCAAGACCTGCTATTCTTCCATTTTGTTTTGCAATAATTATTGCTTTAGTATCCTTATGGGGAAAGAATTTTGTAGTTTTATCATTTGTAACTTTGTCGCTATCAGTAAGCCACGCAAAAAGTGTAGAGATAGTCCGTTGATAATCTCTATTTTTGGTCGTTAACTGATTTTCTTTCTGGAAGTATTTGAGAACAAGAGATATTTTATTCATGGAAGTTTAATAGCTCGCATATAAATTTTTCTAGCTTACAAAATATCAATATTCCGTTGCTGCGTTGTCATTCTGAACTTGTTTCAGAATCTTGATACTTGTTATTGATTTATTTACTTGGTCTAAGAGTACCGTGTGTGCGCTTCTAAAAATTCATATTGCTGTGCTATTTCATTAATTCGATAACTTCAGCATCCTTTCAATTGGTATTCTAGCCCTTTCTGCTATTTCTTTGGGAACTTTTACTTCATAGACTAGATTCTTCAGAGTATTTAGTAACTTGGGTAGGGTGATCATTTTCATAAATTCACAAACCATATCATCACGAAGGGGTATAAAATTTTTCTGCGGGTTATCTTTCTTCATGCGGTATAAAATTCCAGTTTCTGTCGCGACGACATATTCTTTTGCAGGAGATTGTTGTACATGCTTCATCATTCCGCCGGTTGAAAGGATTTTGGTTTTTGATGTGGGTATATCTCCGCTTGCTACATAGTGCATGCAGGTGGAAACGCAACCGCATTCAGGATGGATAAGAAATTCAGCTTGGGGATGTTCATCCATTTTTTGGATAATATCAGCTGGTTTTACCCTAGCATGGACGTGGCATTCACCCGGATAAATAATCATATTTTTGCGGCCTGTAGTTTTGGCCACATAATCACCCAAAAACATATCAGGTAGGAAAAGAATAGGTTTTTCGGGAGGTAAAGAATTGACTATTTTTACAGCATTAGCCGATGTGACGCAGTAATCTGATTCCGCTTTTACTTCTGCTGTGGTATTCACATAAGAAACAACTAAAGCTTCAGGGTACATTTTCTTCCATTTCCGTAATTCTGTGCCGTCAATACTGGCAGCCAGAGAACAGCCGGCATTTAAATCTGGGATAAGGACAGTTTTATCAGGTGAGAAGATAGAGGCTGATTCTGCCATGAAATGGACACCGCAAAAAACAATAAGTGATTTTTTTGTTTCTGCGGCAAGTCTGGATAGTTCCAGGGAATCACCCACAAAATCCGCGACATCTTGGATTTCCGGGAGCTCGTAATTATGAGCAATTATTAATGCTCCCCTTTTTTCTTTCCAAAGGAGGACGTCTTTCATCAATTTTTGTTTTTCTTCTTCAAGCTCATTGTTTTGCTTCGTCATTTTAATTTACGGGTCCTGCCGTATTCTGTATCAGCATATAAATTTTTCAGACTCTGCAGCTCGTGCTCGGTATAGCCCTAACCGTCTGTCCATATGCCTTAATATTCTCGCACTCAATTGCAGAGATCTTCAAAATTCATATTTCTTACTGAATTAGTATCGCAATGCCCGTGGTTAAATTTAAAATGTTTATACTTAATACCTAATACTTGATACTTAATACTATTTTCAGTTATTATACTTACTTAGTGTAAAAAATACAATAATTCATTATGAAAACTGATTTTATTGTGATTGGATCAGGTTTAGCTGGACTTACAAGTAGTTTAATTCTTTCTAACTACGGAAAAGTTTTGTTGGTTACCAAAGGAAAACTATCCGATGGGGCAACTAATTGGGCGCAGGGAGGTGTTGCTTGTGTGGTGGAAAAGAATGATACTTGGCAGAAGCATTATAAAGATACTCTCGTTTCCGGAGCATACCATAATGACAGAAAGTCAGTTGAATTTTTGGTGAAGAATGCTCCATCAGCTATTGATTGGCTTGAAAAGATGGGGGTCCCTTTTGAGAAGGAAGAAGGCCATTTTAAAGTAGGGAGGGAGGGAGGGCACTCCTATAACCGGATTATTCACGCCACAGATTTTACCGGCAAAGAAATAGAATTTACCCTTCTTAAGAAGATAAGGGAGAATAAAAATATAATTATTTGGGAAGATTCTTTTGCCCAAAAATTATTAGTGGAGAGGAAGAAATGTTTTGGCGTTCAAATAATAAAAAAGGACAAAATTATTCTTTGTTATTCAAAGTTTACGATACTAGCCACTGGAGGGTTAGGTCAAATTTATCAGTGGACTACAAATCCGCTAGTTTCTACAGGGGATGGTTATGCTCTCGCTTATCGGGGAGGAGTAAAATTAAAAGATATGGAATTTATACAATTCCATCCGACTGCTCTAAAACCTGCCTCCTCGGCAGGCAGGTATGGTAATTCGCCGCTATTTCTTCTCACTGAAGCATTGCGAGGGGAAGACGCTTATTTAGTAAATTCCAAAGGAGAAAGATTTATGGGAGATTATGATAAGAGAGAAGAATTAGCTCCTCGAGATATAGTTTCCCGAGCTATTTTTGAAGAGCAACAAAAAGGATACGAGATCTATCTGGATATCAGGCATAAAAGAAAACAATTCTTAAAGAAAAGATTTCCCAATATTTATGAAGAACTGAAAAAAAGAGGGTTTGATCTAGTAAAACACTTAATCCCAGTCACTCCAGCAGCCCATTTCAGTTGCGGGGGAGTAGAAACTGATTTGTCCGGCAGGACTAATATAAAAAACCTCTTCGCATTTGGAGAAGTAGCTTGTACTGGTGTGCATGGAGCCAACAGGTTAGCCTCGAATTCTTTACTTGAAGCAGTAGTTTTTCCGCTCCGTCTGCTGAGGTCAGCGAGACTTTTTTGCGCACCTCCCAGTTCGTCCACTCCTTTGCCTCCGGCAAACTCGTGGTACTCAGGAAACAGTGGGCGTGCTCAAAAAGCTAGCTTCCCTGCAGACTTTTATCTAAATATAAGAAAAAATCTCCAAAAACTTATGTGGGAGAAGGTGGGGATAGTGAGAAGAAAAAGGGATTTAGAATATGCGATAGGTAAGTTAAGCAGTTGGGAAAAAGATCTGGAAGATTTGGATTATCCCAGTAGAGAATTATTGGAATTAAAAAACATGATATTGGTGGGAAAACTCATTACCCAATCAGCACTCAAAAGAAGAAAAAGTCTAGGGACGCATTTTATTACCGTATGAGGTAAATGTAGGCTTTGGTTTGAATTAGTAGCCTACGGCCGTGAAGATGTTGGTGGTGTATTAGCACATACTGCGTTGGCCTGAAAGTCTTCCATCGGAGTGTTTTCAACACGGAAATCCATTACATTTCCGCTATATTGTCTTTGACATATATTTCTCCCACCGACTAAATGAAATAGTGTACCTCCTATTCTGGCATTGCCTAATGGGCAATGAAAACATGGGGACTGCTGGAAATCTTTGGCATCAATATTTCTTCTTAAATTAGTTGGTGCGATTGACCCAACAACATCAGGTCCTACTTGTTTAGCTTGCATTTTTACTTCAGTTGGGAAAGGGTCTGCAAATGGGTCAAAAGTTACATGAAATGTTTTTTCAATGGTTTCAGTATCTGGCATATATTTTTATACCTCTATTCGTCAAGTTAGATAGGGCTATATCTTAGCATAGCATTTATGCCGATGCAAATCATCGTATCCGAAGGTAAGCTTTCCCGGTATTTTTTGAGTATGATTGTTATGAATTTGCTTTTTGACACTTGACATTGCCTCAATTTTAACGTACACTGATGTACGTTATGACCCAGATAATTTCCATCACTGATCTTAGAAAGAACCTTTTCAACCTCGCCGAGCGGGTATTTTCCAGTGGAGAAGAGATAGAAGTGGAGAAAGAAGGAAGAAGGATAGTAAAAATAGTTAGAATTGATGACGACCCAAAAGATAGGGCAAAAAGAGCTCTCGCAGTGATGAAAAAAATCGGTGGGAAATTTAAAAATGTCGATTTCGACAGAAACTTTTTCAGAGGGAAGAAAGAAAAAGAGTATATGAAGAAATTAGGTCAGTGGTAGGTATTAATATATGGAAAAAGTAGTTGTAGATACAGATATTATCATAGATTTCCTCAGAACAAATAAAGGATTGCTCCCACGTCTTCGGCAACTTCAAGAAAAAGGAGTACTAGAGATCTATATATCCAGTGTTACCATTGTGGAACTTTTTACGGGAGATATGAGAAGGACACAAGAGAAAATGTTGTCTGACTTACTAGTAAATTTTAAAGTTATTCCTTTTGATGAAGAAATTGCTAAATTTGCCGGAGAAGCAAAAAGAGGGAAAAGATTGCAAATTCAATTGTCTGATTTCATCATAGGTATTACTTCTATCTATTTTAAAGCAGATCTTGCGACCAGAAACAAAGATCATTTTCAGGGAATGAAAGGAATAAAATTTTGGAAACTTGCTTTTTGACATGGTGTGATATATACTACGGCTTAGTTTATAGGTATCCTTAGTAGTTCCACGGTATCCTCAGGTTAAACCTAGGCATCCTGGAAACGAGAAGGACCAGTCGAAAGGGGGTGAATCCAGGATGCAAACATCACAATTTCAAGATCAAACATTAGTCTGTAAAGACTGTGGCAAACAATTTACGTGGACAGCAGGGGAGCAAGAGTTTTATGCCCAAAAAGGCTTTAACAACCCTCCATTTAGATGTCCAGATTGTCGTCAGAAAAGAAAAGCTGACAGAATGTCACAACGTTCTATGACCAAAATCACTTGCAGCAATTGCGGCAAGGAAGATGAGGTACCTTTTGTTCCCAGAAAAGGAACAGGAGTTTTATGTCGAGACTGTTTTTCTAAACAAAGACAAGACCGCGGTGGCGCAATGGCATAAATTTTGCTTTGAAAATAAACGATAAACCCCGTACTCGAAAGAGTCCGGGGTTTATTTAAATACAGAGCCTATTGACAATAAAATTACTTCAGAGTAATATTTGCTTCTCTGCCCCGATGGGGCATTTTTTATGCTTAAATATCTTTTTATTATCTCTTTCTTTCTCGGATTGAGCCTCTTTTTATCTCCTGTAAAAGTCTCTGCAGAAGAAGTTTCCTGTATGGGAAAGCCAGCTACAATAGTTAACGATCTGGAAAATGTGGTTATCAATGGAACTGAGGGGGATGACGTAATTGTCAGTACCGCACAAAATGTTGATATTTATGGTAATGGTGGAAATGACACTATATGTGCCGCAGGAAAAGCAAGAATTTGGGGAGGAGATGGTGATGATAAAATCGATGGAGGGGGAGCAAGTGAAATCCATGGTGGTCCCGGTGACGATGTAATATTTGCTCACGCGGGCGCTGGAAATACAGGAACTATTAACAGTACAGAGGCATATAACGGAACACCCGGAGTAAACTGTTTAGCCGGAACAGGAGTTGAAGACAGTAGCACGATTTATGGAGATGAAGGTAATGATATTTTAGTCGGATGTGGTGGGCATGATATTTTAGATGGCGGTCCAGGTGTAGATGCAATATTTGGATATGGAGGTACTGATCTTCTTTACGGTGAGGATGGGAATGATTTGTTAGTAGGTAATGATGGTGATGATACGATTTACGGTGGTCCTGGTTTAAATACAATTTTGGGTGGAGGTGGAAACGATACAATTTATGGAGGAGATGATGGGAATTATATATATGGAGGAGAGGGGAATGATTCTCTTTTTGGGGGAAATGGCAATGATTATATATTTGGGGAAGCCGGTAATGATGAAATCTATGGTTATGGAGGGGATGATTATATAATTGGAGGAGAGGGAGCAAATGTAATTGATGGTGGAACAGGATACAATAGATGTATGCAAGGTGATCCTATGTATAATTGCGTTGATCTTTTACATCCGCCAACCCCAACTCCTGCTCCTACAGATGAGCCTACACTTACGCCTACTATCACTATTACTCCTACAGTGACTCTTACTCCTGTACCTTTGGAGCCTACGCTTACCAGTACTCCTACTCCTGTAGTTCCTACACCCACAACGCGATTGCCAAGTCTAGTTCTACCAACAATAAATTGGACATTGCCTCAATTATGGTTATTATCACCCACACCAACTATTGGAGGAGATAATGGTCCTACACCCACAGTACAACCTACACCTACTCAACCTAGTAGTTCAAATAGGTATAACAGGCCACCTTACCGTATTAACTAATTTTCTTTCGAAAAATAATAAAAATTATTCCCAAGATTATTTCTCCGGCTAAAAGAAAAACTTTCAACTTATTCGGTTCATAGGTAAATTCCACTGTGTGAGTTCCGGGTGTGACTGGAGTAGCTAGATAAAATGGGAACACTGCGAATTTACTTGCCTCGTTTCCATCCAACTTTACCTTCCAATCAGGATGGTAACTCATCTTAAACATGGCATAACAATATTTACAGTTATTCGGTACTTCAATTGTGGCGGAAAATGTTTGTTTTGATTGATTATCTTTGATTATTTTTCCGGAAGGAGTAGATTCTGGAAACATGAGAGGAAAATCCGCGAATATATTCTTGGATTGCCCGTTTTCTATATAATTTGTTTCATCAGTCATGGTTAAAACTCTTTGCATGTTTTGTGGAATAGTAGGATTATTCTCTACAGAGATAAGAGGGTGCATTTTCCACCTTCGGGTGTAGGAATTCCACCAATAATGGACAAGGTTTAGATAATTCGTCTTATCGCTTTTTACCATCATTGGAGAAGTTACCACATCAAACCAACCGGTAGTAGGTGCCTGGAAAAGATTAAACGGGCCGTATTTATCAACCAATTTTAGACTAGATGCGAAACCTTCATTTTTCGCAGCTACAGCATATTTTATATTCAGCAGATCAAAGTCCAAAGCCTCTCTTTCATCAAAATCCTGCTCGTTTTCAGAAAGGGGCGACCAGGTTTCTGGTAGGAATTGGCTGATGTCATATCCTATACCTCCAAATAAAAGATAAAGTTCTGTTGATCCAAGTCTGAAATTTTTGCCCCAATTTCCAGGCCTTCCGGCATAGATTCTTCCGCGTGGAAGGGAATCGATCTTTGCGAGTAGATTTTGGAAATTATGTTCATCATAGCGGTAGGCATCATTCGCCTGGTAAATCCATTTGTTATTTAAAGTGGCATAATCAGCAGTTTGTTTGGTAGTTATGTAGATCAAAAAGGATGCGAATATAAATAATAAGATATAAAAGACTATATTGAGATTTGGATTCACAGCCTCAATACCGAATTTCTCATCTGCGCGGGTTCTGCCGCGAAAGTATCCCAACTTCGTCCCGCTAAGCGGGACTACGTTTGGGAGTCCCTCCTTCGCGCCACCCACAGTTAATAATTTTGATATTTTATATTTGATTTTTGATATAAACGAAAATAAATATTCCAACCCAGCTGGAATTAAGAATAGTGCTGCAATATGTACCCCCACTATAAATCTATGCTGGTGAAAGTCTTTCATACCGGGGATAAGATCGATCAGTCCTCCCCAAGTTGTTCTGCCAAAATATAAAATCATCCAGAAAGCAAAAAGAAGAGAAAAAGGAAAATATTTCCTGCGGATAGTCAGGACAAAAAAACCTGCCAAAACAAGAATAGTTACAATAGGGAATCTCTGCCAGTCAAAAATCTCCCCTGCAAACAGTTGTCTTGCCACTTCATACCATCCGTATGAATTGAATTTCCAGATAGGATCCCAGAAAGAGATGATGTGATATTGATTATTTAAAAGAATGGGAATAATCCAATATGAAAGAATTAAGAAACATGAAGCAAGAATGAAGAATAATTTCTTACCCCTATTTATTATTTGAGATAAATTTAAATCTAGAAATATAAAAGGTATGGTAGAGAGAAATCCTATTATTCCGATACCTAGGTGTCCCATGACTGTGAGGGTGAGAAATATTATCGATTTTAAGGTGTATTTATTCCACAACTTGTAATCCTTACTACTTGATTCGTCACCGATTAATGCCCTATAAGTAAAAGCAATTCCGAGTGGTAGGAAAATAAGTGCATAAAGCTGTGAAGTGAGTCCGTAGCCTCGCCAAAGGTAACTTGGCGGGTCAATACCGTAAAGTCCGTCTGTTGAGTAGTGAGCAGAGAAGAACGCTCCTAAAGCAGCCAAGATGGGTGAGAAACCAACTATTCTGAGAGCTAAAAAAACAGATAGAGGAAAAAGACTTAGCAGTAAGTATTTTGTCCAATTATAGTAATTGTAAATTGAAAATTGAGAATTGAAAATTGAAGAGATGGGTTTAATAAAAAGATGATATGAGGAGACAATTGTTATTTGAGGTATATGACTGTAATAAAATGGAAGGGGATAACCTTCAGCCCAATTGGTTACATTATGGTCGATAAGATTAGGTAAGCAAGATAAAGATAGTGGGCAACCGTAATTTTCCCAAACCCAATTGGTTCTGCCTACCAAAGAAAATTGAAAAATATTATCATTTGGATCAGCCAAGATTTGAGTCTCCGGATAGTTGAGCCAGAGATTAAAGATTATTGTTGCTGCTAATATTAAATAGGCGATGTATTTCATTTATAAAGTACTGGGTTTAACCAGTCCGCGTGATCACTATTTATTCCGTCTCCTGCGTCTGTCACCATGAGTCCTAGAAATTTAACACCAGTTATATTCAAATTTACATGATTTGGGTAATCAAATCGGCCCATTCTTTTACTTTCAAAAAGTTTTTTTGTATCACCGTAAATGATAAAGACCGAAGAAGCAGGAGTGGCAGCTTCGGTGTCTATCCCAAAATCTGTAGAAAAACTTGTGAATTTCTTATCAATATCAAAAACCAAATTTGAGTTGGCATGAGTGCCGAAGCCTTTGCGGTAGAATAAGTAATTATTAGATAGTCTACTCCATGATTTAAAACCAGCGGAAGAATTTACTGATTGGTTTACTTGTAGTACGCCATAGTCTTGTTTGATCAGGACTGGTTTGAATAAAGTGAGTGAAATTGGTTTGCCAAAAATATAAGGGATGTTGAGAATTATTAAACAGACAACAATAAAAAAAGAACTCATGACAAAATATAAATATGATATTTGAGAGAATATATATGGCAGAAGGAGAAAGAATAAAAGAATTAGAAAGAAGGAATTAAAAATTGTCATTGGAACAGTAGTTAATCGTGTCAATAATTGGAATCCATTTTGGGGATAATTTATTATCAGTCCATAATGCATGTTGAAAAAGATGGTGAAGGTAAGGAGGAGATATATGATCCAAAAATATTTTCCATTTCCGAAGAGACCACGGAAATTATATTTTTGATATTTAATATTTGATATCTCTAGAAAAGGATAGAGGAATAATAACAATACTATTACAGGATAGCTATATCTTTCGTGGCTTTGAGTAGTGAAGAGGAAAAAGGCAAAAATACCAAGCGATAATGATAATAAGAAATTTCGAGCAGTTGGTTTCAGAAATACAAGGATAGTTGAGAGAAGATAGAAACTAGAGAAAAGAATTAATCCAACAGTTTTGGCGTTCAGTATCCCCAAAATTGTTAATCTATCTGTCGCAGGCATTCCATGACCTTTGGCTACAATCCACCAGAGATTATGAGCATTAAGAGATAGCCACGGGAAATAGTCACCGTTGACGGTAAGAAGATAAAGTACTTGATTCATTTGGTGTTCCCAGATGAAAGGAAGGTTTAAGAAGAAAAAAGTTGCAACAGACATAGCCACACTTTTGATCATGGTATTTATATCGAAATACCGCCAGATAAAGATAAAATAGATAGGGATAAAAATGATATTTTGTAGTTTCATCATTGTTCCGGTAGTGAATAAAATGGTAGCAAGATGTGGACGCCGATAGAATAGAAGAATAATTGCAACAAGGGTAAAAAGTATACCGAAAGACTCAACTTGTCCCCATATAGAAGAATCAAGGATAACGATAGGATTTAGGAAGAACGCAGAAGAAAGGAGAAGGGGAAGTATAGAGTATACTCTTGAATTTTTTTCGATAATTTCAGCACCAAGTTGTTTTAGTTTTTCTTTCTGTGAGAAAAACCAATATATGAGCCAGGCTATCGCTACATCCGATATTATCGCCACAGATTTGGATACTGCCAGGAATCCGAAATTATTTTGCCGCCAAAAATTATTGAAATTGTGTGGATCGCCAATGAGAGAATAAGCTTTACCCATAAGCCAAAGCACGTAAAGGAATGCAGGAGGGTAGTTCGTGTTCGTATTTAGAGATGCCCATACTACGCCATGATCTGCTGCGGCTAGCCCCCAAGATTTCCAGAAAGAAATATCCGCCAAAAAACCCGTATTGCCGATAAAAAGGATTCTTAAGACTAATCCGATAAAGAGGATAAAGAGGAATTTTTTAGACATGTGTTTATTATTATAATTTAAGGAGTAGGAGTAGGGCTAGGGCCAAGGTAGGTAGATCCTGCAGGTATAATGATTCCGGAGGGTTGGCTTTGTGAATATCTGTATGATACAAAAAACGCTCCAATCAGAATCAACATACCCAAAACGACGATAATTACGAGTTTTATTTCAGAAGGATTTTCCTGGTTATTCTCTTTATTCATTTATGCTAGAATTTTAGCATAAATGGTGAAAAAATTATTAATCTTTTTAAGTATTTTCTTTGTTTTCCTCTCTTTTTATCCTACATTGTATGAAATCCAGCAAGCTAAAAATCTGCCAAATGAACGCTTTTTTGAATTAGTTCATAATTATGTTTTTGATTACAACTTCTATCTTTCAAGAATAAAAGAAGGGCAGGAGGGGAGATGGCTCGTAATTGAAAAATATTATAACAAGCCGCATCATGGTTCATTTTTTCAGATTTTTTATCTTTATCTAGGTAAGATAGGTGGAATATTTCATCAGTCTAATGTGGTGATTTATCATGTCGCAAGAGTAATCCTGGGGCTTATATTATTACTACTAATCAGTAAATTAGTAATGAATCTTTTCCCGAATTGGTGGAGTGTAGTTTCTTTTTTGATGATAGTTACTGTTGGAAGCTGGCCAATACTGATAAAACTGGGAGATGGTTGGCGTTTTGCCTCTCATTGGGGTGGGTGGTCGGTGATAGATAGTTTGCAGAGAATTACTTTTATCCCTCATGTAGTTTTTGGACAGATATTCTTGGTATTTTTTATCTGGAAATTTGGTTTAAATCCCCAAAAAGAAAAAATTACCAGTTGGTTTTGGTGGTGGAATCTGGGTCTTCTCGCAGGGATAATATTTCCACCTGCCATCATCATAATTTATGCGATTTTTGTAGTTTTATCTTTGTTGGAAATTATTGGAAATAAGTCAAATAAGGAATTTAAGTCACTTATTTTACCAAGAGTAGTCTTTATAATCTTTTCTCTTCCTGCGCTTTTATATTTGCAGATCATGTTTAAAATAGAACCATGGAAAGCTCTATCACTATTTGACATCCAGCATAGGTCGATATTACCTTACTCTGAGTATGCCTTAGCATTGGGACCGATGTTGCCTTTAGGCTTGGTAGGATTATTTCTTGCTTTATATAAAAAAGAAAAAAAGTTTTATCCTTTCGCCGCATGGATAATAGCGTTGGGCTTTTTATTTCTAGTTTTTGAACACATACCACAACAATCTCCCACGCGTTTTACCCAGATGCTCATAAACATCCCCTTGGGCATTTTAGCGACTTATCTTTTTCATAATTTATGGCAGATTCGTGGTCGGTTGACAAGATTAGTCAGAGGAATAACAGTTATAATGTTTATAGCTGTTATATTACTTGGTTTTAGCGTAATGCTTTCAGAGTTGGGATGGCTTACGGACCAGGTAAGGTGGAAAAGGGAAGGGACCTGGCTTTATCCTGTCGGGGCGGAGCTGGTTTATCCGCTGAAAGACTTTATGAATGGTGTTTATTTTCTGAAGGATAATACTAGGCTGGAAGACATTGTTTTAGCTTATGAAGCTGCAGGAAATTATATTCCCGCTTATGCCGGTAATTTTGTGTATTTAGGTCATGCCAACACACCGGATGAAGATGGAAAGTTATTAGTCGCAAACAAGTTTTTCAGCGGGAAAATGATACAAGCTGAAGCAAAAGGATTTCTTGAACGCGAAAACATCAAATACATCTATTTTGGTCCCCAAGAGAAGGAATTAAGTGACCTTACTGACTTGTCGACAGTTTATAAATTCATTACTGCTACATACAGTAATAGTCGAGTAATTATCTATAAATTAAGTTTATAAATCGTCACCGCTTCTTTATCGTAAACTGGTTTCAAAAGAGTAGGGTAAAGATAATTTTTGGCAAAAGGTTTTTCTTCCGGGCCTTGGAATACTAGAGCAATTTTATTACTCACAAGGAAGTTTTTAGCTTCTTCTGTGGTCATTTTATCTTCAAATAATCTTTGTGTATCATTTTCCTTTTCCTGCTCTTTATATGTATAGCCAAAATGGCCGATAAAACTGATCGTATTGGTATATGCTGGCAAATAATTTCCGGTATAAAAGGTAGAGAGTGTAACTGATTTGGTTGGATAATTTAGGTTTATGAAATTAAAAGCATCAAAAATCCTATTATCCAGATAAACATTGCCATAAAATGGCCAGTATTCCCTGATCTGATCTTTGATACTCCAGTAAAGGGTGGGGTAAGTAAATATAATAAATAACGTAATACTAGTAAGAGCAACTAAATTTGAAATTTGAAATTTGAAATTTGAAATGAAATCTAAATTTTTAATATTTAATTTTTGAAAATTCAATGAAAATTTAAAATTGAAAATTGAAAATTGTTTAAGAAACTTTTCAATAGTCTTAATTCCCAGTATTGCTAGTATTGCCAATGGTAAATATGGTACCCCCTGTATTAAGCGGACATTTGAAAGATTTAATTTTGGAGCGATAGGTATAAAAAGAAGTGGAATTACTAACCAGCAAAGGATAAATATGTTTTCAAACTTTTTGGATTTTATGGTCTGATAAATTTCCATGATAGAAAATGGTAGAAGAATACCCAGCGCTCCAATTAGCTCTCTATCGAGGGGAAACTGCAGGTTTTTCTCCCAGTCGATATACTGGCTCCAGGGAAAACCATTCTTGGTTTGAGAAACCATAAACAATAAAAATATTAACCCAATAACCCAATAACCCAATAACCCAATCAGTTTTGACTTTTGAATTTTAACTTTTGAATTTTGGCCATTGGAAATATTTAAAAAGTAGTAAATCAACATGCTAGAAGGAATTATTAATAAGATGATCAGTAAGCTCGGTGTATGTACAAATGCCATAATTGCGCTAAGTAGAATGAGCCAGAATAGATATTTTCGTTGGGGTTTATTGATATATTTGAAAATGACAATTATTGAAGTGACAAGTAGAAATCCCCCCAACATGTGATGCGGTAGAAATGCGGCCCTTCTTACAGGATCGATGCCATTCCACCAATGCATGTAAGGTACTGACCGAAGAGTTCCATAATCATTGATAGTATGCATAAATGGTGAAGCAAATAAAAAGAAAAAGTATGTAAGATTTGGATATGGAATTTTGAGATATAAAATCAGGTAGTAAGAAGTAATAAGTAGGATTAAACCAAGAATAATTCTAGTCAGGTGATAGGTATAAGGATACCAAAGACCCAATATTTTGCTTAATCTACCAAGCCACAAAAAGTAAGAAAAAATTATAGATGGTTGATGTCCTTCAGAAGTGTAAGGATCGTAAGTCATCCAAGCGCCATTTGCCCCTTCATTCATAAGAGAGAGATAGAAGTAATAGTCTTGGGTATTGTTATGAATTAACGTCAAGGTACGGCCGGGAGGAGTATGTCTGACTTGCATGATCATCGGAGTGAGGTTGAGGGCAAGAATAAATAAAGTGGCGAGAACAAAAAAAACAATTTTTGATTTGAGGATTTTTAATATCACTGAGAATTTATTGTAAATTGTAAATTGTAAATTGTAAATTACCAAGAGAATCTGTTATCATCCGCCTAAGATTATGTCAAAAGTTACACCTTCAATATCTGTTTTTTTTCCATTTTTAAACGACTGGGGGACGGTGGGGAGTCTTGTGGGAATAGCAATATCGACAGTGAGTAAACTCACAAATGATTGGGAGATATTAATTGTTAATGACGGCAGTAATCCACAAGATAGGCATGCATTAGATGAAATTGTCCAACAGATAAATCCGCAATCTGCCATCCGCAATCCGAAAATAAATAGGATTAAAATTATTGATCATGAAGAAAATAGAGGATACGGGGGGGCATTAAGAACAGGGTTTAATGAGGCGAAAAAAGACCTGGTATTTTATACAGATTGTGATGCACAGTATGATCCTAGAGAGCTTGCGAACTTATATAATGCACTAAAACCCAATGTTGGGATGGTTAATGGTTATAAAATCAAAAGAAGTGACCCTTGGTTTAGAATTGTTACGGGTAGAATTTATCACTATTTCGTTAAATACGCATTTGGATTACCTATACGGGATACGGATTGTGATTTCAGGTTGATAAGAAGAGAAGTATTCAAAAAGGTTAAACTATTTGAAAATACAGGTACGATCTGTGTGGAACTGGTGAAGAAAATAGATCATTTTGGGTTTAAAATTGCCGAAGTACCTGTACATCATTATTGGAGAACAAGCGGTAAAAGCCAGTTTTTTAATTTCAAAAGATTAAATAAAACCGGCATAAACCTTTTTAAACTTTGGTGGAGACTGATGATTGTACAAAATTACACTTCCTCAAGATGACATCTAAGATCAGAAATTTCATCAAAAAAAATTCCATTCTGATTTTAGTATCAGTAATCTACCTCATTTTTATCACACTATACTCAGGTTTTGTTCCCATGTGGGATGCTTGGGAATATGTAGATTATTGGATATATAGGGCAGTGAGTTTGCCTTTTAATACTTTTAACTTTGATTTTGGCAGCCACGTATCTTTCTTTTATTCCTTTCTTATAAGCATTCCGGCATACTTTGATTTCGCTAATACCTACCTACTTTATTTGTTGATAGCCTTACTTACGATTCTTTCCGCTTTTGCTTTCTATAGTATTTTATCTTGGATTTTTCCTGGGATAAACCAAAGACCAGAATTTCATCTTCTGACCATTCTTTACTTATTTTTTCCAGTAGCCACTGCCAATATTTTCCAGATCAATCCTGACACAGGAGTAATGATTTTTTTCATCATATTCTTAGCTTTCCTTATACAGAAGAACTATTTTTGGGCATTTCTTGCTGGAACCTTTTTGGTTTTTACCAAGGAGACTGGTATGGCTCTTTATATTTTTACCTTGGTTTTGTATTCTTTATACTTGAAGTTTACAACAGGAAAATTACAGTACAGATCTGTCAAATTGCTCAAATGGATGGCACTTTTTTCCATACCACTTGTATTGTTTGCGATAAATATATTAATTCGGATCATATGGCTAAATCGAGGTTTTCAACTCCACCGTTTTGGGTCAATAGTGAACTCTTCTGATCTGATCACCTTTTCATCTCATACTGTTTCTAGATTACCTTATTCATATTTTCTTACAATATTTGTTCTCAATTTTAATTGGATACTTTCAGCCTTTTTGTCTTTGGGAGTATTTAGTTGGGGAAGGGAATTGATCAGTACCATAAAAAAGAAAAAAAATATCAACACTTCCTCACTAGCTAATCACGGATTTATAATCACTCTTTTTTTGGGAGCCTTTTTCATAATGAATATTTATAAAACCTTTACCAATCCTCGTTATTTTCTGTCTCTATACCCCCTGATGATTGTCCTTTTTTACAAAGGATTGACTTTTATCTTTGCTGGAAGAATGCTTAGAAGGGTTGTTTTATCAGTCGTAGTTTTGATTTTATTGCTCACCAATTTCCAAACTTTAGATCCTATTTCCAAAATAATTTTTGGTACATTTAAATTTGGGAGTCATGATATGCTTCTTATGACGGGGATAACGGGGGAGTGCTGTGGATACGGAAGGGATCAGATAGTCTATAATCTGGAGTATACAAATATCCATTACCTGGTGAATAAAATATTGAAAGACATAAAACCAGATGAAAAGACAGCGATAGCTTTCACTCCATGGGAAGGGCCTTATGTTCTTGTCCGAATGGATAAGGGTCAATACGAAAGAACGCTTAGAAAATCCGGTATTTTGGAAATTGATAGAAACTTAGTTACATGGACCTTTGATTCTTTAACTATCAAGCCTTACAGGCTTTATTTTCTTGATTTCCCAAATAATAACGGCAGTTTTTATTTGTCTTATTATTTAAAATATTACAATATAGAAAATATCAAAACATACGACAATTGGGGTTACCAGATGAAAGTGTATCTACTGAGATTGAAAAAGTAATTTGTCAGTCAAAATTAATTTTTTCTCTGATAATTACAAAATATTTCCTACGGACTTGAGAATGGATAGCACCGATATATTCTCCCATAACTCCTAGGAAAAAAAGCTGAATGCCTGCAAAAATAAAAATAAGAAATATAACGCCAGTTAATCCTGGAACTGTGACTTTCCAGTAGAAAATCTTCAATGATAAATAGATGACTGCGCTTAAGAAACTAAGTAGTGACAAGAAAAGACCAATATAGGTACAAATACGCATAGGTAGAATAGAATAGTTAATAATTCCATTTATGGCAAAATCTATAAGATACCGAAGAGAACTTTTGGAATGTCCTTTGCCTTTCGGCCTGGCATTCCTTTGATAGACGATTGCTTTTTTATTGAAACCGGCTGTCGTTACAAGGCCTCTCAAATAAGGATTGTAGTCGTCAATTTTTTTTATCTCATCAACGATTATCTTATCTATAAGGCAAAAAGAACCAACATTCAAGGGCAATTCATCAGAAGCAAGAAACCTCTCCAAACGGTAAAATATTTTTCGTGCAAAACTCAGAAGAGGATTATCTCTTGTTTTATTTCTTACTCCATATACTAACTGATGCCCATCTTCCCAATATTTAATGAAAGTTGGTATAAGAGAAGCAGGATCCTTCATACTGCCTTCGTAAGGGATTACAGCGTCACCTGATGTGTGGATCAGGCCGGTAAATCCACTTTTCTCCGGTCCGAAGTTTCTCGAATACGACAATATCTTTACTCTTTTATCCTTTTTGGCGATGGTTTTCAGGATTGAAAGGGTAGCATCGGTGGAGCAGTTGTCCATGAAGATATGCTCATAATTGTATTTTGGAAGTTTCGAAAATGTTTTTTTAATAGCCTCATAGACATCCCTGACAAGGAGTTCTTCATTGAATACTCCAGTTACTACAGATATTTTCTTCATATTTATGATATTAAATCCCAACTTAAAGGAGTGCCTCTTTTTATGAACTTTTGAGCTTTCTTACCCAGAATTTTATCATAATATTTTGGAGCTAGGCCAAAACCAGGACGTATCGACCTTATATTCTTTTTTGTTAAACGTCCACCTTTTTTTATATCTTCAACTGCAAACAGGGATCGGCTGAATGGACGGCTTTTATTATACTTTTCCTTTCCGACAACTGATGGGTTACCCAATGCTTGCTCTACCTGCCTGATGCTTTTAACCATTGATTTGAATTCTTTAAAATCCAGCGAAAATGGTGAATCCGGCCCGCCTAATTTCTTATCGAGGATAAAATGTTTCTCGATTACCCGGGCCCCTAAGGTAACTGCCGCCACAGGAACATTTATGCCTAAAGTATGGTCAGAAAGGCCCACTAATGTTTTTAGTTTTTCACGCATTGTAGTAATTGCTGAAAGATTAGTATTTTTAAATGGTGTCGGATAAAGTGATGTACATTTGAGGAATACAAGTTTATTATTGCCATTTCTCATAAATATTTTCTTAATCTTATAAAGATCATCAAGGTCTGTGAGGCCAGAAGATATAAACACGGGTTTTTTCTTGGCAGCAACATAATTTACAAAATAAGGATCGACAGCTTCAAAAGAAGAGATTTTAAATACAGGCACATCCATCTTATCCAAAAAATCTGTAGCCGTCTCATCAAATGGGGTAGAGAAAAGGATGAGACCCAAATCTTGTGCGATCTTTTGAAGTTTTGGATGCCATTCCCAGGGTGTATAGGCTTCTTTATAAAGGTCATATAATGTTTTGCCGTACCAAAGAGAACCAGATTTAATCCGGAAATATTTGTTATTCTCATTGATAGTTAGAGTATCGGCTGTATAGGTTTGCAATTTCACTGCGTCAGCTCCGCTATCTTTTATCGCTTTAAGAGTTTTGACGGCAATATCAAAGTTATGGTTATGGTTACCTGAGAGTTCAGCGACAATAAATACAGGAGAATGGTCGCCGATTTTTTTATTGCCTATTTTTATTTGGAGGGAAAATGGATTCATACTTTTTTAACAAGTCCTTAACCCCAATATTCCAACTTGGGGAAATTAGTGAACGAATTTTATCAAAATCCCTAAGTGTATGTATACTACCTTTGTCTTTTTGTTTTTGTGGTTTTATTTCAAACTTTCTTATTTCATCCCAATTCTTTATGAATAAATTCTGTAATTCTTCATGCAGCTTCAAATAAGATGATTGAAGCGTCTCTTTTGCTGAATGAAAATTGACACTCTTTTGTACTAGTATATCGCCAGTATCCAGTCCTTTATCAATCAGATGAATTGTAACCCCCTTGGGAGTCTTTTTGAGAAAGCTCCAAAGGTTAGGATGTGCACCACGGTTCCAAGGGAGGTAAGAAATATGCAAGTTGATTGTTTTTCCGAAAATCAGATTCAAAATATCTTCGGGTATGATATACTTGTAGTTGTAACTGATCACAATATCGGGTTTAAATCTTACAATATCAGTCTTTTTGATCTTTGCTTCTAGAACCTTTACTGTATTATTTTCTTTTTCCCAAAGCCATTTGATGAGTGGATCAGGAATGATACCATTCTTGAGAAAAAGAATTTTCATAGATCAATATAATTCCTTGATATGTTTAATAACCTTTTGAACGTCCCTATTTGTCATCTTGGGATAGAGGGGAAGAGATAAGCATCTTTTATAATAGCTCTCACATTGAGGATAATCTTTCTCCCTAAAGCCGAAATTCTTCTGGTAATAAGGCTGAAGATAGACAGGAATATAGTGAACTTGAGTACCAATACCATTTTCGAAAAGATATTCCATAACCTGTTTTCTGGTTTTCCCGATCTTTTGGAAGTCAAAAAGAGCCACGTACAGATGGAATACAGAATTTACTCCTTCTTCTTCATATGGACTTTTAAGCCAAGATAAATTATTAAAGTGCTTATTATAAGTTTCAACAATTTCTTTTCGCCTTTGGATGAACTTACGGATCTTTTTTAGTTGTGATAAGCCTAATGCCGCTTGGAAATCAGTCATGCGAAAGTTGTATCCTAATTCCTGCATTTCATAATACCATGGGCCGGGATTCTGGTTTAAAAAATTTTCTTCTTTTTCTATGCCATGGTTTCTGAGCTTTTTTAGCCTCTCATACAGCTTACGATTATTTGTGGTGATTATTCCGCCTTCTCCTGTGGTTATAGTTTTTACAGGATGAAAGGAAAAGGTTGTTAGATCAGAATAACAGCAGCTCCCCACCATTTTGCCATTTTTATACTTGCTGCCTAGAGCATGTGCTGCGTCTTCGATCACAAAGAGCCCATGTTTGTTAGCTATTGTGTTGATTCTATCCATATCTGCCGGTTGACCAGCAAAATCCACAGGGATTACAACTTTTGTTTTTGAGGTAAGTTGCTTTTTAATTTCCTGGGGATGAATGTTGTAAGTCTTTGCATCGATATCAGCAAATACTGGTTGGATCCCGTTATAAAGAAATGCATTGGAAGAAGCTACAAACGTATTTGGTGAAGTAATACCCTCCGAACCTTTTTCTATATCAAGCGCCAAGACGGCTAAATGAAGAGCCGCCGTCCCATTGGCTACAGCAACAGCATATTTTGCATTCACAAACATAGCAAATTCATTTTCGAACCGAGCAATAAGAGGTCCAGTTGTCAAAAAAGGGGATTTAAGAACCTGAATAACTGACTTTATGTCCGTGTTATCAATCCATTGAGATCCATAGGGAATCATATTAGATATCTTTAATCATCCGTTGCAATTTTTTTATTGTTAACCACCTGGGATTGTTATTGCTGGAAAAATAAGGTTCTGTCATTTTTCTGCTTCTTTTCCAAAGAGGATTTACCGGTTCATGGAATAGATTTGAGGGACGGATAATATACATATCTTTTTGTTCATAAGTATTTCTTGCTTCATCTTCCGATATTAGCAATTCGTGGATTTTTTCACCGGGTCTAATACCAATAACTTTTATTTTACACTTCGGAGCCACCGATTTGGCCAGATCCATAATTTTCATGCTGGGAATCCTGGGTACAAATACTTCACCTCCACACATCAGTTCAATAGCTTTAATAACAAACCAGACACCCTCATCCAGCGTGATCCAAAATCTGATCATTTTTTCATCAGTAATGGTAATCTCTCCATTTTTTTTCTGATGGTTAAATAATGAAACTACGCTTCCTCGACTTCCGATTACATTACCGTATCTGACGCAGGCAAATTTTGTGCCGAATTTTAGATCCGAATAATTATTACCCTGAATAAAGAGTTTTTCGGCTACCAGTTTGGTTGCTCCGTATAGATTGATGGGGTTAACTGCTTTATCGGTACTGATTATAATCGCCTTTTTTACACCTCTGTCGATTGCTACATTTATTATATTCTCAGCCCCTCCGATATTCGTTTTTACTACCTCAATAGGGTTGTATTCACTGGCTTCAACTTGTTTTAGAGCAGCTGCATGTATAACAATATCTACCTTAACCATCGCTCTGTTTAATCTATCTTTGTCTCTTATATCGCCGATGAAATACCGCAGCCTCGGATCAGTAAATCCACCCATGGTCCTCATTTCTTCCTGCTTTAGCTCATCCCGGCTAAATATAACAAGACGCTTGACTTTATATTCCTCAAGAACGATCTGCACAAATCTTTTACCGAACGATCCGGTTCCTCCAGTGACCAGTATGGTTTTGCCATTCAGATAGCTTTTCTTGCGTGTTAGCTGCTTCATGTATATTTGTGAAATATTACCTGATATGAATGTATTTTAAATTGATTCTTTAGGTAGAAATTCAATGCTATAATATTTTCTGCCTGAGTACCGGTATAAAAATTGGAAGTCCTATACTTCTCTATCATGTAAGATATGAGTAGGGAACCGATTCCCTTATTTTGAAACTTTGCGTCAACGCCAATAAGATCAATGCTGTAGGAAGCATTATTCCTCTTAATTGTCAAAAATGCAATAATTAGCTTTTTGTATCTTATAAAGACATAATCATCAGCGTATCCTGAAAGAATAGAGTTTAAGATCCACTGCTTATAAATTTTTTTTGCATATTTTCTGATACGCAAATCTTTGTTGAATCTGCTGTTTTTGGCAATTATTGAAGATACATTATAGATATTATTCCAGTCTTCTTTTGTTACTTCTTTGTCTAAAATATATTCCTTAGGAAACTTAAAATGCTTTAATTGATTGTTCTTGTTTCTTTTCAGCACAACTCTACTGCTTATATATCGGAAATCCAGTTTATGGCACAGATTAATAAGTTCCAGGTTGAAGTCAAAACAATATGAGTAGACTGCATTCTTTTGGAATCTTATGTTTTGGCGCAATATATTTATATTAAAGAAGTCTCTCCCGATAACTTTTGATAGAAATAAGTCTTCTTTTAAAGTCGTTTTCATATTAATTTTTACTCTTAAATATATTTTTAATTACCTTTATAACCTGCCATGTTTCTTTTATACCCATGACAGCATTAAAGGGTAAGGATAGACAATCCTTGTAAGCAGTTTCGCAATTGGGAAATTCACTATTTTTGACGAGGAGTTCTTTATATAGCGTAAACTTATAAACAGGGATAAAATGGACGCTGCAGACGATATTTTTCTTTTTCATTATTTCAATAAAATCATCCCTTTTTATTTTTTTTGATTTTATTTTTATTACAAAAAGATGTCTGAATGGGAAAGAATATGCATTCCCGCTTAAAATTTCTATTCCTTTAATCTCTGATAGTCCTTCTTTATATAATTGATAAATAATATCTCTTCTCCTTTTGAGTATATTGATTCGACCCAACTGGGCAATCCCTAGTGTTGCCTGGAGATCAGTCATGTTGTATTTGAAACCTAGTTTGTCAACGTCATATTTCCAAGAGCCAGTTGTTGAGTACCTTTTCCAAGCGTTTCCTTTGTTTATTCCATGGAGAGATAGCGAAAGTGCTTTTTTATAGACATTCTCATCGTTTGTTACTAAAGCGCCACCCTCACCGGTGGTAATATTTTTGGTTGGATAAAAACTGAAACAGCAAAATCTACTACTTCTGCCTATAAATCTATTTCTATATTTTGATCCAAATGCATGAGCTGCGTCTTCAATGAGAGTAAGATTATATTTTTTGCAGAGTAAACTAAGTTTATCCAGGTTGGCACTAAAACCTGCATAATGGACCGGCAAAATTGCTTTTGTCTTCTTAGTGATTTTGCTTTCGATTTTGTCTTCATCAATCACAAAATCTTGTGGTTTGATATCGACAAATACAGGTTTTGCACGAAGATATAAAATTGTGTTGATTGTTGAAACAAACGTAAAAGGTGTAGTTATAACTTCATCACCTGCTTTTATACCAGCACAGATAAGAGCAAGATGAAGGGCTGATGTACAGGAGTTTAGGCATAAACAAAATTCCGAACCGATATATTGGTTGATTAAACTTTCCAAATTTTTAGTTTGACTTCCGGTTGTTAGCCAACCACTGTTAAGTACTTTAGTTACATTATTTATTTCCTTATTGGTAATTGATGGGGTGGCAAAGTTAATTGTCATTTTTTTGATGTTTATAAAGGTATTTTACGTTGTAATATTTATCTTCGAGATAGTTGATATTCTTTCGTTTCAATTCTTTTATAATTTCTTTTATGCCATAGTCTAAATTATATTTAGGTATGAATCCTAGTGAATTTTTCACCTTATCAAAAGAAACCCGGTAATTTCTAATATCACTTCCAACATCTTTGAAATGGATCGTAATACCTTTAATATATTTTTCCATGTGCTTGACTATATCCTTTATCTGAATATTTAAAGCATTGCCTCCGATATTTAAAATTTCTTTCGAAGTATGGCCAGATTTGTCAGATATAATTAATTTTATAGCACGAGCGACATCGCCAACATGTATGATAGGTCGCCACTGATCGCCGTTTATTATGTCTATTTGTTTTGTATAGAAAGCTTGAGTAGTAAGAAAGTTGACGACAAGGTCAAATCTAACCCGCTTTGACCATCCAAATACTGTCGCCAGTCTTAATATGACGTAGTCTAAGTCCGGACTTAAGTTTTTTCTTATAAGCTCTTCCGACATAACCCGGGTTTTTGCATATAATGATAGTGGATTGAGTCTGGATCCTTCATTTAGAAGATTACTATCAGCTCCGTAGACGCTACAAGATGAGGCAAAGATAATGCGTCTTATTTTATACTGATTACAAAGTCGCACCAGAAGATTTGTTGAATGAAAATTAGTTGAAAGGGTTTGATCCTCATTGAGTGCACAGGCAGGATCTCCAACGATTGCAGCCAATGCAATAACAGTATCTATCCCTCTTAAGGCTTTCACCATATCTATAATGTTGCAGATGTCCCCCTTAATAATTGTCAGTCTTTTATTTCTTTTGAAATCATCAAGCGAATGTTTCTCATATATAAATGAATCCAACACGGTAACTTTATGTTTGGTCGATAAGAGCAATAACTTAACGAGGTGGTATCCTATATAACCTCCACCTCCAGTAATAAGGATATTCATATCAGTTGAGGATAGAATATTTTTTCAAAACAAATTCTACTATTCTTTTGCTTCCTTTGCCATCGACCAGTTTCCTTCCAATTCTTGATTTTTCTAATCTTAAGTTGTAACTATCCATTTTGCTTATAAGAGAATTAAGCCTAGTCAAAATATTTTTATCATTCCATGATCCAGCATGTTCTATGAATCTAGCTTGTTTCCATCCGGAAATATTGTTCTCCTGATTATTCACAATCGTGATTGATATCGTAGGTGCGCCGATTCTGGCCAGTTCATATAAGGTTTGACCACCAGCAGAAATGACAATATCAGCGTCAAGAAACATATTTTTCAATATCTCCCCAGTTGGATAATAAAGTATGCTGGTATATCTGTCTTGAACATCTTCAATCTGTTTAATATTATTAAATGCTCTACCTACAACCACAGTTTTTCTGATATCAGGATAAGATACTGATAATGACTTTAGGATTTTTGACGTCATGTTTCTTAGGTCTGATCCGCCGAATGTGATTAAAATATGCCCAATTTTCTTCCTGATAGTTTTTCTTGGTATATACCAGAAGGCTTTCGTAAGAGGGAGAAACTGGCTTCCGAGCAAATAAAAACTGTCTCGGCGTTTATTTATTTTGAATTTCTGGGCATAAAGAGTACGGTTGATTAGAATAGATCTAGGGTAAGGAAGTCTTAGCGTATCATCAATATAAACAGGGATTTTCACGAGTGAAGACACGTACTGATAAAATTGAAGTGGTGCTTTGACAGAATCAATTACAACGATATCTGATTTAGAAATGATCTTTCGTGATTCTTCTTTTCTCACAACCCAATCGATTATCCTATGGTTATAACGTTTGATAATTTTAGCACTTTCATGGTCACAATTGGCATACATTGCCAAATCTGCTTTTTTATCTTCAAAAGCTTGGTATAGGGCTATACATCTGATGATATGGCCTAATCCAAGACGGTTATTCCCTTCAGTAAAAATTGCAATTTTCATTTCCTTACCTTACTTGCGGACAAATACTTGTCTTTACGAAGATCGTTTTTATCAAAAAGATGCATATTTTCCTGATAATATCTGTAGAGTTCGGTTACACTATCCATATAAGGAGTAAATTTAAGATTGGAAATAGTCCTTTTCAATCGTTTGTTGTCCCCCGTATATTCATAATTTTCTCCTTTATTCTTAACTGAAATTTCCAGGTCTTTTCCGGATATTTCTCTGATCATCTGAGCAAGTTGGGAGATTTTTATGGATCTATCAGGGATAATATTGTAGTCTGGGTAAGGAGATTGATGGGTGAGGAAGTAATCGCAAATTGCAACCAAATCCGTAATATAAAGATAGTCAAAAACTACATCCTGTTTGATGATTATTGGAAGGCCGAAGAGAGTTTTGGCAATTGTATTGGATATAAATTTGAAGCGATAATCTTCATATTTACCATATACACCGAAAAGCCTTAGTGTAATGATTTTATTATAATTTTTTGATATTTCGCTACAAATATATTTAGCTAATCCGTAGGGATCTTTTGGAATTCTTTCTCCCCAATGGGTTTCCTTAACCTTTATCAAATCTCTGGATTTATCATATTCAGCTCCTGAGCCGAAGTGGATGAATTTTTGTAAAGAGCTTAAGTTTCCAAGGATACTTAAATACATCCGAAGAGTTGTTTCAAGGACGTCACCATCGCCTTTTATTGCACAATGGATGACAGCATCGATTTTATTTTTCTTTATATATTGTTCGACGGCTCGAAAATTAGTTAATTCAAGTTCCTTATGGGAAGGAACAAAAACAGTATATTTTTTTCGATATGCTTCAGAAAGGTTTTTTCCGATAAAACCAGAACCACCTGTGATTAAAACTCTCATACTTTTCCCTTATCAAATAAATGCATGTTCTTTTGGATTTCTTCTCGGGGCAGGAATGGATACATATCCTCCAGCGGTTTTGATTCTAACGTACCATCAGGTCTTTTGAAAGATGCTGTTTTGGGATTTCTGCCTTGAGTGGGAGATAGATTGATTTCGCAAATTGTAGGAGAGGAAGTAGTCAGAACTTTCTTTAATTTAGGAGTTAATTCATTATTATTATGAATTATTTCATAATCCATATGATATGCTTGGGCCAATTGGGCAAAATCAGGATTAACAACCCCAGATCTTTTATCGGCTCCCACAAAGCGGCTGGAGAAATAATTAGTTTGAGTTGAGCGGATTGATTCGTAGCCTTCATTGTTTAAGATAAAGATCTTGATTGGAAGTTTATAATAACTAATGGTATTTAATTCTTGGATGTTAAACTGTATGCTACCATCTCCTGTAACCAGTATTGTCCTTTTTCTTTTATTGCCCACACATGCACCGATTGCACTTGGAAGACACCAGCCCATTGGGCCTAAGTTTGCATTTGTATAAGCCCGTTGCTCCTTTTTCACCCTCAATGCCTGATAAAGTCCGATGGCATCGAGGGAATTGCCGGTCACTACTGTGTCGTGGTTTGTCAGTAAATCAGATAGTTTATCAAATAAGACATAGGAGTTGACATGTTTTTTATCTTTGAAAAATTCCGGTATGATATCGGGATATTTCTTCCTCCAGTATTTCATTGTATCGATCCATTGTTTGACTGGTTTTAATTTATAATTTTCCATTTGGCACAATAGTTCGACTATAAATTCTTTGGCATCAGATTCTATCGCTAAATCAATCTTGAGTGTATTTTTGGTTAATTCTTCTTTATCAATATTTACCATTATTTTGGTAGCCTTTGGCGCAAACCCTTTGAAGTTAAATCCAGTGGAGGAAATATTAAGACTTGCTCCTATGCTTAAAATAAGATCAGAATTCTGCAAGGCAAAGTTGCCACGCCTTTGTCCTACTGGTCCGAATTTACCTGCAAGAAGAGGGTGACTGTATGGAATAAGATCTAATCCGTTAAAAGGTAAAAGTATGGGAATGTTTAATTTATTTACTAGCTTATCAATCAGATCCTCTCCATGGGCCAACCTTACTCCATTACCAAGAATCATAACCGGTCTTTTTGCTTTTTGTAACATTTTTATAGTTTGAATTGCCTTTTTTCTCACATCCGAAGCAGTTTCCCTTTTTGCAGGAGGCATAAACAGTTTCAATTTATTCTCATTAATATAGCTTCCCTGAACATCCAGAGGAATATTAAGCCATATAGGACCTGGTTTTCCTGTTATTGCCAGAAAATAAGCTTTTTCAAGATGGTAACGGATTTTTTGGGGATCCATTACTGTTTCGGCATATTTAGTGATGGGTTTGACGATATCAATGATGTTTATTTCCTGGGGTCCGAGTTGTCTAAGTTTTTTGTAATCGGCAATTATTTCTCTTCTGACTTGACCGGAGATCACAATCATAGGGATTGAATCAAGATATGCGCCAGCTACTCCGGTAATTGCATTTGTACCCCCAGGACCGGTGGTCACGAGACAGGCAGATATATGATTAGTCATTCTGGCATAACTCTCAGCACATATTGCGGAGGCCTGTTCGTGGTAGTTAGATATATATTTAATTTTCTTGTTTCGCCCCACAGAATCAATAAGATGCATAATCCCACCTCCTGACACCAGAAAAATATCCCTGATGCCTTTTTCAACTAAAAAATTGATGACGTAGTCGGAAAGCTTAATCACGTTACTTATTATTTATATTTAGATAAGAACTTCATGATAATTTTTTTCACATACGCAATCTCTTCATTGCCAATTGCCGGATATACTCCTAGCCAAAAAGCATCGTTCATGACTATATCGGCATTGACTATTTTTCCAGCAGTTTTATACTTGATTTCTTTGTATGCTGGATGCCGAAGTAGATTGCCGGAGAAGATATTGCGGGTACCAATATTGTTCATCTCTAAATATTCGGTCAATTCATTGCGAGTGAAGGGTGCAAGGGGATTAACTATAATCGGAAACCCAAACCAGCAGGGGTCTTCTTTTTTTGATAATTTCATGAGGTTAAAATATTTAGAGTACTTTGCGAAAAATTCATAATATTGTCGGTAATTATCTTTTCTTTTTTTGATAAAGTAGGGGAGTTTCTTAAGCTGTGCTAGACCAATGGCGGCTTGAAAATCTGTAAGTTTGAGGTTAAATCCAATTTGGGAATAGATATATTTATGGTCGTAGCCAAAAGGAATTTCTCCCATTTTCCATCCAAATCTTTTCCTGCAGGTATTATCTTTCCCTGTATCACACCAGCAGTCCCGTCCCCAATCCCGGAATTGCCTTATGGATCTATGAATAAATGGATTATTCGTGATAACTGAGCCACCTTCTCCCATGGTAATCTGATGGGCGGGATAATAAGAAAATGTGGCAATATCACCAAAAGTGCCGACTAGTCTACCGTCATATTTTGATCCAAGAGCATCGCAACAATCTTCAATGAGCCAAAGGTTATATTTTTTCGCAAGCGCAACAATTTTTTCAAGGTTAAAAGGCATACCCAGAGTATGTGCAGCCATGATGAGTTTAGTTTTCTTGGTGATAACTTTCTCAATTTTGGAGACATCAATATTTAAATTGCGCAGATCACAGTCGACAAAAATTGGGGTAAGTCCGTAAAATATTCCCGGATTTACAGTAGTAGGGAAAGCAACAGAGGTGGTTATATATTCATCACCTGGTTTTAATCTTTTCTTATCAAAGACTTTGGATGTAAGTGAAGCAAGGGCTACCAGATTAGCGGATGAGCCAGAATTTACCAAAGATACATATCTTACCTCCATGAATTTCGAGAAATCTTTCTCAAACCTTTTTGCAAATTCACCTTCAGTCCACCAGCCATCTTTCGCAACTTTTATAGCATTATTTATTTCCTCAATATCAAAAACCTTGCCAGATACAGGAATATATTTCATATGTCTTCTCTAATTGTTCTGTATTATAGTATAAATACCATAGAGAAAAAATGAATCTTCTCGTTTTTACCACATTTATAGTCCTTGTTTACCTCCTGTCTTATCTGCCTGGTCGATTAATAGTACAGTTATTACCATTAAAAAGTAACGAGAAATTTGTTTTAAGTTTCGGAGTTTCCTTCTTTTTATATTATCTTTTGGGCTTTTTCCAGTATATTTTTAATTTCCCTTTTTTCTGGGGGTATTTGTTTCTTCTTTCCCTCGTCATTTGTTTATCTTTTTTCCTATATACAAATAAAAAATTGTCGTTGCCGAGTTTGGAGATTAAACTGCTGGGCATCTTTTTTTTAGGATTTCTCTTCGTTACCTCTATCCAGGCACTTCAACCTTACTATTCAGGTGGTGGATCGTATTGGGATTGGTATGAATACTACTTCCGGAGTCAATTCTTCTTTAACCATCTGTCCCCCTTCACTGCGATAGGAAATACTTTCTTACCTCAAAGAATGCCTCTTTACCACGGGGCCACTTCTTTTTTTATGTCGATATTTGGTAATGGTTTTTGGGTAATTCAACCAATTAATTCATTGTTCAATATGAGTGCTCTTCTATCCTGTTTTTTGATTTGTTCAGAGTATTTACTTCCAAAAAAGAGGCAGATAACACTTTTTATCATCGTTATGTCTCTACTTCTTCTCAATCTTCATTTTGTAGCCCAAAGTACTTATCCATGGACGAAGGCAATGACTGCATATTATATACTTGTCGGACTTTACTTTTTCTTAAAGAATTATAAGGAAAAGAGTAAACTATCAATTTATTTAGGATTGATCTTTTTGGCCATGGGACATCTGGTCCATCAAGTATCCTTTACTTATATTTTTGTGGTTGCTTTAGGTTTCCTTATCGTATCAATAAAACACAAGCAGTTTACACACTTTTTCCTTGCTTTACTTATTCACCTAATTTTATTATCGACCTGGTATATATGGGCATATTTTACATTCGGAAGTTCTTTAACAATAGCCTCAGCACAGATTGTCACGGAAACGAAAAACATACCAATTGGCGCGAAATTGGACATCCTGTTTTATGATGTAGAGCAAACAGTCTTACCGGTATTAAACCAATATTCTTGGAACAAAATATCGAATGATAAAAACTTTTTTGTATTTTTTTATGATTTTGTTTATCTATTTTGGGGCGCCACAATGCCTTCAGCTATCAGTTTCTCGGTATCTATACCCTTAATCTATTTCACGTCTATTAAACTTATTTATATTGTGAGGTCTGGATTTCATCATTTTAAAATAAAATTCGATCATATAATCTTAGCGTTTTTTATCCTCTCAGGATTTTTACCGCTTTGGTATTCTACTAAAGGTAGTGGAGCTGCGGGACTTATGCTACTGCCTTCAACTTTACTCTTAATATGTTTTGGTGTTTATGCAATCAATCATTTTGCAAAAAAGATTGGAAGTAAGTTTATATATTTATTCTCTTTTTTTATAATAATTGAGTCTATGATAGGAGTCGGTACCAAAGCACTGGTTCCTAAATTTTTCTTAGACCCCAATGTCAACAAAGATATCGATATGAAAAGAGATTTATATGATCTTTCGCAAGATCAGCAATATAAGGGATTTGCTGTGCATTTAAAAAATTACACATTAAAAACTGACAATCATCTAATTTTGCTTTATGATAAATTTGCCGATTTGCAACCGTTTTTTGTCCTGGTATTTATAACATTATGGATTACACTGGTCGGTATGTTAGTGAGGAGTTTATTTATCTTGGCCCATCAGGATTAATAATTTATAAATGAAAGCTCTTCTGTTTATTTCATCTATTATTCTGTCCATATTTGCATTTGTTGCTATTTCATTCTTCTTACTAAAAAGCCGTCCGGGTGAAATCGAAATGCAACTTGCTCACAACACTCCTCTTTTTGTGAATGGTCGTTTGGATCTTGCTCCTGAACCGGGAGAAAGAAGAATTTTTCTCTTTGGATTAGTATTTCTTCCACTTATTTCCGTTGCGAATTATTTGATACTTGTAAATCTTACAAAAAGAAAAGACAAGTATCTGAAATTTATTGAAAATCCATACCTCAATTTTTTTGTTGCAGAAGTTTCTTTGATTTTGATTTTTCTATTAAGCTTCAATATCATTTTAGATTTATTTCGTACAAAAGAACAAAATATTTACCTTATTTTTCATCCACCCTTTTATTATCTACTGGCGTTTATTGCGATCGGTATCTATATTTTTGCCAGTAGAATATTTTCGAAAGTTAAAAGCATGGTTTTTTTACTCTTTGGATTGGGAATAATCATTCTCAGTTCGGTCTATCCCTTGATGCCGGAAAGATATTTTTTTGCTGATTGGTCCATGACGCATCATTTTGATCAGGTTTTTGGTCTAATAATACAGGCGATACATGGTAGGACTTCATTGGTTGATTTTGTTTCTCAATATGGCGTGATTTATCCACATGTTGCAGAAATATTTTTGAAATTCGTACCGTTTAATTTCCTCAATACCCATATATTTTTCATCTTGCTTATAATTTTCTCATTTGTATTTCTTTACCTGGCAATAGGATCTAAATCGGGCTTCACATCAATTTATTCTTTGCTTATTCTTCTGGCTCTATTGGGTATATCGCAGCCTGTGTACTTTGCCCTTGGCTTAAGAAATCCAATCGGGTCGTTATATTATCAATATCTCCCCATACGGGTCATAACAGGTTCATTTTTCCTTTGTTTTGTACTCTGGTACTTAAAAAAAGAATCAAAGTTAGGCTATATCCTAGGATTTCTCATCATGGCGATTAGTCTACTTTGGAATGCTGATACTGGAGTAGTGATATGTGGGGCATGGATAACTTTACTTTGCTACAATACTCTCTCAAAATACAAATTCAGCCTGAAAAGTTTACGGCGGTGTTTAACTCATTTTTTCTTAGCTATAACATCCATAGTCTTAGCGATAGCTGCTTTCAGTCTTTTTGCGTATATAAGATCAGGAAGTTGGCCTAATTGGAACGGTCTTTTTGAATTTGTGCAAATCTATTACATCGCAGGTGATTTCATGGCGCCAATGCCGCTAGTAGGTTTATGGTATTTTCCTGTCTTTATTTACCTTGCTTTCTCTGTTCACAGTTTACTTGGGTTATTCACGGGCAAGACCAACTATTGGACAAAATTCTATTTATTCCTTAGTATCTACGGAGCCGGAATTTTCGCCTATTACCAGGGAAGGAGTTTCGTTTCAAATCTCCAGGTTGTGATATATCCTGCTATTTTGCTATCTGGATTTTATTTATATGATTTTCTTTTAAAGTATGATTTCTCTTTCGGTAAACTTAAAGTACTTTTCTCACATTGGGGTTTCCACTGGTATTTAGTCGCTGCAATTCCAATGATATTTCTATTGAGTCATGGGATTTTAAACGTAATAGTCTGGTCCGTTCCGGCGATAGGGAATTTCCAGATGCATTGGAAGAATCCTCCCGCCGTCGTTGAACTTGCGAATCAAATTGAAAAAAGATCGGAGTATGTAAGGGCTAATTTGAAATCAGATAAAATTATGATCATTGCTGAAGATGCTTCGTATATTCATTTACACACGCAAACCTACTCTAGCTTGCCTTACGGATTTTATCTTGAAGTCGGTTTAACTTCTCAAGCTGATGCATTAAAAAAACTTATAAAAAGTCATAAAGTTGATCAGGTCTTTGTGGATTATAACTGGAGTAATTGGACAGGCTATAAGCTAGCTCAATATCTCACGCTAGGGGAGACTGATCAAAATTATTTACAAAAATTCTACACGCTCCCATAACTTAAGTGAAATCTATCGTTACTAAACATTTTGATAATATAGCCTCACAATATGATTATTATAAGAAAAAAAACTCATTTTATTATTCTTCACTCAAACTTTTGCTTCACGGACTAATTCCTCCAGACAAAAATATATTGGAAATAGGATGTGGCACTGGAGATATACTTTCATTCCTTAAACCAAAATTAGGAGTGGGAATAGATATAAGCAGCAAAATGATTGATATAGCGAGAAAAAAATATCCTATGGAAAATTTACATTTCGTAACTAGTCCGATCGACTCATATAAGACTCAATTACAATTCGATTATATCCTCATGGCAGATGTGGTTGAGCATCTAACTGATATAGATAAAAGTTTTAAATTTATCTCCAAGCTGACCACTCACGATACGATTTTTATAAATACGATGATAAATCCTATCTGGGAGCCACTCCTTGCGGCAGCTGAGAAGTTAAATATGAAAATGCCCGAAGGTCCTCATAAAAGGATATCATTTGAATATTTGAAGGAAATAGCCAGTATCCATGGGCTAAAAATTATCACCCATTCTTATTTTCTACTTTGCCCAATTGAAATACCGTTTGTTACGAGGATTTTAAATAGTATTATCGAACCATATTTAAGAAAGTTTACTTTTATCGAATACTTCACCGCTACTAGATCGCTTTCATCTTCCAAAAAGCGTTCCAACTTACCCAAAGAAGCACGATTGCATTCCTGACCCGCTTAATATTTGTTTTACCATAGACTCTGGCTTTATAACGTATGGGTATTTCTATGGATTTCAGATGCAATTTACTTGCACCGAACAGGAGATCAAAATCTCCAAATGGATCAAAATCTCCAAAATACGAACGCATTTTTTTGATTTTCTGGTAATCAGATCTCCAAAATACTTTTGTTCCACATAAAGTATCCGTCACTTTATGCTCAAGTAACCATGTGAACAGAACTCCAAAAAAGTAATTTCCTAAAAGATTAAGCAGTCTCATGGAATTATTTTCCATTGGATAGGTGAGTCTAGAACCACTTATCATTTCGCCTTTACCATCGACTAGTGCCTGATAAAATCTTGGTAGATCTTCAGGGATGACAGACAGATCAGCATCAAGAATCATGAGAATATCACTTTTCGCAGCCTCACATCCTCTATACACCGCTAATTTTTTCCCTTTTTCCTTATCTTGAATCAGCAATTCGATATTTTTCTTTGGAAATTTTTTTATCACCCGGTGCATTTCCTCGCGTGTTTTGTCTGTTGAATGATCTTCTATCATCACTATTTCTGTACCACTTCCCATTTCTGGGATACGGCGTATTGCGTCTTCAATTGTTCCTTTTTCATTTCTAGCCGGCATTATAACCGAGCATGAATACTTTCTTCCCCCCAAGCGACTCACTGGTTTTGCAACTAAAATATTGTTTAGGCAAAGATTTTTCACCCATGGCAATTTAGCAATAAATCTGTTTAGAATTTCTGAAATCATAGGAATATATAAAGGAAAAAGCATACGCTTGCTTCTTCTTATCACTTCAAAATCTGCCAGGTAAAGCATGTTTTCAATAGCACTCGCCGGTAACCAATTTTTGTATATTTGTGGAGTCTTCAAATGCATAATTTCAGCTAATCTAAGAATGTAATGCCAAAAATAATTATAGTTGTCGATGATGATGCGGGATCTTTGATGTGTAACTTTCGCAAGCTTTCGGAAAAATTCTTCTATATCATCCAAATCACCAATAAGTCCTGATATTATGATGTAATCAAATTTGTCCTTCATTTGTAGGTGTTGGGCGTCCATCAGACGAAACTTCAATTTGGGATATTTTTGTTTTGCGCTCCTTATCATGCCGGGGCTAATGTCGATCCCCATTCCTATTTTGGGTTTAAGTGATGCTAATAGATGGCCCGTACCGCAACCTACTTCCAGCACAGAACTTCCTTCCGGGACTAAAAAACGGTAATATTTGATTAAATCGTTGTTGTAATAGCGGTTAAGATGGAAGAACCAGTCACGCCGGCGGGAATGTTTGTCGTAAAATGAAACGGCAGGATTGCTATTTTTCTTCATCAGAAATATTTCAAATACCAACGGTAAATTTCGTTTATTGTTGTCTGGAGGGAATATTTAGGCTGCCAGCCTAGGGTTTTTCTGATTTTTGACCAATCCAGCGACTGGTAAGGAATTTCGTTTTTGGGAATATTGAGGATTTTATATTTCAATGGTTTACGAAGAATTCCAGTGAGGACTTTTATAAGTTCCAATACGTTGTAACTTTCGTCAGAGCCGAAATTAAAAGCCCCACCTTTTACTTTATCAATATTATCAGCCAAAGTGAGATAGCCTAATACTACATCTTTTACATAAAGATAATCCCGTACAAACTTACCATTACTGCGAATGCCAAAAAGTTCATTGTGAATGATTGCTTTTATGATTCCGGGAATAAGTCTTGAAAAATGAATATCGCCTTGCCCATAAATGTTGCCAAAGCGAGTGATAACGACGGGTAAGTTGTAGGTTTTAAAATATGAATATGCAATCAGATCAACGGACGATTTAGAAACTTCATAAGGATGATCGCCCCGAAGAGGATCAGATTCTATATATTTTCTATTCGTCTTTGGGTCTATCTTTCCATAGGCTTTGTCAGAAGATGCTACTATTATTCCTTTAATCTTAGACAATAATCTGGTACTTTCGAGTACGTTTATTGTCCCCACAATATTTGAGTACAAGGTGTTCTTTGGATCTGCATATGCAACCTCAACCAAAGGTTGTGCAGCCAGATGGAAGATATAATCAGGTTTAAAGTTTTCAATAAGTTTTACAGTTTTGCTCAAATCGCAAAGATCAATTTTTACAACTTCACATTTTTGGGAAAGATTTTTGGTTTTAAAATAGGAGTGGGGAAGAATGGGATGATGAGTGGTGGCAAGCACTTTTGATTTTAGGTTAACCAGTTTTTCCACCAAGTGAGAGCCAACGAAACCGGTAGCGCCTGTTATGAGAAATTTCTTATACTCCATTTTATCCCCATACCTTCCATGGTGGGTTTTGGGAGTTCCAAAGTTTATTTAACTCATCGAGCTCTTTATTGGTATCGACAGCCATCCAAAAGCCATTGTGAGGATAAAGAGATAGTTGTCCCTTTTTGGCAAGTCTGATGAGAGCCGCATGTTCTAGTTCTTTTGGAAATTGGTATTTGAAGAATCTTTTATCAAAGATCATGTAACCGCCATTTGCCCAGTCATCCATAATTGGTTTTTCCTTAAACTCTGAAACCAGGTTTTTTTTAGTCACTTTCATGACCCCATACTTAAATTTAGGATGGATTCCGCAAATTGTGCCGATCGTTGCCTGTTTTTTGTGGAATTTGACAAGGTCGGCAATATTTAGGTCGATCAGTCCATCCCCATAAGTAACCATAAAATATTTATCGTCTCTTGGAATATAGTTTTGGCAAAGTAAGATTCTTTCTCCGGGTAAAGTGTCAAGGCCAGTGTCAATAAATGTTATCTTGAAATTATCTATTTCGCGTCTATTCTCGAGGTAAAATTTAGTTTTATGAGTTTTGGTATCGAGTGAAAAATCAGAAGTAAAAGCTTTTTGGTTTAAAAAAAAGTCTTTAATATAGCCAGCTTTATATCCAAGAGCAAGAATAAATTCGTTGAAACCGTAGTGGGCATATATCTTCATGATATGCCAGATGAGCGGTTTTCCGCCCACATTTATCATAGGTTTAGGTTTATATTCTGTCTCGTCTTTAAGCCTTGTTCCCGATCCACCGCAAAGAATGATGGTTTTCATGATGCGATTTTACTACGTTACTATGAATTAGACAAATGAAATTTCTTGGGAGATCAATATGTATTACTACCGGTCAGATCACTTTGTAAAGGATATAATCACTCGTTTCCACTTCAGGAATAAGACTTGAATAAGGCAAATACTTCAGACCGTATTCTTTTTCAAACTGCCCGAAATAAATGAAAGAAATGCGGTTGTTTTTCAAAAAAGTATTGGCTTCGCTGTTAGTCAGGCTGCCTCTAAGGAAATTAGCCAATTCTGCATTTTTCCTGTCATAGTCTTTGGTTAATACCGGATGCCCGATGAATGATCTCACTGGGGCGTAACCAGGAAGAAAATTACCAATTCTAGAATCGCCTAAAACCACTGAATTTTTTAATTCGACTTTATTTAAGTAATTGATGGTAACCATCATGGATTTCGGAAGATAGATATTTGTATATCCGGCCATCTCACCTTTGGTCCAATTAATCTTGGCTTGTAGCGGAGGAATCAACTGCGGTTTGATTGATATGAGAAAAATGGCAATCAGTCCGATTCGCCAAAAAAGCCTGCCGAGTTTTTGCCATCCTGAAGTCAGGTGGAAGAGAGTAAAAGTATAAAGAATAGCAAAAGGCACATAAGGCGCTTCATTGACAAGCCTGACTTTCCCAAAACCAAGCAGGCTGGCAAAAGGCAGAAGAAGATAAGGGAATATGGCCCAGAATAAAATAAAAATATTTTCGAAACGGAATGACGCTAGAACATATATCACCGCCGGAATAGACAATATCGGGAGAAGACCGAAAATAAGGAAAAATTCCTTATTCAGAAGAGCCGAAGTGTTCCACATATTTATTTCCCAAGTTCTCCATTGATTCCAGGGAAATCCCGCCTGGGATTGAAAATAGGCTATAAGCAAGGTGAGACCTGAAGCAAACACGACGGGTAATATTCCGTAAACGAGATGAAGAATATTTTTAGTACTTCTTTTTGACAAAACTGTTATTACAAAATAAAAAACCAATGACAATGTCATAGTAGTCATTAGCATGAGGGCACAGGGTGTGAGAATAAAACCGGATAAAAAAGCGCATAAAGAAGCCGACAAAACATGTATTTTTTTCTTCCTCCTCTGATGAATAGGAAAATGAAATAAATGGAGAATAATAATAAAGTCTGTCCTAGGATATGGTGTGGCGGAGAGTCTATACGGCCGGTCGGAACCAGAAATTCATACCAGAGAAAGTAAGGACTGTGCGAACCGATGCCACTGAAGTACGAGTACGGAGCAATAGTCGCGAAGATTGAAACGGATGAAGCCCAGAAAGCATGCTTCATTCCGACGGCTGAAGCAGTCAAAATGAATACAGCAATGAAAAATAATTCCACCGCCAGAATTCTGGCTAGATTATAGATGATCGGCGGCCAGAGGTTGAATGGGCGTGAAATCTGGCCGAGAAGGATATAGAATGTGAAAAAAAGACCCGGTTTAGTCTTCTCTGATGTAAAAGCATCCTCATACAGAAAATAACCGTTCTTTCCCTGTGTTATAGCAGAAAGATACTGGTTATAATCAAATATGTCGGATGACATGATACTCATGTGGTCATAGAATTGTATATACGCAGGAGGTGTTTTTATCACCCGTAAAAGAAGAGGAATATTCGAAGCTATAAATAAGATATTAGCCAAAAGGAAATACGGGATAAAATAAAAATATTTGTTTTTCATGTGAATCAGGACGAAATAGGTATGATTTAATCATAGAATTGTGCATATATTTATTCAAGGTAAGACAAAGGATTAGAATTAAATTTCATGGGTTCCTCCTTAGTATTATTAGTATTAATCCTGATATAGCCAGTATCCGCTTTCGCCTTCCTTTATTGCCGATAAATATAGGAAATAATCCAAAGGGTTGATATCGCCTTGTACGATAGGAGCCATATGGTCTTGGGGTGTACGCATAATTCTGATGATTTTAGGTGAGATGGCAAGGATTAAGAGGATATTGGCAATAAGAAAAAAAATTAAAAAAGTTATTATTTTTTTCCTAAAAATAGACATTCATAATGATTATAAAGTTTAACTATTTTATTTAATAGTCCATAAATGTAGACTCATTGGATAGAAAAAGTGTTAAAATACGTCCATAATGAAAGGTTTTTATAAAAATAAGAATATTTTGGTGACAGGAGGGTTGGGGTTTATAGGGAGTAATCTGGCTATAAAATTGGTAGATTTGGGTGCGCATGTGGAAATTGTGGATGCACTGATACCCCAATATGGTGGTAATCTTTTTAATATTGAAGCGGTTAAAGATAAACTGAAAGTTGTAAAAGGTGATATAAGAGATAAAAAAATTGTTGATGCGTTAGTGAAGAGTAAAGAAATTATTTTTAATCTTGCCGGTACCCTTTCTCATATAGATAGCATGGCTGATCCCATGACGGATCTGGAAATCAATTGCCGGGCGCAACTTTCTCTTCTTGAGTCAGTCAGAAAATATAATCCTGCGGTAAAAATAGTTTTTGCGGGAACACGAAATCAATATGGTAAGGCAAAATATCTACCCGTAGATGAGAATCACCCGCAGGAGCCTACAGATATCAATGGGATTAACAATATTGCGGCTGAAAAATATCATCTGATGTACACGCATGTGTATGGTATAAAAACTGTTTCACTGCGTATGACGAATACTTTTGGCCCCAGGCATCAGATGAAGCATCCACGGCAGGGAGTACTCAATTGGTTTATAAGAAAAATATTTGACAATGAGGAAGTGGTCCTCTTTGGGGACGGAAAACAGATAAGAGATGTAAATTATATTGACGATGTGATTTCTGCATTATTAATAGTAGGTCAAAGTAAATACGGTTGGGGAGAAGCATATAACCTGGGTGGTACACCAGTTTCTCTTTTGGATTTTGTGAAAACGACAATTAAAATCGTAGGCCGCGGGAGTTATAAATTAGAACCTTTCCCCTCTGATAGAAAACAGATTGAAGTAGGGGATTATATCGCTTCATGGGACAAAATGAAAAAAACCTACGGTTGGAAGCCGATTACTTCTGTAGAAAATGGCATAAAAATAACCTTGGATTATTATCAGAAATGTCGCAAACATTATTGGTAAATTATAATTTACGGGTCCTGCCGCTCGGGTATCCCATACTACGATACATCTCCGTCTGGGATCCCTCCCTCGCGTCACCCGTGGTTAAAATATATGAGTAAATACTTAATAATATTTTTTGTCTTAGGTATAATTTTCCGCCTTTGGTTCACCAATCTTGTTCCACAACCTTTTGTTTTTGATCAGACAGAATATCAGTATTTTGCCCAGCAAATGCTTCAAAAGGGTCTTTTTGCCTGGTCTGCCAGGCTTTATGGATACCCTTTATTTCTTGCTATCATTTATAAACTTTTTGGACTAGGAAATTTTACCAGTGTAGCAGCGGTACAGGCGATTTTAGACTCTACAACAGGCATTTTAATTTATTTGATCGGGAGAAAAATTTTCAAAAATAAAATCATTGCTATCATTTGCTGTTTAGTTTATCTTTTCAATCCCTTTACAGCGTCCTTTATTTCACTTCTTCTTTCGGAAATCTTGACTATTTTTCTGATGAGTCTCATTGCTTATCTTTTTGTTTTGTTTTTAGAGAAAAAGAAAACTTGGATATTTTTAACTTTAGTAATATTGCTGGGTTTTATACCACAAGTAAGACCATCATTTCTTTTTTATTCCATCATATTAGCCTCTTTTTTGATTTATACGGTTACAAGAACAAAAATGTTTGCATGGAAACTTAATAAATCTTTGATATTTACTCTCTTTTATTTAATTCCGTTTATTTACAATGTTTTCGGGAACTGGATTTATTTCAGACAAGTGAGTCCAACTACGGTAGATAACCTCTTCGTGCGCGAATTATACATCAGTCTTTATTTACCCGGAAGATTTTCTATTCACCCCAAAAGTACAGATGTGTATCCGAAAGAAGTGCAGAATCTTTATAACGAGTATAGCTCTCAAGACCAAAATAATTCACGAAGAGCGGAAGTGACAAAAAAGTATTTAAATCTAAGCCTTCAAAAAATAGTCAGTGATCCGGCAGGCTTTATTTTATCCAGACTCAAAAAGACATGGTATGTATGGGAAAAACATTTTATCTTTCTTTATGATCAACCTGAAAATTCTCTAATTGATTTTCTGACTTATTGGGGTAACAATTTATTCTTACTTATGGCAACATTGGGATTTATCTGCTGGCGGAAAGCCAAATCTTTCGCTAAATACTCTCTTTGGGGTTGGTTTACTTTATTTACGATTTTTTATATATCGCTTATACATGCTTTTTCTGCTACTGATGAGCGATATTCTCTACCCGGATATTCTCTCATTTTCCTTTTTGCAGTATATGGGATATGGCATATAATAAAGAACATCCATAAACAAAGATGATACCAGTATTTGATAACACAAGACAAAATAAAATTCTCAAAAAAGAATTGAACTGGGCTATCCAATCAGTTATAGAGAGTGGTAGATTTATCTTGGGGCCAAAAGTAGAAGAATTTGAAAGGGAATTTGCTAGATATATTGGCACCAGATACGCAGTTGGTGTAGCTTCAGGAACTGATGCGATTTCTCTGGCATTATTGGCCGTTGGAGTAGGGATGGGTGATGAAATCATCATGCCAGCAAATGCATATCCATCTGTTTTTGCAGTTACTACTATTGGTGTTATTCCCAAATTGGTCGATATAGATGCTGTTACTTTCAACATTGACCCAGTAAAAATTCCTGCTGCAATTACAAAGAAGACCAAAGCAATAATGCCGGTTCATATTTACGGACAGCCGGCGGATATGGAAAAGATATTGGATACAGGGAAAAAATATAAGATTCCCATCGTTGAAGATTGTGCACAGGCGCATGGCGCAGAATGTTTAGGAAAGAAAGTTGGGAG
>JACPZE010000001.1 GCA_016195685.1 Candidatus Gottesmanbacteria bacterium
GTATCTTTATCTTGATCTTACCGAATAACAAATCAAATTTAAACAGATTTTTTGATTTAAATCTGTAAACAGTAGTGTAGCACATGTCTATCTTATTGTCAAGATACTATAGGATATTATGCTCTATTACCCAAAAAGGGATCACCATGATAAACTACTCTTATGAAATACCCTACTAATCTTAAATCCACCCTGGAAAAGCTGAACAAAGAATACGGTTCACCAAAGGACATAAATATCGTCCACAAGCATAAAATGAACTCTTTGGACAAGCTTGCGATTTTTACCACTCAAAGAGTAGGCACCATGGGCTTTTTCTTC
Organism: Candidatus Gottesmanbacteria bacterium; assembly: GCA_016195685.1. Lineage (GTDB taxonomy): Bacteria > Patescibacteriota > Microgenomatia > 2-02-FULL-39-11 > 2-02-FULL-39-11 > JACPZE01. The sequence goes on from JACPZE010000001.1 coordinate 322, forward strand.
ATCATATTTTCCTGGACTTTTATATGGTTAAGCTGGAATATTTTTGCACCAATTCAAATGAGATTTGATCCGTTTCCGGCTTTTGTCTTTTGGCTATTTATCTCTAATCTTATCCAACTGCATTTGATGCCTCTTATTATGATCGGACAAAATCTTCAGGGCAGACATGCAGAAATAAGGGCTCAACATGATTATGAAGTAAATACAAAAGCCGAAAAAGAAATCGAGCTTATCCTCCTTCATCTAGCGCAGCAGCAAGAATTGATCCTAAAGATACTTCAAAAAATAGAAAAGTTGGAGAAATCAAAAACAAATTAACTTCCAGTCCAAATATAATATAATATCGAAAATATGAATGACGATCTGAAAATAGTCATCGTGATAGATTCCACACTTGGTATTGGCCTTTCGGCCAATAGAGCTGCAGTTTTAGCAACGGGGCTTACTGCTCATGTACCCAATATGATTGGTCCGGATATAAATACAAAAGACGGTAAAACTCTGCTTGGCATAACCCAGATCCCCATTCCTATCCTTGCATCTAGATCCGATACTTCTTTTCTTTCTTTAGCAAACAGAAGCGAGGGACTAGGTTGCAAAGTGATATTATTCCTGACACGCGCTCAAGGGCTTCGGTCTTATGATGAATACATGGATTCTGTTTCGCAAGTAAATTTTGACGAGCTGGATATAGACGCAATTGCTATTTATGGGGATACAAAAGCAGTCACAAAAATCACCGGTAACCTCCCCACCCTGAGGTAAATCCTATCGAATTGCATTATCATTTCCTGTTCTGAGATCATCTTGAGAAATTTCATCAAGTGTCCGTTTGGTGCGGGCTGAAAAATCATAAGTATTGGCGTCATATCCTTCCTGTGTGAATTCATCTTTGTGTTTGATCAGAAGCCAGGCATTTCTGGGACCAAAACCCCAGGTTTTGATAAGAGCAAAAGAACCCTTTAGTTTACTTCCAAATAGTTGAAACTTTATCTCTCCTTTTTTCATACCCTCTTTCATCACTTTTTGTGCTGTTTCCTTATCCTCCACGAGTTCCTTTTTGCCTTTTTCCAATTCAATTTCTGGGATATATATTCCCTCATCCCAGATCATGACTGTCCCTGCGCCATAATTGCCTTCTGCAATCGTGCCCTCAAAATGGCGATACTCTAGATCATGATCATTTACATGCATGGCTAAACGCTTAACACTCGGATCCAATGATGGACCCTTAGGAATTGCCCACGATGGCATGACGCTACCAATCTGTAAACGAAAATCATAATGCAGCCGTGTAGCTGCGTGTTTGTGTATGACAAACACAAGCAAGTCAGGTTTTTCGTCTAAGATATTTATTTGTTTAATCATATTTTTACTCCAAACTTTTTTTCCGATCTTTCGCGGGCACGTTGAATCTCAATCTCACGACTGCGCGGCTTACTACTAGTTACTAGTTTATCAAGTAGACGTTTAGAAATTACAGCAACATCTCCAACTGCTTTCTCAAACGCTTTTTCATTTGCACCTGAAGGTTTGGTAAAACCGGAAATTTTTCTCACGAATTGAAGGGATGCATCCCGTATTTCCTCCTCTGTTGCTGGAGGATCAAAATTAAATAGAGTTTTAATGTTTCGGCACATAGCAAAGCAAGACATTGCCGTTTTTAAACTTTCTTGTACTGATAAGTTTTAGTTTAAATGTCTTTTTTACATCATTAAACATCGGCTTTCCTGATCCTAAAACGACAGGATTTAGCAAAAGACGATACTCGTCAATAAGTCCTAGATTGGTAAATTGTTGAACGATGGTTCCACTACCCAGTATCACCATATCTTTACCCGTCTGTTTTTTTAACTTTATAATCTCTTCTGGAATAATTTTATTAAACAAGCTGATATTTTTCCAAACAGGTGTTTCTGTAATCTTCTTTAACGACTTTGAAAAAACAATTTTGGGAGTAGTATTTAGAGCATTTGCAACAATCGGATCGTCTTTAATAGCATCTTTTGTAGGCCAATAACTAGCCATAATATCGTATGTGACTCTGCCAAATATAAGGATACCAAATGTTGGTGTTTGCTCATTGGCAAACTGAGCAAATTCCTCATCTGTATTGTGCCAGTCGATATCACCATTTTCTCTGGCATAAAATCCATCAAGCGAAATTAAATTAAATACAATTATTTTTCTCATTTATTTTTGCCTTTATTTTTAAAATAAAATCTCTAGTCATCTTATTAAACTTTAAATCTCTTTAATACTAAAATACTCTATAATTGCTTCTTCAACCCCTTGATAACATCGAAATCCTATTTCGCCTTGTTTATTAGGATAATCATAATATTCTTTATAAGGTTCTTTAGAAAAATCATCTTCAAATATTATTTCTCCATCATTTAATATCCTGATATTGTCATCTATAACTATTGTTTTTATATTAAACCATCCCTCTTTAGATTTTTTAAGCGCTACTATTCTTACTTTTTCGTTAAAAGGCTTATAGCCTCCATGTTCTTTAATAGATTTATTAATATTAAATATGTGTGGTGTAAGTTTTCCATCCAAACCAATATTAAACATAAGGCAAAACTCTGGTACTATACTTGCATAACGCTTCGTCCCCTTGACAGCCCAACCCACAGCCCCGTTTACAATTCTAGCTCTAAATTCAAATTCATAATTATTTAAGGGAGCTAAATAATTAGTCATAATAGGAAAATGAGCATTCATAACATCTAACCCTTCATGTGTTAATGAAAAGGATCCTCCTGGAGCACTCCACAATCTGATAAATCTATCTAGGTCTTTAAAATCCTCAATTGGCAAATCATCAATTTCAAAAGCAGGTAATATATTAGTATCTAACAGAACATTATCCTTAATCCAGTTTATTAATTTTTCTTTAAAATCCCTAAAACTATTATATTTCTGTAGCTTTAAGCCTTGAAGATCAACTGGCGGTTGTATATTATTTGAAATAAATATCGCACAAAATCTCGATTTTTTCTCTCTTAGAGCATAACCCAATTCTAGAATGACATTTGTAGATTTAGAGGAAATATCCGCAATAAAGTAATCAGAATCATCAATTCCATTTGTTATTTTTTTCCATAAAAAGTCTGTTTTTGTATGATCTTCTATAATTAGACATTCGATATTGAGCGTTTCACAGATAGTTTTAATTATATTATTTTGAATGTGAAAGAATTCTCCACAAGGAATAGCAAAAAATATTTTAGGCTTTTTGGATTGACTCATATTTCAAGCAAATTTTACACTTCGACTATCCTCAGTGCAAGCGCTCTTTAGAGAATTTTAGCTAGGTTTGGTTAAATTTATTACAAATTACTTTTCTCATTTTCTTAAACTAAGTACAGCAAAAATTCGTACTAAACTTGCTAATAATTGGTTCGACATTTTGGCAGGATAGAACGTATCTTACTTGATAAGGTTGGGTGAAAACCTTAATATAGTAATCATGAATGAGTTCTCCAAGGGAATCGAACAAGGCCAATCTGATACTCAAGAAGCTTTAAAATCTATAAGAAGCGGCAAGGGTCTTGGCGATGATTACGCTTATAAAATCGCCAAACCAATACTATTCCTTAGTTTTATTGGTGGGTTAGCCTCTTTTATCTTTTCCTGGTTATTTTTTCATTTTAATTTTTTCGTTGCAATTATCATTGGAGTAATAACTGGTTACTTACTTTTATTAGTTTTAGGCTTTGTAATTGCTGGACTTTTTAAATTTGTAAGTAGAAGTGATAGATATAAAAGTTAGACAGCACAATTTTTACAAATTACATCATCACTTTTTCGGCTAATAGCGGAGTAGAACGAGCCTAGATTTTACACTTCGACTATGCTCAGTACAAGCGTCTTTGGGGGATTTTGGCTAGGATTGTTTTATGGGTCTATAGACACTTTTGGATAAAGTATAAGCTTCTTTTTCAAACCGATTTTGTCTGACTCCTTTTGTCAGAAGTTCATATAGGTATAGTAGCGGAAAAATCACCGGATATCTCTCGCACTGCTTTACATGGATAATCTCATGTTCTAAATCATTTTTTAACTCTTTTGGACCCATCAGGATAATATGTCCAACCGTCATTGCCCTGGCATATCTAAAATAACCAAATGCCCACCAAAAACTTTTCACTTTAAATATCAAAGCTATTGGATTTTTATTCAACTTAAAACTATATGGACCAGATAAAATCACCGGCACAACGCCAGTGAGAGTAAAAGGCAGATTAAGTAGAAAAAGGAACAAACTCATCGCTTTAGTCTTTCATTCCAGGCATTGTCAGTAGTTCCAAAACTTCAACTGATCTTCCTTCTCCCATAGTAAGATGGGGTTGTGTTTTAGCCAGTGTAAGTGCTTTATCCATACTTTCTGCTTGGATCATTGAATAACCAGTAATTTGTGATGTACTATCTGAAACTCCAGATGTAATTACATGCTTACCATTTCCAAGTGGCATGCCACGATCTAAAAGTCCATTACGAACTGAACTAAACCAATCAATCCATGGCTGCATTGCTTTTTGCATATCTTCTGGTTTACCTTTTGCCATTTGTTCTTCTGCAGATACTGGAGACATGTATAAGAATAAAAATTTCTTCATTTATCATTCACCTCCTTTCTTTTGCATTTTTACATCCCTGTAGGTTGAAGTATGCTTACTCTGTTTCCTTCTGTATCGACAAAAGGCACATACTTCCCTACGCCTGGTATATCCGTTGGTGTACCAAGCAGTTTTCCTCCAGCTTCTTTTATTTTTCCCATCGATTCTTCAATGTTGTCTACCGCAACAACAACTGACGGTTCCTTGGCATCTTTTGCAGCTTCAAGTGGATAAAATCCACCATTTATCGTGCCAGGTTTTTTCACCATACCTTTTTCGTCTGTATCAGTAGTAGTTGCAAGCAAATAATTCCCCATTTTTTCGCCAGCATCGGTCATTTTCCAATTAAAAGCCGATTCATAAAACTTAGCAGCGCGGCTGCCGTTTTTATACGGCATTTCAAAATGAACAACCGGATTCATTTTCATAAAACCTCCATTGTAATAAATTTTAATAATAAATATTTTCTGGAAATTATTTTATCACAATGTTTAATATTTAATAGTACTTGACCCTACCAAGCAGATTAAATTAAAATCATTGTAATGCAAAAAATCACTCCATTCTTGTGGTTTGATAAAGAAGCTGAAGAAGCGGCTAAATTCTATGTTTCTATCTTCAAGAATTCAAAAATATTGAATGTCTCACGCTACCCAAAAGAGGGTTTTGAAGTACACCATATGCCAGAAGGAACAGCCATGACTGTGGAATTTATCCTTGAGGGGCAAAAATTTTTAGCTCTTAATGCTGGACCGGTATTTAAATTCAACGAGGCAATATCGTTTGTAGTAGACTGCCAAACGCAAGAAGAAGTGGATTACTTTTGGAATAAACTTTCTGCGGTTAAGGAAAGCGGTCAATGTGGTTGGTTGAAGGATAAATATGGTCTATCATGGCAGATTATCCCTAAGCAACTTGGTGAAATGCTCTCAGATAAGGATCCTCAAAAAGCAGGAAGAACTATGCAGGCGATGCTTACGATGAAGAAAATTGATATAGCGGGTTTAAATAAAGCCTACGAAGGAAAATAGCCTCAAACCAAAATAAAATTTGCGTATAATGATCTTATGCCCAAAGATGAAAGCTTCAAAGAATATGTCGTGACAGAAGTGTTGGGCGGTGTCGATGGAATTACAGCCCGGGCAATGTTCGGAGGATATGGAATTTATCGTCATGATATCTTTTTTGCCCTTATTGCAGATGGCGTTCTTTATTTTAAAATAAATGACACTAATCGTAAGGATTTCCAAAATTATGGGAGCAAACAATTTATCTATATCTCACCCAAAGGCAAGAAAATGATGATGGATTATTACGAACTACCAAGTGAAGTCATGGAAGATACTGACCTCGTGAAAGATTGGGTAGAAAAATCCTACCAGATCGCCCTAAAAGTTAAGAAAAGGTAATTATTTCGTTAATCCCTCTAGAGATAGACAATATTGGAACTTGGTTGTCTAATTTTTATCTGGGATAAACTTTAGTGCAATAGAATTCATGCAGTATCTTTTCCCTGTTGGGGGAGGACCATCGTCAAAGACATGTCCAAGATGCCCGCCGCACTTGTCCAATACTTCTATACGCTTTTCACCCAACGTACCATCCTCTCGAAGCACAAGTGCATCCTCATTTATGGGAGCAGTAAAACTAGGCCATCCTGTGCCAGAATCATATTTTTGTTCTGATCGAAATACCGGCTCATCACAACCTATACTATAGTATGTTCCCTTTCTATTCTCATATTCTAATGCTCCTGTAAATGGAATTTCTGTACCTTGCTGACGAAGTATATGATACTGCTCTATCGTCAATATCTTCTTCCATTCTTCCTCCGTTTTCAATCTATTTTTGTCAAATGATCCAAAGATAATATGAGTATCAGAAGTTGTCGTTAGTTTTACATGTGTAAAATTACCCCGAACAAAAAATGCAAGTAATCCTATCAAAAGTATAATAAAAAGAACCATTCCTTTTTTGTGCAAAAGTGAAGGAGATTTTTGTATATGCTTAGTCGAATGTTTCACTGTTTTAGAATATCATGGATATGATGTTATATCAAACGTAGCCTATCCCAACAATCACACCAATTTCCAGATCCAAGGATAGACGGTATTCTACTTTTTGGATTGGATAATTATTGTTTGACTACTACGCTAAAATCCCTCCCTTTAGACTGATTATCTAAATTTGGGACTGAAGCAGTAATATGTACATTAAATTGAGACCTTCCCCTACCTCCCATGGACTCATGTTTCGGGGTTGTTAGAGAATCATGAAATATTGTGACTGATCCATCAGCGCCCAAGTCAATACTGACAGGAGGTTGATATTCATAAAGGGTGTTTGCCCCTATTTGAAGAGGTCGATGATTACTATGTGATTTCTTGTCGAAAGGATGACCAAGCTCAACGTGCGCTTCTAACATAAGAAGCATTTTAACATAACAATAGTTTGTTGTAACAGTCCAAAGAGAAAGTTGCTCCATTTGTGGTTTCCACTGAATGAAAAAAGTAAGGGGAAAATAAAGCACTGACTATTTTACTCACTTAATGAACTGTAGGTAAATCTTTTTCCGACAAACCACCTTGACACCATTCTATATAGTCAAACTTTTTCAGATCTTTTAATATAATCCGTGACCTGTTTACCCAATTGAGAATAACCTGATCAGAAGATGATTGCGCCTTATCCAGTAACATATTTATTTTCGCGATATCCATCTCAACATGTTTTGATGCACTTGTTCCTACAAGAGAGTAAAGGCATTTTAATACGGAGGGTCTCTGGGGACACTTTTGATCTAAGACAAGGGTGAGTAAAAGATCAGCATTTTCTATAGTTGTTATCAGTTCAACCCACTCTGGCATGGAGGCAAGTTTTGATTTTTGGTACGCCCATTTTGTTATGGAGACAGAGGAAGAAATGAAAAAAGGTTTTGTCATTATATTTCGTTCTTATCAGTGTAACAGGAAAAGTAGAGGATAGCAATATGCTATAGGATTTTCCCAGGCAATTTGTATCTAGAAGTCATACAAAAATATCTGGTAGAAGGATGGATGATTTTGCAACTATTACTTCATATTTCATTCCATCTAGTTTCTCATGCAGAAGCATATAATAGGTTTTTACTCATGTTATAACTTATAATTAATCATGGGTTTTGATTCGGTCATTTTTATCCTCCAATTTTTATTTTTTTCATTAGTTCATATCAGTCTGCACACAAAATATGCAAAAAGGCTATTCTTATCAAAAAGAGTATTTAAAAGCTCAGTGATTATAGTATTAATCTTGCAAATCCTATTTATTGGGCTAATTAAAAAGGAGATCGGAGATGTAAAACAATTTTCTGTAGCTGGATGGAACTTGAGGAATAACATCGATTTTTATCAGATTGACCGCGATCATAGTAAGTATCCATTTTCCCCTCTCCTGCTTTTTGTTTTTGCTCCCTTGAATGGTATAACTGAATACTTCACATTTTTTACATTCTCATTCTATTTGAAATTATTTATACTCATACCCTCTTTGTATCTCTTGGGTTACTTATTATTTATCCAGTACAAAAGAGAGTCGGCTACAAATGCACGGCGTTTTTTCCTGCAGTTTTTAACTTCACCAATCACCTACTGCGTAGTTTTATTTCATGGCCAAATTGATGTAATTTTATTATTTCTATTTTTCTTAGGATCAAAGTTATTACTTACTTCTCAAATCAGGAAGAATTATATTATCGGTATCCTTCTTTATGGATTATCTATTGCTGCAAAAACATGGTCCATTGTATTTCTTCCGGCATTAGTAAAATATGTAAAAACTATCCCAAAGTTCCTCCAACTTATAGGTGGTATTGGATTAGTTCTTGTATCAATTATTCTTTTATATTCACGATTTGTATTTGACCCAAAATTTGATGTAGTCTTTCAGGCAACATTTAGGGCTGGCGGACCAATAGGAATATGGGGATTATCTTTTATACTATCTTTTTACCCAAGCCTTCTAACATGGTTAATGCAACATAATTTACTTATCTTTGTAGTTTTATTTTTCTTTTTTCAAACATTGATTCTGCGTAAAAATATATCCTTTTTTCAGAGTTGTTTTTTAACGATATTAAGCATTTATATAATAATTCCTAATTGGGGTATTCAATATCTTTTCTGGATAATGCCATTTTTATATATATTAAAAACGAAGTTAAATCGTATCCAAATAAATGTTTTTCTTACTCTTTCCTCCGTATATTTATTTTTGAATTATTTAAATAACTCCACTGAGGAAAAAATTCTCGTGCCATCACCGTTTATTCATTCGGTTGGCTTTTTACTGTGGATCTTTATCACGTATTGGTTTATTTATGTATTGAGATTAGTATAAATACCTTAAATACTTATCGGAATAAATCACCTAGATCAGAAGCAGATTGGGATTGGCCTGGATATTTTTTAAGATTGAAGATTTCAATTAGAGTCTTAAGGAGTGAACTATGATCGTAGTGTAAAGCATTATGATATCCATTTCCTTTTGCAACTGATGATAAGACCATCATACCGATTGGCCCATCATTACGATTTTTCCCTTCATCCCAGGTAATAAAGATTACTCCATCTTGGCGATAAGAATCTGATCTTAAGATAACCGGTAAATTTTTTGATAACCAAACATCTCCATTTTTTATCTGATCAGCAGTGTCACACCCTTTATCATCATGCATATCATCACAATTATTTGGAGTAATAAAGCTATACTGTACTACAGAGTTTTTCTTTAAATCGGTAGCTAATTCTTCAAATGGTCTTATGTGTTGTATGCAATATGTGGAATTTGGGCTGTTATTATCCGTCACATCCTGGAAGAAAATCATCGGGTTGTGTTTCGGAACATATTTAGTTATCTTATTTGTATTTAAAGGACAAACTTTTCCATCAATTCCTTCTTGATATGTTTTCCAGGAATTTCCACTATCGTTAATAAGACTGACTAAGTGATCTTTTGTTGAAGTTGAGTTTGAGGGGCTCGGATCATCATCTGTTGTGAAACTAACTGTGGTCGTATTATTTGGGAGGTTTGTTGATGCTCCTGCTTCCATCCAAACATAATTTGGTTCGCTGGGATGAAGTCTTGACGGATTGTAGTATTGATCTGCAAAGGAAGCATCTGATCTAGCCAGTAAACTATTGATATATGGTGCAGATTGGGTATTACCTTTAATATCAGACCAGTTTGTATTTTCCATGACAATAACAAAGACATTTTTAATACCACTAGGGAAAGACAGTAGGGATTTATTTACACCGATTTTTGATTGTTTAGAAGATAGTCTAACTAAGAGAATAGCCAAAAGGAGAAAGACTAACAGAATGAATAGTTTTATTTTCGTGGACACCGAAACAAATTGTAACATAGGAGGAGTGAATATCAATATCTTACGGACAAATGGAGTTGATGTAACGACTAGTTATACTGTCGTGAGGTTCTAAACTAATATTTGCTCCGAGGGATGGACACCATTCAAACCTGGATTAGTTCATCTTCTCGAGCATTTTAATTAATTCATTAGGAGTTCTTACTAAATATTCAGGGTTTTGTTTTTGAAGAATCTTTTCATCATTAAAACCCCAAGTAACTGCAATCATCTTTATATTTATTTTCCTGGCTGCTTCACAATCTCTTACTTCGTCACCTATATACAACACATCATTTGGTTTTAGGTACAATTCTTTTAATAATCTTCTTATAACTTTATCTTTCCCGAAGAAACTTGACCCCGTTCGAATAAAGTTAAATACCTCTAACTGATGATATTTAAGAAAAAGCTTAACATTTTCCTCAGAATTTGACGTTACAATTCCTTGCTGATACCCTTTTTTATTTAATTCATAAAGTACTTCTTTTATTCCTTTTATTGGATAAACCTTATCTATTGATATACTATGATCTTGCCTCATTTGTCTAATAATCCAAGGTATTTTAAAAAGTGATATTCCTAAATAACGAAATGCTTCTTGAGCTCTTTTACTTCTTAATGATTTGATATCTTTCTGACTAAGTTCTTTTCCTGCGTATTTCTTAAATAAATGGATCATCTCCTGTAAATTATCAGCAAGAGTACCATCAAAATCATAGATAATAGTTTTTTTCATACTTTTGATAACAAATTATACAATAGAGGCTGAATAAAATATAAATAGGAGAAATGTTCAGAAGACATTCCGCTACCCAAATCTCATCTTAACCATTTAGATATAGACCAATAGAATAGCCTAAACTCCATAGTGCGACTCGAAAAAGCTCCCCCTGTGGTTTACACAGAACTAGATTCTGTGTTTACGCTGGAACTTTGTTTCAGTGGATATTATCCGAACTCAAATTAAGGCAAAAGATTAATTACTTCTATATTTGACAAAGACTTAAGCTTTTCGTACTTTTAATATAGTGAACAAAAACTTCATTCTTAAAAGTCTATGTGTATTGGTTTCGGGAGTTGTTTTTACCTTCATAACGCATTTTGTTACGAGTTCCGTAAATGCACAAACCCATGCAGAATTATGCCGTACTTATTCCCACAGCGATTTTATCTATCAGTGTTGCATGACTCATAACAGTAATAATTTTGAAGAATGTTTGAATAATGGGCCCTCGCAACAAAAAAAGTCGGCACCCCCACCTGCAACACGGCAGAAATCTTCTCAATCTTCCCAACCCCGAAGTCAACTTGCACCAGTACAGGAGAGCAGTATATATAAAACCACTCAAGCCGAGGATGCCTATCAGGCATTTATTAGCTGTCTGGATAAAAAAATCGACTTTATCACATGTACAAATGACCCAGCTTATAAAAAGATCGAGGATGATGCACGAATTGCGTATGATAATTGTTTAGATGGGTGCGGACCAAACATTCCGTGCCGTACTAAGTGCAATTCATTCAAATCTACGCTAGACGAAATCTTAAGCACAAGGGGTGATGCACTTTTGGAAGACGCTTTTGAAAAAAACATACGAATGCCAACAGCAAAACCTTCTCTTCCTCAAGATTTCATCCGGGAATTTGAATCAATGGCTGGCGGATTATCACGTCCTTTTGACGATATATACTGGCGCTCCAGACAAATTTCAGCCTATTCGACAACAGATAATACAGGAAAACCCGTAGTCCGTGATGAGGTTTTTAAGAATGGCTGGAATAATGCTCCTCCAATCATAAAGGAGAAGATTCCTTTGGAAAATTTAAAAAAAGATGAATTTATAAGTACAGAAATGCCTCCGGGCTCTCCTCTTGGCAAAATGATATTTGCCACCGCCGACCCGGTCAAATATGCGACAACCGAGATCACGATCTATGATGGTAAAACAACTCCGGAGATTCTAAGGCAGACAACAGGGGGGTTAAGCAATGATGACGTAATGGTGCCAGATCCAAAGAAATATGACTTGAGTTTTTATTTCAAAGTCGGAACAGTAGTTACAGAAAACGATGAAGAGATTCATCCATTTTCAGGTGCTCTGTTTGAAATTCTTCCTTGGTTGACATTTAATTCTCCGCAGTATATTCGAAATTTACGCGTAATCCGGTGGAATAGAAGTCAAGACAGATGGGACGATCTACCCATTACTACAGAAAAAAGCTGCGACTATACCAAAGGCTGCAGAGTTTTTGCAAAATCTCCCGGTACGAGTTATTTTGCGGTTGTCGCAAATAAGCAAATTCCTTGGCTGGAACTTATCAAAAAAACTCTGTTCTTTCTACTTCAACTCGTTTTCTTAGTGGGGGAGATTTTTATCGTTATATGGATTGTTCGTAAAATTAAAAAACATCTGTCGAAGAAAAAACACACTGTGCGTTCGCGTAAGAAGCAAAAAAGATAATTATCAGCATTTAGAGCATATTGACAGTTATATTCCAAAATGCTCCCCCTGTGGTTTACACAGAACTAGATTCTGTGTTTACGCTGGAACTTTGTTTCAGTGGATATTATCCGAACTGTGGATTTGGCATGAATAAATGTCTAGTAATAGAGGTACACCTCAATTCAAGGTTTCTTCAAATAGTCAATCAATTGACACATAATTCTCAATTTGATAATTATCTATGATCTATGGAAAAAAGTGATATCTACATACCTCCAGTAACTAGTGATCGATCAACTGGTGGAGATGGATTAAGAAAAGAAAAAGTAGAAGAGATTATAAAAGAAGAATGGCATGTAAATACTGATGATAATAAGAAGCCCGATAGTAAACCTACAATTACACACTCAAATGCACCTAAACAGTGAAGTTTTTAAAATGGAAAAAGTATAAGAAAGCTCTCTTTTTTCTGGACTCAAATTTTCTTTTAAGAATAAATTCCCATACAAATCTTTTCCAAACAAGTTAAATATAGTTCAATAGAATAATCTACACCTTCCCACCTCGACTCGAATATGTTTACATGAAGCTTTGCGAAGTACATAGGGGATGGATGGTTTCGAAAATATTTTATTTAAATTTAATTGATAGTGTCAGCTTCATATATTAAAATCAGACTTCCAAGGACTAATATTATGAGATTAAGAGAAGTAATAGGAGGTGAAAGTTTTGATACTGCATTTAATTTTGGAAACATCCCTCAAAATTTTGAAGGATTAAGATATCATCATGCAATAATTAAGAAAACTGCATTAAACGATAGGTATCCCTTTGTTCATCCAGACAAAATACATGAGAAGAGGGAAGCTCTGAAGAGACGTGCTTCATCAGATGAGGAAGTAGTTGATCTGCATGAAGATCATCGAAAAGGATACACTAATGTTTTCGAAGATCAAAGACATTCACATGGTAGAAGAGAAAAAGAAGAACCGAACTTTGATAAATATGGAAAGCATACGCATAATAAATAGAATAGTTAAATTAATGCGTGAAGATATTTTCCCTACGAACCTTATCCTAACTAATTAATATAAACCAATATAACAATCCAAACTCTCCAGTTCGACTCCAAAATGTTTACACTGAGCCTGGCGAAGTGCTCCCCCTGTGGGATATTATCCGAACTGTGGATTTGGGTTGAGGAATTGTATAATTAATTAAATTATGAATGTCTTTCCCTTAATCGGAGGAATTGTAGGAATATTAATTATTGTCGCTTTTTTATACTTTTTAATTCTATTGATGATAAATACAGTTCGATTAGTCATTAGGATAAAAGATCCAGAAAAAAGAGGGAAAGCGTTAAGAAAGATTAAAAAAGCAATTTTAGGATTATTTATCCTTTTTGCTATTGCGTTTGCACTTACTCTTTATAATCAATTTAAAAATGTACCAATATAACAATTTAAACTCCCTAGTTCGACTTTAAAATGCTCCGAGGGGTGGACGCTATTCGAACCTATTCTGAGACTCAACAGAGTGATTTACATTATGAACGATTGACAAAATAGTGAAACAAATTATACTATTTGCAAGAAATAGCCTTAGTAAAATAATATCGTACTGTATAAAATGCAAGAAGCAAGAGAAAGCACCGAACGATCTTTTGTTGGTATCCAACAAGAAAGACCAGTTGTTTCACCAATAAGACGTGTAGTAGAATCTATTATCCTGTTTGCTTTTACTACCAGAACGAACGGAATGATTGTCACCCGTAGAGATAGGAGAAGACAAGCTTTTGATCTCAAAAGGCTTCCTCCTTTACTTGGAGGTGCAATAGATACAGAACGGGCAGCACGACAAGGAGATGCTATTGCTCAAGAACTAATAGAAAAAGCTGGGGGCGGTAAACAGCTGAGGGAGAGAGCACTTGATTCCATACGTTTCTTTAGATAAAGAGTAAAAATATTACAACATCCGAACTCATTCAATACAGACCAATAGAATAATCTAATCTCCCAAGTTCGACTCCAAAATGTTTACACTGAGTGAAACGAAGTGCTCCCCCGAGAGGACTCGAACCTCTAACCATCATCTTAACAGGATGCCGCTCTACCATTGAGCTACAGGGGAATAATTGTTTCCGTCAATATCAAAGTACAAATGGAATTTTAGCATGAACCAGAGCTAAAATCTATACTCTTGAATTATTATCATTAGAAGGTTCGAATCGCGTCTGTCCCTCGGAGTAATTTATTAAATATCCATTCTAAGTATTTTCTTCTTTTATCTTCACACTGATATGTCCAAAATGTTCTGCTGTATGGGAAGTGACATGTTGTAGGACTTCGTAATGGTTTGTGACTTTAAATCCCATGGAATAAACTTCTCTTTCCGTCTTTAGTTTTTCATCGAGTCTAATTTTTCTCTTAGCGACCTCCTGACATAATTTCATTGCCTGATCTAAAGTATTTAGTATATTTTCCAGAGAATGTTTATCTATAAATTCACTGTCACGATCCCTAGGATATTCTTCCTTAAGAATATGAACCTTCAGCCAATAATTGGCAGACTCTGCGGTATGATAAGCGACTTGACCAATCGTCACCCCATCCGGGAAAAGTGGCTTGGGCAAGTGATCTTTCCTCAATATCTTCCGAAAAGATTTCAGATAAAAAGTTAATTCTGCTAGGGTATTTTTGGTTATAAACATAATTGAATAATATCATATTCAAATTATTATAATTGTTTTTAAATATTTGTTATAATTTCTCTATGAAATTCCTCGTTTTCCAACATATTCCCAATGAACATCCTGGTTTTATCACAAAAGCAGCACAAGAAAAAGGAATTCAACTGGATACGATTGAATTTTGGAAACCTTATAAAATTCCCTCCATCTCTTCGTATCAGGCGCTTATTGTCATGGGTGGTCCAATGGAAGTTTATCATGGAAAAGATCTTTATCCATCCAAAGAAGATGAGCTTGCAGTTATCAAAGAGGCACTTGAAAAAATGCCCATATTAGGAATCTGTTTAGGTAGTCAACTCATCGCTTACGCATTGGGAGGAAATGTATATCCAAATATCATAAATGGAAAAATTATTAAAGAAATCGGCTATTACGATGTCGATTTGACGAAAGAAGGACAAAATGATCCGTTATTCAAAGGATTCTCAGAAAAGACAAAAGTCTTACAGTGGCATGGTGGCGCTTTCGACCTGCCAAAAGGAGCAAAACTTTTAGCAACATCTCCGGCCTGTACCAACCAAGCATTTTCTTACAAAAATGCATACGGATTACTTTTTCATATGGAATTTACGCCAGTTATGGTAGAAAAACAAATAGAAGGAGATAAAGAATGGATCCACAAAGATTTTGAACTGGATGAAGATAGATTGTTGGAAGAAGCCAAACAAAAGGCAAAACTTATGGCAAAGCAAAGCGAAATACTTCTTTCAAATTTTCTGCGTATTATTTCCTCGAAATAAACTATTGACAAAGTGTTTGGAGGTGTTAGACTAATTACAAAATTATGGGTAAGATAACCCCAACAATTGCAATTACTTTAGTTGCCGGAGTTGCTTTAGGATATCTCCTTCGCGGCAATTCACCAGCTCCACAACCTCAATCTCAAGAAAAATCTATGACTGAAAATGCTCCCCAGAAAGATTCAAAAGAATGGAAAATACAAAATGCAAAAAGTGCTGCTCCTGATGCTATCTCAAAAGATGCAACCGTAATGGATTGGCCGGAAAAAGATGGAGCCGCGATGCCTACCCTTCAAAAGGGTACCAATGAATGGACTTGTCTTCCCGACTGGCCAGTTTCCCCTGGAAATGACCCGATGTGTGTAGATAAAATGGCTATGCAATGGTTTGGTGCATATATGAGTAAAAAGAAACCGCAAATTGATCAAGCCGGTCTTGGCTATATGTTGCAGGGAAGTAGCGATCCATCAAATACTGATCCATATGCAGATAAACCTGCTCCTGGAGAAGATTGGACAAGTTCTCCACCGCACATTATGATATTTCCAACTGGCAAGCTTGATAAAAATGTCTACGGTACTGATAACAAAAACGGTAAACCATGGATCATGTGGGCTGGTACACCTTATGAGCATCTGATGATCCCGGTGAAATAATCTGACATCTAGATCCACGAAAGAATTCATCTTTCTAAAATACTTCTATGAAAATCGTAAATATCAAGAAAGTTAAAAAGCAACAATTAGGACCGCCATTTTTTACCGGAAAAGTTACCAGGCAATCCCCTGTTACAGATAACGAAGGAAGTGATTTGAGTATCGATTATGTCTATTTCAAAAAGGGATTAAGAACGAAATTCCACAAGCACGCAAATGATCAGGTATTAATCATCACGAAAGGAAATGGTATAGTTTCTACGAAAAAGAAAGTTGCCAGAGTGAAAAAGGGCGATGTCGTTTGGTCTCCTGCAAATGAAACTCATTGGCATGGAGCAACCTCTGACTCTTCATTTTCATATATCTCTGTAACCCGCAGTAACACTAAACTTACACAGATAGAAGAATAATTTTCCAAATACTATCTATTTATAAATTCCAAATCATGTTATTCTTAATTTTATGAATATGGATGAGAAATGTCCCAAATGCGGAAGTAGCATGGGAGAAATCGTAATTACTGCCTCCGGCCGCAAACTTCAGCGCTGTTCCCAAGGTAATTGGAATAAGGAAACTAGGAAAAACGAGGGGTGTGATTATGTGAAGTGGTTTGAGATTGAACCGCAAACATTGGATGAGAAATGTCCCAAATGCGGATCGCCTATAGTTATGCAGTTTACAAGATTTGGTAAAAAAATGAAAAAGTGCAGTACTGGGGGTTGGGACAAAGAGACAAAGACAGCCACCGGGTGTGACTATATAGAGTGGATAAATGGTACGACTGAAAAATTGGATGAAAAATGTCCGCAATGCGGGGAACTATTGGTACTTTATACTACCGCCAAAGGCAAACGCATGAAAAAGTGTTCTACCTCAGGTTGGGATAAAATTGCCAGAGTACCTACAGGCTGTACTTATGTAGAATGGCTCAAAGAAGACTACAGCTCTTCACCCACTGGAGAAGAACATCTTCCCCCGGAACCCGCTTAAGCTTGGAATTTTATGCTTCGTGGAACTTAAATTAATGCAATTATAGATATTGGGGTTTTATTGTTATCTTGATCGGAATTTTCGTAGGTGTAGGTGTAGCACTAGGTAACAATATAACTTTCGGAAGAAATAGTTTCAAAGTAGGTGCGGGTGTAAGTGTAGGGGTAGAAGTAGGCGTAGGCGTACGTGAAGGAAGCACTCCTGTTATAGATATCTGCGGAGAAATTGAATATTATCCCTTCTTCTGCGATAATAATATATTATGGATCCAGCAAACTTAACGAATAATATTGTTACTGACCAAAACCCAAAGAGTGGCTCAGATAAAATTTTTGCCCTTGTTGGCAAAATTATAATCGCTATTTTCTTGACCGGAGGGATTGCATACGGTGGATTTTATTTAGGCACTCACTACGGGAAAATTCCCCCACCACCTCAAAACGTTTCTCCCACCATAACTCCATTGATGCCTACAATCACAACTACACCCACCACAATGACCTCTAAAAAAGTAAGCGCAGGAACAAAAACACAGTTTTTCACTCCATACACAATTGAAATTCCCTCAGGTTGGACTGATACTCATACATCAAATACAGCTAGTAATGATCTCATTATCACCAAAGGAGCATATACTTTGACCATTTCTCAGGCAGCCGGAGGTGGAGGAAGCTGTATATTTGCTGGAGAACCGGAACCCATGGCACAGGTTTTCCTTGATTTTGTCGGTATTACCGGAATATCGGGAGAATTCCGTAGAGGCACAAACGATGGAGCAAATTATACTGTATGTGAGAAAAAGCCTTCTGGATATGGATTCCCCACTTCTTTTGGGTATATCACTTACTCTACTCCTAAAGGAACCAATCAAGCGCTACTTACCGAGATGGATGGAATGGTTGCCACTCTTTCAAAATAACCTCAGATTGTTTATCGGAAACGGACGATGATTGAAGCGATTGTACCCAGGCTATATGTAAGGGCTAGATAAGTCGTCACTGGCTTTGCCAAATAACTTTTTTTGTTCAGAAAATAAAAACAGTCGGCAATCAAGGTCATAACCAAAGAATAAATAAATCCCACCAGAACCCGATCAAAAGCAGCATAAGCAAAAATGGCAAAAGAATATATAACACCATTGATTGCCAGTGGCAGCATATCTTTTTTGATAAAAGTTTTATTCGGTCGCATCCTTTCAAAAAATAAAAAAACAATATTCATCAGTATCGCACCTATAAAATAGAGTATATTTCCGAAATAATAATCGTTGAAAAACATGCCTCCGCACATCTCCCCTACTACTTTTTTTGTATCGCAGTACTGGTTGAAAAGGAAACTTCCCAATTCATGCACTCCATTTCCTGTTGAATAAAAATATACGCCAATAACAAATAAAAGAGCTAATATCGCCCCATTTTTTGTATTGAACAAATCAAATTTTCCCGTGGCTTCGCGAAGTATCAAAAACGGAATGATGACTGTAAATAATAAAAGGACGCTTATCTGGAAAACCTCATGTAAACGCAAGAAACTGTAAGGCGCAAGTAATATTTTGGTGGTAAAAGAAAATCTTTCGGCGGTAACCAAAAGAACGTTTAATGAGGAAAGGGTAAAAAGTATATTTAATTTGTTCATGGTTTGCAAACCCGCACAAATAATCTGTTGATATAATACATTAATGAAAATAAAAGGGAAAGTCGCTATTGTTACCGGTGCCTCATCTGGAATTGGCATGGCTTGTGCAAAATTACTTAGTCATCATGGGGCAAAAGTGGCTCTGGTCGCCAGATCCAAAAACATACTGGATAATCTTTACCAAGAACTTGCGGATTCATATACAGTCGCAACAGACATAAGAAAAGAAAACCAGATAAAAGAAATGGTCAAAAAAGTCTACAATAAGTTCGGCAGAATTGATATTTTGGTTAATAATGCCGGCCGGGGTTACGACGCAATGGTAGAAAAAATAGATATCGGAATGTTACGGGAACTTATAGATCTTAATTTTATCGGACCACTAATTACCATGCAGGAAGTGATACCGATCATGAGAAATCAACGTGGAGGCACAATTATAAATATAAGCTCCGGTACCTCCCTTATGAGTATTCCCAATATAGCCGCTTATTCGTCATTGAAAAAAGCATTAAACGGTCTATCACTTACTGCACGTGAGGAACTCGCAAAAGATAAAATAAGCGTGAGTGTAGTATATCCGTACATCACCGCTACCAATTTCGGCAAAAATATTATGGGAGGAGTAAGAAAATGGCAACCTCAAGATGAAGACCCCGACCTGCCTCCTGTCGACCCACCGGAAATTGTGGCAGAAAAAATATTGGAAGTTATAAAAACTGGAAAGCCACAAATTTACGCCCATGACTGGATGGGAAAAATGAGGTAAAATACTAAGATGATTACCACAGCAATTATCGCATTCAGAGAATTCTTAGAAGCATTTCTTATTGTAGGTGTATTTTTAGGGATATCTCGGAAATTAAAACTCAAAAGAGAAATCGAAATCAGTCTTGCCGCAGGAACAGGATTAGTTATTTCTCTTATTCTTGCCAGTGCCACTTATATCTTTGGCGATTTGGCCCGCGGAATTTTAACGGAACACAATGCAGATATTTTGCAAAGCTACCTACTTATTTTCTCAGGAATATTTATCGCTTATGTAGTATTTTCTTTGCATAACTTGCTTCGGTACAAAAGAGGAGCCTCAATACTTAAGATTCATGAGAAATTACAAAAGAAAGTCTTTGATTTCTCACTATTTATAACCATCATGTTTTTGGTAATAAGAGAAGGATTTGAAATCGCTTTGTTTACAGCAACTACATCTTTGTTTGCTGCGTTTTTGCAAAACTTCCTGGGACTAATATTAGGCTTTTCCGTCGCCTCTATCATCGGACTTGCGACCTTCTTGGCTTATATAAGATTTCCGATAGGTAAAGTATTTAAGATTACAGAATATATGATTATTCTATTGGGAGCATCTTTGGTGCAAAATGGAATTACTAAAATAACTGAAGTTTACTTCAATATCCATTTATCAAAAATACTTCCGCTTCCTGTAAAGTTTATACCTAATTATGAAACAACATTTACTGGGCATGTGGTCAAAAACTTATTCGGCGTTGATAATGAATTTAGTCTGATAAGACTTTTGATTATGGTTTTTTATATTGGATTAATATATATTTTGTTTATCAGAAGGAAAAAATTGTCTATACAAAAATAAATGAAAAAAGCTATTATCTTAACCGCTGATAAATTTGAAGACATGGAATTATTCTTCCCTTGGTTTAGACTCATGGAAGAAGGCTGGGATGTAAAAATTGCAGTCCCCAAAAAAGAAAGTATTAGTGGCGAAAACGGATATTCTCTGCAACCAGATATGACTATTGATGAAGTAAGTCCTGATGATTATGATTTGCTTATTATTCCTGGCGGTTCTCCAGATGGGGCTCCTGCAACTGTTCGAAAAATCAAAAAAACCCAAGAAATAGTTAAATCTTTCGTTTCCAAAGATAAACCTGTTGCTT
Organism: Candidatus Gottesmanbacteria bacterium; assembly: GCA_016195685.1. GTDB lineage: Bacteria > Patescibacteriota > Microgenomatia > 2-02-FULL-39-11 > 2-02-FULL-39-11 > JACPZE01. The sequence continues at coordinate 21,487 of JACPZE010000001.1, forward strand.
CTATTTGTCATGGACCATGGTTGCTGGCTGACGCAGATGTGATAAAAGGAAAGCATCTGACATCTTATTGGCACGACGGGGTGCCTGAAGAAGTAAAAAAAGCAGGAGGTATATGGGAAGATAAAGAAGTGGTGGTTGACGGAAACTTAGTTACATCTCGCTGGCCGATGGACCTTCCGGCATTCATGAGAGAACTTATAAAGATGGTCAATAAATAATTGCTTCTATTTGGAACACGAAAGAATTAGTTCATGAGTTTTTGAGGAACCAAGGTTTATAGTTGTATTTTTACCTACCAAAGACTGATTATCAAAGATCAAATTAGTGTTGCCCCCAAAATTATATTCCATATTGAATTTAAATGCAGAAATAACTACCAACCCCCTTCTTGTTCCGTCAACATTGACAGTAAACGGAGGAACACTTGCTACCGCTTGACCACCAGAATTGATAGTTTCCGTAGGTAATTTTATTCCTGGAATTGGAACTGGTAATTCCACCACAGGAGTAATTGGAGAACATCCTTGGTTTTTGATGGTAATAGAAACTGCAGAATAATTAAGATATGCCAGTGCTGCTCCTACACCAACAATTAGAACAGCTAAGGCAGTAATTAATCCAAAAGGACCCTTTGAAGTACTTATTAATTTACCAGTTGTAGCAAGTTGTTCTTGGGTGGTAACTTTTCCTTCTTTAGCCTGTTCGTTAAATAGCTTCTGCACCCGCGCCACCTCTGCCCGCAAATTTTTCCAGGATGATATAAGAAACAGGAGAGCTTTTTTCCTTTTTTTCTGCTCTTCTGTTTGTTCTGGTAAGTTTGTTGCAGTCAGTTCAATTACATCACCAGCTTGTAATCTTTTGAGAGTTTTTATCCCTTTGGAACAGGATTCAAGAGTTTTATCTAGTTTGGGATTTATACCTTTAATAAGAATTCTAATTTTTTCAAACTTGGTAACTGTAGTAGTTTCTTCCAAAAGAAGCTGCATCGCAGCATCAATTTTTTCTTTATTTGTTTTAGGATCTAAATACATAATTTCAAAAGATTATAACATTCTAATTAATTATATTTCCACTTTAATATTGTGATATACTTCACATAAATAATGAAAAAATGGTTTCTGGTTACCATACCTATAGCTGTTATTGCTTTTGTTGTTACACCCAATGTATGGCACTCTCCTATGGGTTTGCCGGAACCAACCCCCAGTCAGCTTCCTTTTTTTATTATCCTTACAATATTTGAATCTGTCTCATTAGGATTGGGTGTTTCTTTTCTTTTATTTGGATATTCTATAGTGAAAAATGTGAGTAAAAATTCCAAATTTGTCGTCTGGAGCCTTTATCTTTCTACCTCCTGGTTTCTTTTAAACTGGTGGGTACATGATGGACTACATAAGGTAAATGGGATGAATCTGCAGGGACTTTTATATATAGAATACGGATTTCATGTAACTATGATTACAATGGCCGCTCTTGCTGCTTATTCCTTTTTGAAGGTCTTCTCTAAAAAATAGACTATCAGGAGGTTACTTTTGGTTTAACTTCGTCTTTAAATTCCTTATATAACTTTTGGATCTTGGGATCGATAATTATCATGCAATAAGGTTGATACCGATTTTTATTGTAATAATCCTGATTGTAACTTTCTGTCGGATAAAAGTTGGTGAAAGGAACTATCTCTGTAACTATATTTTTTTGGTAATAACCAGATTGTTCCAAAATCTCTTTTGATTTTTCTGCCATTTCTTTTTGTTTTTCATCGTGATAAAAAATTGCTGATCGATATTCTGTACCCACATCGTACATTTGCTTATTCAGTGAAGTCGGGTCATGCAATTTCCAAAAAACCTCAAGTAATTTTTCATAGGAAATAATATTGGGATCGAAAATTATTTGTATCGCCTCGGCGTGTCCTGTTTTTCCGCTACAAACTTGATCGTAAGTGGGATTTTCCACAGTTCCACCGGTATAGCCGGAAACTACTTTCTCCACTCCTTTCAGTCTTTGGAAAACTGCCTCTGTACACCAAAAACAGCCTCCGGCAAGAGTGGCTAGTTGAAACGGTGATTGAGAAATCATTTGCCCTATTAAATCATTTTTGTTATAAATAATCCATGTTTACCGAATATAGAATTCTGATTTTCTCTGACAATCCTGATGAACTTATGAAGTTCTACCGCAATACGCTGGGCATGCAACTTGAAAAAAGATACACTCTTCCTAATGATTACGGCTATATGTTTTTAGTCACTTCGACACTTCGTTTATGGATTGCCAAACATTCTGACGTGAAAGGAAGAAATAAGGATTCGTTTCGTCATATTTTTAATTTATATGTTGATTCTGTAGAAAAATGGTATAACAAAATCAAAAATCAACCGCAGGTGAAAATTATTTGTACGCCAGAAAAAACACCTCTTTACTCAAAGGAAAAACCTTTTTATGTTTCCACTTTCCTTGATCCTGAGGGCAACTGCTGGCAGTTTGTGGGGAAAAAATGAAATTCGAAATAAGCGAACGTCTTCTTTTATCACAATGATAGTTTCATTAACTCCCTTATTTGTTTCACTTCTATCTTTTCCCATCTTAGGTGAAAGACTAAAGATAATACAATTAATTGGTGGGGTCTTCATAATTTCATCAGGATTTTTGGCGGAAAAAATGAAAATGTAGTTTTTAAGATTTAATTTTTAAATATTTCTTCCAGTTGATTTTACCCAACAGGACGATCACGACAAAACCCAATACTTGACCAACAAGTGCCCCGGCATTTGAGTAATGGGAGCTAAAAGCAGTCTCAAGACTATCCACAATTCTATGCGAGGCTGTAATCCAAAAGGTATAACTAATGAGTCTTCCTATCAGAAAAGAAAAGGCAATCAGCCTGATTGGCAGTCCAGACAATCCTGCGGCAACAAACATTTGGTTTGAAGATATGGGTAGAAAGGCATAAGTTAAAACAACAGGCACTGTCAAATCTTCATGAGACTCTATAAACTTTCCTAAAATATGCATATTGTCCAAATATTTCTTGGGTAGTAAGTTGCCGAAATAATTTTTGGATAAAATGTAAAGGACTATTCTCCCCAATGTCGCTGCAATTGCTCCGATTATTACCACTGGTAGAAGTGACAAGTGAAGTTTGAGGAAATAAAAAGTCAAAACAGTCCAGGTAGGAGGAGCAAAAACAGGAATGACATTTAATCCAAAGACAAAAATACCCAAGATGAGGTAATGCATAAAAACTTCCATACATCTATCATATCAAATAAACGGAAGAAATTATTTTTCAAACGAATCTTGAATATCAGGATTTTGGAGAAATCATTTTGGCGGGCTCGACCAATCTTTCATACTCTTTTCCATTCAAATATCCTAATTCTATTGCCGCCTCTTTGAGGGTTTTATTTTCCATTTGCGCTTTTTGGGCTATCTTTGCCGCCTTGTCATAACCTATATGAGGTGTCAAAGCGGTCACCAACATTAGTGATTGACTAAGAAGTTCCTTTATCTTATCTTTATTTGCTTTTATTCCAGAAACGCAATTCTCGGTAAAGCTGTTTATCGCATCGCTTAGTAACCTTATAGATTGCAAAAGATTATAAATCATCACCGGTTTATTGACATTTAATTCCAATTGACCACCTGCACCTGCAATCGTGATGGTTACATGATTACCCATTACCTGGCTACAAACCATGATAAGTGATTCACATTGTGTTGGGTTTACTTTCCCTGGCATAATTGATGAACCCGGCTCGTTTTCGGGTAAACTAATCTCGCCTATCCCCGACCTTGGTCCTGAACCCAATAACCTTATATCATTGGCAATTTTAGAAAGCGATACAGCCAACACATTTAACACTCCTGAAACTTCAACTATCACATCATTTCCGGCAAGCGCTTCGAACTTATTCGGTGCGCTTGTAAAAGGATGTTTGGTTATCTCACTTATTATCTTTGCAAATTTCACACCAAAACTTTTATGAGCATTTAGTCCCGTCCCCACTGCAGTTCCACCTTGAGCAAGTTGGTAAAGAGATGGTAATGCTTTTTTTATTCTTTGGATTCCATTTTCTATCTGTTGGCTGTATCCGGAAAATTCCTGACCTAAAGTAATAGGTGTTGCATCTTGTAGATGAGTCCTGCCTATTTTGATTATTTTCTCAAATTCCTTTTCTTTATTTTTCAATGATTTACGCAAATTAAAAAGAGCGGGCAACAAGAAGTCGTCAATCTCCAAAACTGTCGCGATATGCATCGCCGTTGGAAACGCATCATTGGTGGATTGGCTTTTATTCACATGATCATTCGGATGCACTGGTTTTTTGGAGCCGATTATCCCTCCCATAATTTCAATTGCTCTATTGGACAAAACTTCATTGACGTTCATATTGGTTTGCGTTCCGCTGCCGCTTTGCCAAATCGTGAGGGGAAAATTTTCCGAAAAAAGCTTGGGGTTTACCATAATCTCATCACATGCATTGATAATTGCTTGGGAGATTCCACTTTCTAAATCTCCTAATTCAGTATTTACTATGGCAGCTGCCTTTTTCACTAAAATAAGAGCCTTAATTAAAGGATCAGGCATTTTTTCCTGGCCGATTTGGAAATTATCGATTGCCCTTTGTGTTTGTGCTCCATAATATTTGTCACTAGGTACTAATACTTCACCTAGAGAATCCGATTCTTTTCTGAATTTAGTTTTATCTGACATTTGCTATATTATATATGCATGTTCTTTTATTTTAAATATAAGAGGAAATCATTTTCCCAAAAATGATTCTTGACAATTGGAAAAAATATTTCTATTCTTAAGTTATGCCTGCCAAAAAATCAAGAAAAAGTAGTCCTGGTAAAAATCAGGAATATATTTCCAGTCCTGTAGTCCGTGTAGGTTTGGTATTTTTTTTCGTCATGGTTATAGTTGTTGTTGCCTACGTAGTAAAAGTATTTACCCCATAATCTTTCTTCGTTAGATACATTATAATTTAAGACGTTTATCTACTTTCAACCTATTTTGTATATGTTTGATGTATTGACACGTATGCTAATTTGTGCGATCATAATCAGCTAGTTACCATAATTGAGTTTAAAAATACTTACTCCATACCAGCCTGCCGCTGGTTTTTTTGTTTGTAGAGAAGATTTTTTATGAAATTTAGATTAAATATCTGGTCTTTTACACAGGGAGTTATTCTCGGACTTATTGTACTAGCGTTTATAATAGGCAAACCAATAGGTAATATTTCTGGTGTAGTATATGCAGTGATTCCTACCTTAACTCCGACAGCTACACCGACTCCTCCTCAATGTATGCATGAAAATGCCGAGTGTGACATAAATGACAGCGGTCATCTATGCTGTGAAGGTTTATCATGTGTACCATTTAATCCAAGTTCTGGAATTGGAAAATGCCAGGGACCAACAGAAACTCCCACACCGACTCCTACTCCAACCAACACACCAACGCCGACGCCAACCAACACACCGACTCCCACGCCTACCGACACGCCGACTCCGACTCCAACAGATACTCCAACTCTTACTCCGACTAACACTCCGTCACCGATACCTACGGATACTCCCACACCTACTCCTACGGATACACCAACCCCCACACCAACTGACACGCCAACGCCGACGCCAACCGATACTCCTACTCCTACACCTACCGACACACCTACGCCAACGCCGACCCTAACGCCTACACCTACGCCAACTTTCACGCCTACTCCATCTCCGACTCCATCTTTAACTCCTACCCCGACACCAAAACCGGCAATATTAGTAAACAATAACTGTGATACTCAAATAGTAAATAAACTTACATCATCAGCAAATACAGGTAAAAATAGCGCTTCCGGGAACACTTTGGGAGGAACAGTAGTCAGCGGTAACGCTCAAGTGGGAGCGGTAGTAAACACAACTGCTTGTATTACAAATATTTCGATTGAATTTAAACCATACCACCGGCCCATCCTCCATAAATAAAGCAGCCATTACTAACTTCGGGAACGCCGTCAATATAAATAACAGCAATACCGCCAAAATAAATAACACTATAAATACCACTGTTAATACCGGAACCAATAAAGCGGACAAAAATACAGGATTGGGCCAGGTATTTTCTGGCAATGCTCTCCTGCAGCAGACTACCAACACACAAACAAATATCAGCAATATAAATATCATTAGACAACAAATAGAAAATAGGATTAATATCCGAAATACCGGCCCGTTATCCATAAATTCTGCCACGATAGTCCACAACTAAAGGAGGTGAAATAATTTTATGCCACAATTTGTCGCAGCTTTACTTGCTTTGATATCGTCATTTTCCCATGGAGGACAGCCGTTAACTATCCATCCACAAACCTCAAATATAACACCTCTGGGATCGCAAGTTTCTGATCTGGCAAAAACTTTCCATTTACAAAATTC
>JACPZE010000046.1 GCA_016195685.1 Candidatus Gottesmanbacteria bacterium
GAAACAGAAAATCAGAATGAATCTGGTAATCAGACAAGCAATAATGGTGCCAATCCTGACGTGACCAAAGTCCCGGCAGACAATATCCATTCTGGATTTCACATGCCGACTAATATTCCGCAGGTAGCTTTAGATCATTCTGATGCACTTGAACCGCCATCAAGCCCATCTGGGACGCCATTTCTACTGCCACCCGGACACAGAAAATAATCTGCCATTTTAAATTAACAATTAAAAAGCGGGTATTGCAAGCCCGCTTTTTATTGGCATTCATATTTTACTTGACAAACCGATTTAAAGTTGTTAGTTTAGATTTAAGTTATGAAGCGAGTAACTAAAATACATTCTGTTGTCACGATTTTTTTCTTTGCCCTAATCATTTTTGCTTCTACTTCGTATGCTGTTGCGTACCCCACCAGAAGGCCAATACATCCCTTTTCACCGTCGATATCACAAAGACCTACCGGACAAGCCAGGCGCGATGAAGGCAAATTGAAATCATGCAAGGCACGGGGAAAAGGTATCAGTAAGCGTTCAGACCAACTTACCAAGATGGCAAACAATATGCTCGTGAAATTTGACGCTATTGCCCAAAGAGTTGAAGATTATTACACCTCAAAAGTCGTTCCCAGCGGAAAAACTGTTCCAAACTACAATAATTTAGTTTCTGATATTGCTGCTAAAAAGACGACAGTCCAAACAACCCTCACTGCAGCTCAAAATGACGTGGCCGGTTTTAGCTGTACCTCTGGTAATCCCAAAGGGCAGATTCTGCAGTTTCGAGAAGATATGAAGAAAGTGAAAGAGGCTCTGCGAGATTTCCGCACAGCCATAAAGAATCTCATTGTGGCGGTACATTCTGTAAATAGTGAGAAATAAAAAAACTACTATGAAAAACAATAAAGAAAATAAAAACTTACTTTACGCAATTCTTATAGGTGCGGCGATAATTATAGGAGTTTTGGCGGTTAGGCAAAAAACAAATTTATTGCCTAATGCACAAAATCCCAGCCAATCTTATCAAAAAATCGAAAGTAATAACGATCTTACACAAGCCGCAGGTGAGCTTGATAAAGAAACGTTTGGTACGCTTGATGAAGGATTAAGTCAGAATGATGGTGATTCATCCTCTTTTTAAGTTTTTCGTTCAATGAGAAAAATTATCGGATTATTAATCGCATTTATCGCCTTATTTTCCCCTTCTGTTATTTTTGCGCAAAATACAGGTCCTGTTATATGTATTGACGCCGGCCATGGAGGAAATGATAACGGTGCATCTTATGGCAGTCTTTTGGAAAAAGACGAAACACTGCAAATTGCCCAAGACCTGCAACAAAAACTACTTGTAAATAATTATCAGGTAATTATGACCAGAGTAGATGATACAGGGCTTACCAATTCCCAGCGAGCTGACATTTGTAATGGTAATAATACCAACAAACTAGTTGGTCAAGTTTTGGTATCCATTCATCTTAATGCAAGCTCTAACCACTCATTAGACTATACTCAAGGATTATACGGAAAGAAAATCAAAGATTATGATTTTACCAAAACCATAAATACCGCAATGGGTCAATTACCCGATACAACAGGTAATAAAGGTATTACTAATTTTGCAGATGGAATGCTGCTTAAATCCAAAATGCCATCGACTATCGCCGAGACAGTTTTTATCACCTCCGATACCGAATATGCCAGACTAACTGATACTATCAATCCAGGATATAGACAAAGAGAGATCGCTGATTATCTCTACAAAGGTATATCTGCTTGGTTTTCGAGATGATAATCATTCTAATGGGAAAAAAATTTGACATTTGACTTATTGTGATATACTATACAAATAATACTACAGGATATATGAAATTTTTAAAACCTAAATATATATTCTCTTTTATAGTTATTTCTTTTCTTTTACTTTTAGGCATTACTACTTCTCACCCAAGTAGTGCTCAGGGTCATTCTCAATCAGAAGAACACAGACCAGTTTGTCCTGGACCTGCTTCTCCCGGAGACACACGATGTCACGCCAGAGTAATCACAGACCAAAATGGTAATCCTAAAGTAACCACCCTTCCTGTAGGCTATGGTCCGAAACAATTTCTAGGAGCATACAATCTTTCTGGTCAAGCAGGAGGAAACCCTATTGTCGCCATAGTAGATGCTTATGATCATCCGAATATTTTAAACGATTTAAACAAATATAGTTCAACTTTTGGTATTTCTTCTTTACCCGCATGTTTGGGTCCAATCGCTACCTCATCTGGTGCCTGCTTTCAAAAAGTAGATCAAAGTGGCGGCACGTCATTTCCTACTGTCAATTCTGGTTGGGCGCTGGAAATTGCCCTGGATGTAGAAGCTTCCCATGCTGTTTGCCAAAATTGTAAAATATTACTAGTTGAGGCCAATTCCAATAGCTATTCTAATTTGATGACCGCAGTTGATAGGGCAAGAGCACTGGGTGCTACGGCCATTTCAAATTCATACGGTTCTGGAGAATTTTCAGGCGAAACATCATTTGACAGCCACTTTAACTTCCCGGGACTGGCGATTACATTTAGTTCGGGGGATGGCGGATACGGGCCGGAATACCCTGCCGCTTCCCAGTATGTTACCGCAGTAGGAGGTACATCACTTCAATTAAATGGTGACAATAGTTGGAAAAGTGAAACAACCTGGAGTGGTGCGGGCAGCGGCTGCAGTAGTTTTGAAGGAAAACCAGGTTGGCAACATGATTCTTCTTGCTCAAATAGAACTATTGCTGATGTTTCAGCCGATGCCGACCCGAATACCGGAGCAGCAGTTTATGACAGTGTCCGCTATCAAGGAAGACAAGGCTGGTTTAAAGTAGGCGGTACCAGTTTATCATCACCCATCGTTGCCGCAGTGTATGCTCTGTCTGGCAATACGGCAGGTGCAGCCAATTCTATTCCTTACTCCAACCCAGCCAGCCTACATGATATAACCAGCGGCAGTAATGGAAGCTGCGGCGGAAACTACTTGTGTACGGCAGTATCAGGTTATGACGGTCCAACTGGTTTAGGAACCCCGAATGGTATAGGAGCTTTTTAATAATCTCGTTAAATCCTCTTTCTAATCATCAAAATTGGAATTATTCTAGTGTATAATAAAGTCCTATACATGATGGAGCAAGAATCCCCAGAAAAAATACCAGGAGGTAGTAAAAAAACTATTTCCAGTTTCGCTCTTTTTAAGAAAAAATATTTATTGGTAACTGGGTTATTTATTCTTTTACTATTTTTATACCTTGCTTTTGCGGTTTTTAACGATCTTCCCTCCCCTACTAAACTCGCTTCATATGAAATCCCTCAAACCAGCAAAATTTTGGACAGAAACGGCGAACTTCTTTATGAAATTTATACTGACCAAAACCGTACCCTGGTTAAACTTTCTGATGTTCCCATCTATCTTCGACAGGCCACAATTTCGATAGAGGATAAGGATTTCTATCATCATCAGGGAGTCAACCCAATTGGGGGAATATTAAGGGCCATCAAGGAAACTGTTTTCCACCAACAACTTCAAGGCGGATCAACCATCACTCAACAACTAGTAAAAACCGCACTCCTGACACCACAAAGAACGTTAACCCGAAAAATAAGAGAGATTATTTTGGCATTTTGGACAGAAAAAATATACAAAAAAGACACCATCTTGGAGATGTATCTCAACCAAGTCCCGTATGGAGGTACTGCCTGGGGTATTGAGGCAGCAGCAGAAACATATTTTGGCAAACATGTAAAAAACCTCACTCTTTCAGAAGCAACTCTTCTTGCTGGTTTGCCGGCGGCCCCAACAATCTATTCTCCATTCGGCGCACATCCCGACTTGGCTGTACAAAGACAAACAGAAGTACTCACCAGAATGGTTGAAGATGGTTATATAACCCAGGATCAAAAAAAGCAGACATTGAATGAAAAATTAAACTTCCGTCAGCAAAAATCCAACATAAAAGCTCCCCATTTTGTGATGTATGTCAAAGAACAACTTGTGAACAAATATGGTGAAAAACTAGTAGAACAGGGAGGACTGAAGGTCACCACTACTCTTGATTGGAAACTTCAGGAATCCGCTCAAGATATCATTGCTTCCGAAGTCGCTAAACTTAAAGACCTCAAAGTTGGTAATGCAGCTTCACTTGTGACCAGACCCCCAACTGGAGAAATATTGGCAATGATCGGCTCCAAAGATTATTTCGCAACAGACAGTGGTAATTTCAACGTCACTACATCACTTCGCCAACCCGGATCGTCGATCAAACCTTTAAATTATGCTGTGGGGTTGGAAACCAAAAAGGTTACGCCCGCTACATTATTTATCGATACGCCGACTTGCTTTGGTGTCTCCGGACAGAAATCCTATTGTCCTGTCAATTATGACGGTAAATTTCATGGGCCGACTCAACTTCGTTTCGCATTAGGAAACTCATTTAATATTCCGGCTGTTAAAATGATGGCTTTCAATGGTGTGGAAACTGTTATCGCCTCGGCTTCTGCGTTTGGTATTTCATCATTTAAGGATCCGTCGCGTTATGGTTTATCTTTAACACTTGGAGGTGGAGAAGTTTCGATGGTGGATATGGGCAAAGCATTTGGCGTTTTTGCCAATGGAGGTATAAGACGGGATCTGTCAACTATTTTAAAAGTTGAGGATAAAAACGGAAAAGTCTTGGAGGAATTCAAAGACCCAAATTTCGTCAAAAACATAAGTGACCAACTGAATTATCCTTCAACGCTTCTTATTTCCGGCCCCAGAGTAATTTCAGACGAAACAGCTTTTCTTATCTCCCACATTCTTTTGGATAATAATGCCAGGACTGCTGCTTTTGGTGAATCATCTTTTTTGGTTATCCCCAATCATGCGGTTTCTGTCAAAACCGGTACCACTGATGATAAACGCGACAACTGGACATTAGGCTTTACTCCAAACTTTTTAGTGGCTGTGTGGGTAGGCAATAATGATAATACACCAATGAATCCATATCTTACATCCGGCGTCACCGGAGCAGCACCCATTTGGAATAAAATCACTGCATACTTATTGAAAAATCAGCCAGACGTTTGGCCTAAACAACCCGTGGGAGTAGTGGGTGCGCAAATATGTTCTCTTTCTGGCAAAGCACCGCCCAATCCTGACCCTAACGCGCAGGATAAGGGTTGTGGTTTAAGGTATGAATATTTCAGAAAAGATACTATCCCTAAAGATCCAGAAGTCCTCAAACAAACTATTCCTGTGGATAAAAATACCCACAAAATGGCCTCACCAGATCAAAAAGATAATGTGGAGATGAAAGAGCAACAAGTAGTATCCGACATGTTTGGATCATATTGTCTGGACTGTTCTCATGACGGTGGTGATTCAATAACTACGATAAAACTTTAACACAATTCCTCTTCACAAATCCTATAACATATGATATAGTTTCTCCCCATGGAAAATAATAACCAAAACAAAGGGCACAATATCCTTGTAAGTTTTTTGGGGTTACTCGTTATTACACCGCTTATAATCCTCAAATCGATCGGAGATATCATTATAAATATTGGCAAATACTTTCTTCATTTATTTTACGAAACCTATAAAAAAATTAAACTCGTTAGGGTTAACTTTAACATTCAGCCTGTTCTATATACCATTTCAATTTCATTTCAAAATCTTATAAAATCAGTAAAATTAAATATCAGAAATCCGTTCAAATATTTAGCCTCAAATAATAAAAAGCTCAATTTTCCGAAACGAAAAAAGAAGACGCTTTTCCACTACTATCACATTCCAAGGTTAAAACTCAACTTACCAAGACTTCCAACAATTCCTCTCCCTTCCAAATTGTTTTTTGTAAAAACCAAGTATTTCTTTTTTGGTGCTTTCTTTATTTTGACATTTGTTGTGATCATTCAAGTCGATAATTTAGTCAATTCTTTGCCAAATCCCGTTTTTCTGTCTTTAAGGGATGTACCGGCAACGACCAAAATTTATGACAGAAACGGAAAACTCCTTTATGAAATTTACGCTGATGAAAACCGTACACCAATAAAGTTATCAGAAATGCCCAAGATAATAAAAGATGCAACAATCGCGATTGAGGATAGCGAGTTTTTGTCACACCAAGGGATTTCTATTCGAGGATCTTTACGAGCGCTTTATCATAATTTGACTACGGATTCTCTGGAAGGCGGATCAACCATCACCCAACAACTTATAAGAAGCGCTCTTCTGACCCCCGAAAGAACTTTGTCAAGAAAGTTAAAAGAGATCGTTTTATCTGTATGGGCAGAACATGTTTACTCCAAAGAGCAGATTCTGGAGATGTATCTTAATCAAGTCCCGTATGGAGGCACTGCTTGGGGTATTGAAGCCGCATCAGAAACTTATTTTGGCAAAAATGTAGGCAATTTGGATTTGGCAGAAGCTGCTTTTTTGGCGGGTCTGCCGGCGGCTCCAACACACTTTTCTCCTTATGGTGCCCGTCCAGAACTAGCGAAAATCAGACAGGAAGAAGTGCTAAAAAGGATGGAAGTTTTAGGATTTATAAATAAAAATCAACAAGAAGAAGCGTTTAATGAGTCTTTGAATCTTCGCCGTCCAACTATCCCCATCGCTGCTCCGCATTTTGTTATGTATGTTAAAGATCTATTGGAACAACAATATGGCACAAAATTCGTTGAACGAGAAGGACTTAGAGTCACTACGTCACTTGATTTAAACATACAAGAAATGGCTCAAAAATCTGTCACGACACAAATAGATAATCTACAGTCTTTAAATGTTGGCAATGGTGCGGCCTTGATCACCAATCCCAATACTGGAGAAATCTTGGCCATGGTAGGCGGAAGGGATTATTTTGACAAAGAAAAGGAAGGTAACGTCAACCTTACTACTGCTCTTCGTCAACCGGGATCCTCTATAAAAGTCGTAAATTACGCCGCGGCACTGTCTTTAGGATACACAGCTGCCTCCATACTGGATGATTCGCCTATTAGTTTTAAACTTGCTGGGCTTTCTCCTTACTCTCCACTAAATTATGACGGTCAATTCCACGGCCGGATACCTCTGCGCGTAGCACTTGCCTCCTCGTATAACGTGCCTGCGGTAAAAGTACTAGCTACGATTGGAGTAGATAAAATGATCAATCAAGGAAAGCTTATGGGTATAGAAAGCTGGTTGGATGAAAATAAATACGGTCTCTCCCTCACTCTTGGCGGGGGAGATGTCACTATGCTTGATATGAGTAAAGTCTATGGAACTCTTGCAACAGGTGGCACAAGACATAATCTGACTCCAATATTAAAAATCACGAACTGGAAAGGAGAAACATTACCACTCCCTACCCAAAAGGGAGAAGTAAATGCAGTAATACCTGAGATTTCATTTATTCTTTCTAGTATTTTATCCGATAATAACGCTAGAACTCCTGCTTTTGGTCCTAATTCTGCTTTAGTGATACCTGGTAAAACAGTGGCCGTAAAAACTGGCACAAGCGATAACAAAAGAGATAACTGGACGATCGGATACACGCCAGATTATGTAGCTGTAGTTTGGGTAGGCAATAACGATAATTCACCTATGAATCGCGAACTGACTTCTGGCATTACTGGAGCAGCACCGATCTGGAATGAGATTATGACCAATCTCCTAAAGGATAAGCCGGACAAACCTTTTTTGCTAACTTCCAATATCATAACTCTACCCTGCTACGGCAGAATTGAGTATTTTGTAGCTGGTACGGAACCAAAAGGGGGCTGTCCTAATCTTATTACTCCCTCTCCTTCCCCAAATCCTTAATCGATTTACTGAACTACAACTATGCCATAATCTTTTGGATCAAGATGATTGTGATATTTCCAGTTACCTACTTTTTTAAATGTGTATGAGTATGTACCATCTTTTGCCACGCTCCCTAGCTGATCAAAACCCGGTAAATCTGTATGGGTCGGGTGAGGAGCCGATGCTACCCACATCTTATCGCTAGCTTTATTTGTCCAAGTTACAGTCGTTCCTACCTTCACCGTAATACTTTTGGGAGTAAAACCGCTGTCTGTATAATCTACAGTAGCCTTTGTCATTACCTCGCCACTAGTAGTTGCAACAGTTGTTGGGCTAGTAGTTTCAGTTGTGACAGTTTGATTTTGTGTTTGTTCAGTCGGTTTTGAATAACCTTTCATCATGTAGTAACCGGCTAAAACTACCACCAATAATACTACTCCCCAAACTAAATAATTTTTATTCATTTGATAATCACCTCCCCTCTTTATATTTTTGATTTTTGAAATTTGAGCTTTGAAAATTTTTTCATGTGTGTCTATCCGCCACTTTACTTGCACCATAAGATTCGGGCTTGGTTTTCACGATAAAACCTGAACCCCTAATCATCCCTACTACTTCTGATATCATTTCACGTGTTTGCCCAAATTTTCCTATATCCACGTGGATCTCAACATCATATTTAGTGATTCCGTCGTTTTTAAAGACCCTCAAAAACTCCTCAGCTGTAGATAGAGATAGCGTTGCTTCCTGATAAATTCTCGTCCGCAAAACGAAACTTTTTGTTTCAACTATTCTTTTCCAAAAATATATCCCTCCTAATCCTAACCTATGTACGACTATAGCCGTGACAAAATCACAACCGTGCCCATTTTTAGGCTGAGAATCGCTGCCGATCACTAACTGGTATTTATACTCCGGCTTGTTAGCCATGAATTGCAGGATTTTTTTCCGTACTTCCTCAAGAGACAAAGAACCAAATGTAGGACTGTTAAACATAACGTAGATGAATTAAATTCTACCACAAAAGACAAATATTACAGAATTTTTTGGTAAAATCAGATTATGTTTACAAAAATGGAGCGCCTGTGACCCAAATAAAAATTATCTCGCCTACTAACGACCAAACCATATTGGGAAATAAAGTCACAATCACATTTATAACTGGCGACTTTACCGTCGGTCAGGATGGGTATATTAACCTATGGC
>JACPZE010000045.1 GCA_016195685.1 Candidatus Gottesmanbacteria bacterium
CCAGATCTCAAAATCCAAAAGGTTGACCATACCGTCTTTGTTAAAATCAGCATAAATTCGGGAAACGTCTTTGTTTGTTATGCTTAACTGCCAGATGTCATAGTCTGTATTATTTATGGTGCCATCGCAATTGGCATCTCCAAATTGTTTGGTATAACAGCTGGTGGGAACTGTACTTAATAAATTCAAAAGAAGTGGATTTGGAGTGGGAGTAAGATCAGCAAGAGCCTTTACCTTGGGGATAAGAATAATACCGCAAATAGCCAATAAAAGGCTAAAAATATAATACTTAAATTTCACCTTATATCCAGTCTAGCATAACAGAAAAAATAATAGCAACATTTACAATACCTATTTTATTTCCTGCTTTTCTGCTATATTCTTCTTGTGAACAAGATCACATCTCCATTCGTTCTGATTATCTTCGGCGCGACAGGCGACCTCACGGCGAAAAAGCTCATGCCGGCGATCTACAACATGACAAAAGAGAAGTTTTTACCTGAGAAATTTTATATTGTAGGATTTGGAAGAAGGGAGATGAAAACTTCCGAATTTCGGGAAACAATACACACAGCACTACTGAAGTATTTTGATGAAAAGGGACTAGACTCATACGGGTGGGATAGACTTTCTAATAATCTTTACTATCGTCAGGGCGTTTTTGAGGAAAAAGAACCGTACCAAAAATTAGCAGAACTTTTGGTGTCTTTTGACAAAGAAGTAGGAGCTTGTATTACACGTTACTTTTATCTGGCTACTCCTCCGCAATATTATTCCACTATCATATCGCATCTTGATCATTCAAAGTTAGCTGAGGGATGTGGGCAGGGGACTGCTAAATGGACCAGAATTCTAATTGAAAAACCTTTTGGTCAAGACGCAGAATCAGCAATGGAATTGGAAAACCAATTGGCCAAGACATTTGAAGAAAAACAAATATACCGGATAGACCATTATTTAGGTAAAGAAGCGATACAAAACATCATCGCTTTTCGTTTTGCCAATGGTATCTTTGAGCCAGTTTGGAATAAAGATTATATTGACCACGTGCAAATCACTATGGCAGAGATGGCCGGAGTAGAAGGAAGGATTGGATTTTATGAGGGTGTAGGGGCTCTTCGGGATGTGATGCAAAATCATATGTTGGCGATGTTATCTCTGGTTGCCATGGAACAGCCAAGTAATTTTTCGGCGGAGTCTGTACGGGATGCCAGGGCATCGACTTTAACTTCTATCAAATTAATTGATGAAGAAAATGTTGATAGGGTTGTAGTGAGAGGACAATACGGTCCAGGTGTAATAAAAGGGGCGAAAATAGTTGGTTATCGGCAGGAAGAGAAAGTGAAAAAGAATTCTTCTACAGAAACTTATGTGGCTATGAAAGTTTTCTTGGAACAAGCAAGATGGAAGGGAATCCCTTGGTATCTTCGCACTGGCAAAAGACTATCTACTAATGCTGTTGAGATATCTATAGTTTTTAAGCAGATTTGCCATATACTTTTTAAAGAAATCGGTTGTCCCGAGGAAGGCAATATTTTGACCCTTCGTATCAGTCCCAATCCGGGAATAAAAGTAAGGTTTATAGTAAAGCCTCCGGGGCATGAGTTCAAACTCAGTACTACGGATATGGAGTTTAGTTACAAAAAATCCTTTGAAAAAGAAAAAGAGATAGATGCGTATGAACATATTTTGGAAGAAATCTTCAAGGCAGACCAGATGCTTTTTAACAGAAGTGACGAGATGCATGCGGCTTGGAAATTTGTAAATGTTATTTTAAAACACTGGGAGAAAAATCTACCAGGAAATTTCCCAAATTATGATGCTGGGAGTTGGGGACCAAAGGGAGCCGATGAATTGATCAGAAAAGATGGGAAACATTGGTTACTCCATTGAATTCTAGTGGTTTTTTCTTGTTAAATGTTATATGTTATTTGTTAAATGAATATGAAGCTTGGATTTATAGGTTTAGGCCGGATGGGGAAAGCGATGGTGCTAAGGCTACTTGAGCAGGGTGTGAATGTGGTAGTGTATAACCGCACAAAGGAAAAAGTTGATGAATTTTTTGCGGAAACTCAAAACTCAGGTAAATTATATAAAGCATATGAAATTAAGACCTTAATAGAACAGTTAGAGAAACCTCGAATAATCTGGCTTATGGTACCGCATGGAATCCCTGTGGATGAAATGATATCCAAATTATTAGAGGCGGGAGTGGAGAAAGGCGACATCATCATCGATGGCGGGAATTCTTTTTATAAAGACTCTATCAGGCATTTTGAATCATTAAAAAAGAGTGGGATTCATTTTTTAGACATCGGAACCAGCGGGGGGTTGGAAGGAGCTAGAAACGGTGCTTGCATGATGGTCGGAGGAGATGAAGAAGTTTATAAAAAAGTAGAACCGATATTAAAAAAGTCAGCAGTGCCGGATGGAGTAGCTTATTTTGGTCCATCAGGCGCAGGTCATTTTGTAAAAATGGTTCATAATGGAGTGGAATATGGGATGTTGCAATCCATAGGGGAAGGTTTTGATATACTTTATAATAGTAAATATTCTTTTGATCTGCATAAAATAGCCTTCAATTGGACAAAGGGAAGTGTTGTTCGAGGATGGCTGATGGAATTACTTGAAAAAGCACTAAAGCAGGACCCCAAATTGGATCTATTGGAAGGAGTAGCAGGAGGAGGGGAAACTGGCGGATGGACGGTAGAAGTAGGAAAGGAATTAGGCGTGGAAACTCCTGTGATTGAGGAATCATTAAAAGCCCGCAAAAAATCTATTGACAGGCCTACCTTTTCTGGTAAAGTAGTAGCAGCACTTCGTAACCAATTTGGCGGACATGAAGTTGTAAAAAAATGATTTACTTAGGCTCTGATCACGGAGGTTTTGACCTCAAGGAAAAAATCAAAATATGGCTGACCAAATGGGGCTATCCTTACGAGGATCTAGGAAATGTGCTTTATGAAAAGGAAGATGATTATCCATCCTTCGCAATTGAGGTGGCACAAAAAGTAGCAACAGAGGAGAGGAACGGAAATGGGTATCCTAAGCCTTGGCAAAATCGTCCGAAAGGAATAATCACCTGCAGATCAGCCGCAGGCATGGTCATTGCAGCCAACAAAGTAAAAGGCGCACGTTGTGCAACAGCCTTTGATTCCAGCAGCGCCAAGCATTGTAGAGCCCATAATGACGTAAATGTGATAGCTTTATCCGGCGACTGGTTGGAAGAATATCAGGCGAAAAAAATCTTAAATATCTGGCTTGAAACGGAATTTTCTGGTGAAGAAAGACATATCAGAAGGCTAAAAGAGATTGAGGAATTTGAAGCTACCTCAGTTTAAATTACCCAGATTTCGCAGGAGTGGGTGTGATTTTCTTCGTAGGGGTAGGTGATATCTTTATAGTTGGTTCCCCTGTTATAGTAGCGCTGGGACTGCCGATATTCACAGGCGCCACATCGATAATTTTGTTGGCAATAGGATCGTAAAGTATGGCTCTTTTGGCGTTGGTATAGATGATTACTTTGTCCCCGTTTTTTGCACGGACAAAAAAAGGCTGGTTTTTCAACTTTTCTTTATCAGAGATGGTGGCAACTGTAGGTACTTCATCTGTAGGTAATTCCATCAGTTTCCCAAGCTTTTCAATGATGGTTTTTGATTCAGTCGCGGTGTAATTTGCAGGATTGGTAAGTTGCTGTTTGACGTCCTGATACTGCAGGAAAAAATAGACCGCCGTTGCCACTGCAATCAATATACCAAGGCCGAAAATAATGTAGCTCATCCGAAACTTTGACGTATTATTCATTCTCAAGTCTGAGAATAACAAAAATATTATCCTTTCGCAAGAATTAAATTCCCGTTATGATAATATATCAGCATGAAAATCATTTATTCCTGGATTTTACCCATCAAAAATGAGGAACAAGTTTTGCCTAAACTGATCAAAGATTTAAAACGGGCGATGAGAGGAAGGTCATATGAGATAATCGCTGTTGATGATGCGTCGGATGATAACTCCTATGAGTCACTTTTGTCTGCTGAGGTCGGCCATGACTTTTTTCCGCACCTCCCAAATTCGCTCCACTCATCCGCCATCCGGCGGACTCGTGGTGCTCAAGGCGGTGGGCGTGCTCAAAAAGTATGGCCTTCTCGCAGACTTTTAGTTATTCGATTATCATCTCCCCAGGGTAAATGGGCAGCCCTTAGGGAGGGGATAAAAGTGGCAAAAGGGGAGATAATCATAACAAGTGATTCTGACTGGCAGGATGATCCAAAAGAGGTGAAGGAATTATTAGCAAAACTAAAAAGTCATGATCTGGTTTCCGGCTGGCGCAAAGTCCGACATGACCCTTTTTTAAAAATTCTGATATCAAGAGGGGGCAATTATTTGGTGTCAATTTTATATAAAAAAGATTTTAAAGATTTAAATTCACCTTTTAAGGTTTACCGTCGTAATGTAGTAGAATCTATACCAAAGGATGGTTCTCTTCTTCGATATTCGATGCTCTTTGCCCATAAAATGGGATATAAGACTATTGAGGTACCCGTAACTCATAGGCCGCGAATATATGGGAAATCAAAATTTGGCGTCATAAAATATTTGCGCATCATCTATGACATTTTGCTCATATTTTTACTTTTTTCTGGGTCAGGGAGATTGACGAGGGGAAAATGAAAATTCTGATATTATCTCAGACTTTTCCTCTCACACCGGCTGATTCTACCGCCCATTTCATGTACGATTTTGCCCGTGGGTTTAAAGAGTGCGGCCATGAGGTTTTTGTATTATTGCCGTATCATCCGAATTTGAAGAAAGGTCAATTCAAAGGCTTAAATATATGTACTTTTAGATATATCTGGCCGGAAAGATTACATCTTTTGGGATACGGTAGGACTCTTACCAATGATCAACAATTGAAATTATTTACCTACTTTTTGGCACCCTTTTATTTTTTATTTGGATTTCTTGCATTACTTAGTATTGTGAAGAAAGAGAAAATTGAGGTTATGAATGCGCATTGGTTGTTGCCGAATGGATTTATAGCTTCCATAGTTTCTAAAATTACTGGTATTCCGTTAGTGATTACTTTGCCCGGATCTGATGTATATCTGGTTGGAAAGAATGCTATTACGAGAAAAATGGCAGCGTTTGCGGTAAGCCAGAGTAAGGCTATTGTAACTAACAGTCCAGAGCTTTTGCATGACCTAGGAAAGTATACAAATATATACAAACCTAGCCTCAAAAAGTATACAAATCTACACACCCCTATTATATCCTATAGTGTACCTGCCAACTCAGGAAGAAGAAGAGAAAATAATGCACCAAATCTTGCTTTTGCCGGTAGAAATGTAGAGAAAAAAGGACTCAAGTTTTTGCAAAGTATTTATCCGGATATCGAGATCATTTCAGATCTACCAATTGATGAATTTCGCAAAAAATTATTATCAGTAGATATTTTTGTTGCTCCTTCCATCCGAGATAGTGCAGGTAATTTGGATGATGCTTCTTTGGTTGTTTTGGAAGCGATGGCGGCCGGATGTGCAGTCGTTACCTCTGATTTGCCTGGATATAGGATGATCATCAAAAATGGTGAGAACGGGTTATTGGTGAAGCCTAATGACTTGAAAGCTTGGCGAGGTACAATTGAAAGATTAAAAAAATCAAATATGTTGCGGCAAAAATTAGGAAGTAATGCTAGACAGACAATCAGTAAATATTTTACTCCCGCAAAAATTGCCAGGAGGTATACAAAGTTTTTCAAAGATCTAAGTGCCCCTACATTTAAACAGTGAGGACTTTTGCTATACTGTATTTGTGAAGAAAAAAGGATTAATACTGGCTTTATTACCAATTTTAGTTCTCGCTTTTTCATTTCGTATATGGGGGATAAATAGGCAGCTACCATATTTGTACCATCCAGATGAACCAATTCACGAAGATAATATCGTAAGTATCGTTGAAAACCAGCCACCAAATGTTTATTTCTTTCATTACCCTTCTTTATTCTTCAATATCCAATCACTAGCATTAAACCTATTTTTGAAAGTGAGCGATATTACCAAGTATCCGCTAAATCCCAATATACAACGGATTGTCAGTGGTAACGGGTATACAAGTAGTCCGGCAATTTTCCTTTTCGGCAGGATGGTAACTCTCCTTTTTAGCCTGGGTTTAATCATACTTATCTATATGACTACTTTACTTATTACAAAAGATGTTAAATCGGCTCTTTTTTCAGCATTACTTTCTGCCGTTTCTCCCGTGGGTATAGAGAATGCAACTTTAATTACTCCTGATACAATGGTTGGATTTTTTACCATGGCAGCGATTCTTTCTATCTTAATATTACTTAAGCGGGGGAGTACAAAATACTATTTACTCTCGGGTTTACTTGTTGGTTTAGCCACTTCAATCAAGTACAACGCCATTGTTTTAGTTCCGCTAGTTGCCATCACTCAATTTGCACGCAGAGGTTTTAAAGGGTTTATCACGGACTGGCGTTTTTACCTATCTCTCGTATTTGTCTTGATAGGCTTTTTCATAGGTACGCCACAGATGTTAACTGCGACAGGAAAATTTATTGGTGGTATCCAAATTGAAATGGAACATTATTCCCGGGGTCATCCCGGAGCAGAAGGTAACAGTCTGTTTTTTTATCTTTCAACTTTGATAAAGCAAGAAACAGCAGCTTTCCTGTTTTTCCTAATATCAGTTTTTGTTGTGTTTCAAAAAAAGAGTAAAGATCTTTTAATAATCCTCCTATTTATTATTTTGTACTTCGTTTTCATTAGCATATATCCAGTATACTTCCAACGGAATTTGATGCCGCTTCTTCCCCCATTATATGTTTTATCTGCTATTGGTGTTACAGCTATTTTTAACCGTCTGGGTCCGAGTTTTAAACCCCTTATTACCATACTCGCAGCACTGTTGATATCAATATCTCTAACTCAAGCTATCTCGGTATCTCTTGGTATGACAACCGATAAGAAAATAGAAGCGCGACGATGGATTGAGAAAAATATACCGGATAATTCAAATGTGATTGTTGAGTCATACGGTCCATGGGTTGATCCAGGCAGAATTCACGTACAAGGTTTGGAATATCTGATAGATTATGACCCGCAATGGTATATAAGTCACAAAGTCGGTTATCTGATTGCTTCAGAAGAGTCGTATGGGCGATTTTTCAACGATCCGCACGACTACAGTGGGGCTATAAAGTCGTACGAGAAAATTTTTAAATCATTTCCGATAGTAGCATCGTTTGGTAATCGCGGTTTTACAATAAGAATATATAAAGTCACACCGGAATAGTTATTTTGATGCCACCACAATATGCCCGATAGCAAATTCTGAAGTTGCCTTTCTTGCCCCCAATATTATTGCAGCAATATTGCCTGAAATGATGATCGGAGCAAAAATGACAAGCAAAAATAATCCCAATACCTGCATATTCCTTTTTCCCAAGTAATACTTCACTAATTCCATCATATAAACGTTTTGATAAACTGCCTGAGTTTCCCAAAAGTTGCCGTAACTTATAATTTTAGCCTCTTTGAAACCATTTTCCGTCAGTATCTCCGATAGGCCAAATTTGGTAAAGCGAAAGTAATTGAGGGGCAAATTATGGGAGGGGTAATTTTCTACTGTGCAAATTATAACTTTCCCATTTTTTTTCAGAATTCTGTTTATTTCTTTTAAGACCTTTGTCGGATTTGCTAAATGTTCCAAGACTGTCAGTAAGAGAGCCGTATCTATAAATATTGAAGGAAGAGGAATCTTTTCTGCATTTGATAAAATTCCCACCGGGTATCTGCTTTTATATAATTTACTGGACTTTGGATGATCGAGTGCATAATATTTTGATACATATTTTTCTATTTTGTCACGGTACCATTGGCGACCGCAACCGATATCCAAAAAGGAGCCCTTTATCTCCTTTTTGAGCATTTCCAAACAGCGATATTCCCCAATTTTTCTAAAATATTGGGGGTGAAAGATGGTTGGTCCGACAAAATCGCCAATTGAGTCCCAAATTTGTTTAGTATTCATCGTTTCAAATCACACTAATGCTTTTTATTTTTCCATCTTTAAAACATGAATTATCGGAAAGTGGATAAAAACGTACTGAGGTAGTTTCGTAAGCAGGGAAATAGAATTCCGAAATCTCCTCACCTTTATCTATTCTGAAAGGCACAAAGAAATCATCTAAGAAAAATATGCCTTCGTTTTTACTACAGTTTTCTTCGGGAACTTGCATTGTTATAGAGATAAGTTGGTATTTTTTGCCCAAGTCTATCTGCCAATAAGAACCCGGAGTATCTTGACCAAAATTTGGTCGTTGGGGCGGGCTTATAATTTGAGTTTTTCGCAGTAGTGGTTTGATATAACGAGGATCATTTTGCCATATTTTTGTTATAACTGTGCCATCCACTTTTATCTCATAAACAGGGTCTAAAAACCTCTCCAGATATAAGTATGGAAACACTTTCGGAGGATTTGGATAGACCACTGAGATGATATATTCTCCTTTTTGCGCCAGTCCTGAAAAATATGAGCCAATCAGAATATCGTCTCGTAACCACAGAGGCGATATGCTTGTCATCGTACCATCCAGATAGGCAAGTTTTGCGTTTTTGGGCGCATAATCATTCAGCCATGAGACTGCTTGTCGATATGGGTTGCCATTTCCGGTCTGCCAGTCCAAAATCCGTCTGTCCCAAGCGCCTTTCACTCCACCAGCCAAAGAGTTAAAAAAGACATTTTGATTGGGATGATAAGATATATTCATAAAGACGAGAATAAAAATATAACCAATGATTAACAATTGAGTTATCAATTGCCAGGACAAGTGAAAAATATTACTTAATTTTGTAGCAATATAATTTCCACCTACGCCTGCCATAATCGCCATCGCTGGTAAAAATTCGGCAAATTGCCTGATACTGCCAAAAATATCTGTAGAGATAAAGGTGACTCGAAGTATCGGAATAGCAATCCAAGATATCAGTAGGATTGATTCATGGTGTTTTTTGACGGATGCCACTAAAATTGCCAGACCAATGGCAGACAATATAAGGGTAGCAATTGGCGCGGTGGTTGCCGCTAGGATTATTCCGGCAGCATTCCCGCCAAATGGTAATCCAAAGTGAGGTGCAAGTTGAACATTTAAATCTTTTGCTCCTACTTCTTTGTAAAATGCCAGGATTGATATGAATTTTGTCACCGTGTCGGTCCATAGAAAAGGCCACAAAGCAATGAGAAGACCGAGGTTAAAGATAACGAAAATGGCAGCATAGGCAAGAGTTTTTTTGGAAAACCATTTTTTAAATACCTCGGTTTTGATGATGGATAAGAGCCATATGATGAGGATAATAGGCAAAAAGACTATATTTAATTTCGTTCCCAGTGCCAAAAAAAACGAAATTGTAAAAGCGATAAACCACAATTTTTTCCGTGAATAAACCCAAAAATAAAAAGAAATAAGAGCTATGGCAAAAAAAGACATTTCAGGAATGTCTTTTATATTGAAATGGCTTTCGGCAAAAAATGATGGATACAAAGCTAAAACACTGGAAGCAAGTATAGCCGCAAATTTACCAAAGGCATGTCTGGTAAATACATAAATCACAAAGACCGCGAGTGTCGCACACAATACAGAATAGAGGTGATAGGCTTCTATATCTGGTAGTAAGCCCAACTTTTCAAAAAAAACTCTATTTGTTATCGCAGATAAAATATCAGAGACCGGTGGATGGCCGACATCGGTGTTAAAGATATCACTGTTCCAAATATTGTGCTTATAAAAACTCTCTCTACCCTTTGCCAATTGGTAATTTTTAAATACGGATTGAATACTTTTACCTCCTGGGTATTCACCTATGGGTCTTATGTTATCAGAGACTCCTTCCCAAGAATTTAGACTATATAAACTGATTCTTTGTCTTGGTGCAAACAGTACCGGAGATAGAAAGTCCGGTTGATCGAATTTTTGCCCACGGTTGGTGAGAATATGTAGGTATGCTTGTCCCCGTAAAAAATGGAATGGACTGTCAGGGTCGATACCATAAGAAGAGAAAGTCAAAATTTGAACTATGAAAAATAAAACTGCAATCAAAATCCCGGGAAGATATTTTTTCACTCTTTTATTATATTACCAAAGATAGTATAAAATGTGATTATGCAAAATGAACAGTCAAAAATTTTGAAGATTGCCGAGATTATCCTTTTTGTTCTTATAGTCATTTTTACCATCCATCCGATTGAAAATTACGATTTCTGGTTTCATATAAAGTATGGTGAGTATATAGTCAAAACGCACAGTTTACCTTTTACTGACGTATTCTCCCATACAGCTTATGGAACACCCGCTACCCCGT
This sequence comes from Candidatus Gottesmanbacteria bacterium, assembly GCA_016195685.1. Taxonomy (GTDB): domain Bacteria; phylum Patescibacteriota; class Microgenomatia; order 2-02-FULL-39-11; family 2-02-FULL-39-11; genus JACPZE01. Next base: position 10,383 of record JACPZE010000045.1, read on the forward strand.
ATGAATGGTTATTTCAGGTCCTTATCTATTTTGTATTTCATGTTTTGGGAAAATTTGGTGTGCAGGTCATGATAGTGACTCTGACACTTTCTTATCTTCTTCTTTTTCGCAGGATTTTGATAAAAATATTTCATCTGGGTATATTGTCACGGATGACTTTGGTGAGTGGGCTTTATCTATTAGGATACAACTTTTGGGTTGAGCGTCCGCAACTGGTAGCCTACCTTCTTTTTATGGTGACACTCTATCTAGTTTTGGCCAGAATATATCTTCACCAGAGTAAACTTTGGCTTGTGCCAATTCTTTTTCTTATCTGGACCAATCTACATGCCAGTATGATAGTTGGCCTCTATCTTTTGTATGCTTTTGGTTTTTTCTTTTTAGTTCGTTTTATAAAAATCCGTCAGATTTCTGATAAAAAACTAGCCCAAGATTTTTTATTTTGGGGGACTCTAGGATTTTTTGCCACCATTCTTCCTCCTTTGGGGATTAAAGTTTATCAATTATTATATTTGTTCTTTCAAAAAAGAGACTTCATTTCCAAAGCTATTGATGAGTGGGTGCCTCTTTATCTGTTATCTTTGCGTTATTATATTTATTTGGTAATTTTTGCCATCACGGCAATAGCGCTTATCTTTGCCTTTATCAAAAAATACAAACGTGATCAATTGTTATTATTTCTTCCCTTTATACCTCTGGCTCTTTTTGTCCTTACCGGTGTTCGGCATACTCCATTTACTATCCCCGTAACTTTTCTTCTTTTTGTGCCGGCATTGCAAACAATTCAAATAAAGTTTAATAAAATTATTTCCTGGCTTTTAGCATCTACGATCCTTTTGTTAAGTTTGTGGGGTATGTATTCATACCATAATCTTATTATTAGTCTTTTTAAAAACTATCCTGAAAATGCCATTCCCTTTATCCGGCAAAACTTAAAAGGAAATATGTTCAATGAATATAACGTAGGAGGTTATATTATGTATAAGTTAGGACCAGAGTTAAAAACATTTATTGACGGCCGAACGGATATGTTTTTGCCACGGGTATTACCCGAATATATATATTTCTATCATCTTGGCTTTACAGATGATGATATTTATCTGTCGATATTTGATAAATTGGTAGAAAAATATCATATTTCCTGGGCAATTCTGGCAACCAACCGTTTCAGTCTTTCCTGGAGGCTGGGGCGGATTTTGGGAAATGATAAGTCATGGCATCTAGTCTATTTTGATGACGCGACTAAAATTTATATCAAAGATGACGGGATCAACAAAGATGTAATTACCCAATATGGTCTGAAAGCTGTCACTCCGCTGGGTAAAACCTTATATCGGAAAGATTTGCGAGAACTTGCCAGAAGTGAATATCAGGAAATGTATAATCGGCAAAAATCTGCGGTTTCGGCCAACGCACTGGGGTTTATATTACTTGAAGATGGAAAATTTGATGAGGCGCGTCAACTTTTTCTCCAAGCTCTGGAAATTAAGCCCGATGCCGCAGCTCCCAAAATGAATTTGGCGGAACTTAAAGCAAATAACGGGGATTACAAAGAAGCCATGAGTTTGTATAGACAGGCTATTAAAGACGAACCAGACAGGGGACTGGCATACCTTCGACTCGGACAACTCATTATCGATTCCGGGGGAGACAAAGATGAAGCGAAAGAGATTTGGAAAAAAGGTCTTTCTGCAACTCCCGATCAGGAGATTTTGGCTAAAATTCGTAAAGCACTCCAGAAATTATGAATTTTAAAATTATACAAATCTATACATCGTTAGGCATATATATA
>JACPZE010000004.1 GCA_016195685.1 Candidatus Gottesmanbacteria bacterium
ACTAAGTAACAAATTAACTAACTAAACTATAATGTCATGCGGATGACTTTCAGTAAGAGATGCCTGGGTAATCCTCATTAGTCTAGTTTTTTCTTGTAACTCTTGGATATTTTTTACTCCCGCGTAATACATGCCCGCTCTTAGTCCGCCGACAAGCTGAGTAACCACTTCCTCAAGCGCACCTTTATAAGGAACTAATCCTTCTACTCCTTCTGCGATAAGTTTTTTCTCCTGGCCAACTCTATAATGTTGGCCGTACCTGGCTGCACTTCCGTCTTTCATAGCGGCAACTGATCCCATACCACGGTAAACTTTATATTTTCTGTCGTTTTTGGTAATGACTTTTCCTGGAGTTTCATCACATCCTGCAAAAAGTGATCCAGCCATGATTGCTGACGCACCCGCAGAAATGGCTTTCACAATATCTCCAGAAAATCTTATCCCCCCATCTGAAATGACTGGAATTTTATAATGTTTTGCGACAGCAAAAGTATTTAAAACCGCGGTAATTTGAGGAACACCCATACCGGCAACAATCCTAGTTGAACAAATTGATCCGGGCCCCATGCCAACCCTCAAACCATCTGCACCAGCTTCTATCAAAGCTTTGGCTCCGGCTCCTGTAGCTACACTACCGGATAATAGGAAAATATTTTTATATTTTTGAGAGATATATTCTGTTGCTTCAATTACCCATTTGGAAAATCCGTGCGCGCTATCTACGACTATTACATCTGCTCCCGCGCCAATTAATTCTTTTACTCTCTCTTCCAAATCATCTCCCACACCAACCGCTGCTCCTGCCAGTAAATTTTCCGTTTTTACTTTTTCTACCTCTGCCACCTGTTCTAAAACAGTCATATTTCTATGAATTATCCCCAAACCACCCAGTTTAGCCAAAACAATAGCCAAATCTCCGGTCGTAACCGTATCCATCGGTGCTGAAATCAGCGGGATGGAAAGTTTAATTTTTTCGTTTAAATCAATAGAAACGTCTATATCTTCCCGTTTCACCTCTGTATAATTTGGGATCAGCAAAACATCATCAAAGGTGAGACCTATTTCTTCAACAATTTTATCTACAGAATTTTGCATATTATTAATTTTTGATAAAACTTGCTTTTTGGGCAACATTAGTGGCCGAAAGTAAGTCTTCTTTTGTCAAAATATTATTTTTTAATAAAATATCATATTCATTTAAAAGATTCGTCCCCAACATTTCAGGCCCATCAGTATTGACGGTAAAGGCAACTTTATGTTCCTTAAATTTGGAAAAAATATTTTTAAATGCGGATAAATCGGAAACAACACCGGTATGAATATTTGAAGTCGGACAAACTTCTAAAACGATTCCTTTTTTACTTAAAGTTTCCATCGTGCCCACATCCTCTGATGATCTGACACCATGCCCTATACGATTGGGAGAAATAAGATTGACCACTTTCATCACTTCATCAGGACCAGTTGCCTCTCCTGTATGGATGGTTATCCCTAATCCTTCTTTCTTACACTCGGTAAATAAATCAGCAATTTGTTCTATATCAAATTTATCTGAAATATGTCCTGCTAAATCCACTCCTACCACTCCACGTTTAGCATATTTGATGGCCTTTTGGGAGATAATTTTATTCATCTCCGGACTAAATCCTCTATCCAAACAAAATATCAGACCCACTTTTACCGGATATGCAATCGTTGCTTTTTCCATGCCGTGAATGGCCGCCAAGATGATATGATCCAGATCTCTTTCTCCTCCCCTATTTCTTTTCATGGGATTAAACCTAATTTCAAGAGTTGTAATGTTATTTTTGCGGAAAGCCCCTGCAGCAATTGAGTATATACTTTTTTCCATCGCCTCCGGGGAAGATTGGATTAGTTCAGTCCAGTGAAAAAGGTCTAGATATTTATCATAGGTTGTTTTTTCCAAAGCGGTTATAAGTTTTTTAAATTCCCAGTAATCTTTGGTCGGTAATTTTATACCTTGATCATGAGCTATTTCCCACATGATAGGCGGATCAACAGCTGACCCTACGTGGACATGCAACTCTGTGAGTTCTCCAAAAATATTTTTGTCCATACCATTATTATAACTTAATTAATTCCGATAACTTAGCAGGTGTAACCACTGCTTTTATAAAATTTGTGACGGTAATATCATTGATGGGAGCCTTTGAATAAATAGGTTTTCCAAGAGCAAGCGAGTAACCAATCTCTACAGTCACTGCCGGACCTAAATAAGATCCTTTATTAAATATATAAACAGCATCGCATTTTTTGATATTTGCCAAATGAGACAATGCCCCTTCACCTTCCCATTTCGTCAGAGTCCTTTTATCATATTTTCCTTTGAGTTCCTCTGGCTTATGGCCATGCCTTATATGGGAAGGCTGTGGAACAATGACGACAAATCCTGCTTTCCGTAATATGACGGCAGCTTTCTCCATATCTTTATAAAATTTAAAACTTCCGCAGAAACAAATAACTCGGCCCTTATTTAGCCGAGTAAATCTGTCATGAATTATATTTGATCTCACCTTTTGGTCTTTTTGGTCTTTTTGTCCAACCATATTATATGGTACCACAATTATAGTCTTGTTGTCAAAATTTGATTCAAATATCAATAAATGTAAGAATGAAGAAATATACTTACTAACATTTTCATTTGTATGAAGCAAAACACTGTATATAAACTGTACTGTAGAAGAACTAACAAATGAGTGAAACACATCTAAAACCATTCGATGCAAGAAAAGTAATCGAACAATATACAGAACCCTTATGGAAATTCATTCAGGAAAAAAGATCAGTCGATCATGCAAAAAAAGCATTTAGACAAGTAACCGAAGCAAATCGTGTTTTACAAACAATAAATGCAGACAGCGATGAAGACTTTTCACTAAATGCATATCGTCCTGGAACTGTATTTTATGTGAATTATCCCTTTTCATTTATTCACCCTCCAGAATCAAGACACCATATACAATGGTATATCTTGGGAAATGAAATAAATGAGCACCCTACTATTTATAGAGTGAAGTTCACCTCACTTAAAGGAATGCATGAGTCAGAGACAGAAGGAGTATTACCGCATGAACCTTTTGAATTGGAAAAAATTGATATAAAACCCGAAGATGAAAAATTTAAAGTTAAAAATACACATAAATCTCTTTTGCGGCAAGACACTATCAACCAAGACTATCCAAATTGTCAAACGAGTAAACTCACGATTGTAGGACCAAGTAATCCGAATTTACGCCGTGGAAGAAGATCTCGCATTAAATTATCCAGCTCTTCCTCTCCATTTAATGATCGTTTAGTTACAATGCCTGTTACGATTAGAAATTAATTAAATCTGTCAATATGTTAATATTTTAATAATGCCTAAGAAGCGGACCATCGGTGCAAATAATCGCAAAATCGGCCTCATGTCGTTATTAGTTCTCCTTATAATCTCTATTACTCTAATCGTCGTCAATTATCAGAAAAATCTCAAATCATCTGTGTTTAAAACTAGAGCTGATGAGGAAGTTACTCCTACTCCTGGTAAAAGATGTAATGTCGATACATCTGCTGACGCAGCACCCAGTTGTGAATTTTATGAGAAATGTTTAGAGAACTTCTGCCAATATAATTCCAATTGGGGAGGGGATATCTCGCCTCTTCAAGTCCTGGCTATCTATGACAGACTCAAGACTGATCTAGGGTTTGAAATTCCATTACTTTTGGATAAAGAAAGAATCTCCAGATTAACCGATTTGGAAATCGCAACAAATTTCGATAATCCATGTACGGGATTTGCGGGAGTGATGATGGGAAGCTCTTACGAATGCAACATGGCTTATTTACTTGATCCTAAGTATAAAAAGGAGATTGATCGGATGAAGATTAGCACAATTTTGAGAGGAATGTATCCCGAATTAAGTGATCAGGATTTAAAAACTCTTGAAAAAAAACTTAGGGAACATAATTCTAATGAAACACCAAGATCGAGTCTAGAATTCGCATTATTCCAAGTGGATATCTTGTCAATACCATACGTAGTGAAAGATCTTGGTTCATTAGGTATCAAAACCCTTAGCTCAGGCAGTAAGGATCTTCTTCCGAAGTTTCTAGGTTTAATAAAGTCCAGCGGCGAATTCACATTAGACAAAGAAAGCATTACAGCATTGAAAGAAATTTCCTCTCGGTCAACTAGAAGAGCTATTGGTCTTACCAGCCAATTACAGGCATATTTAAAGCGCATAGAACCTTATAAGGTTATACGTTTGGGTTGGCAAAACGTTCCACTGTGGAGATCTAAGCAAGTATTAAATCCAGAAAAGTGGCAAGAATTTCGTGATGCACTAAGTCGAGTAACACCAATGGTGTCTGAACGTTTGGGTATGATACCCGAAGCAAATCATGTATATTGGACGGATGATATCAGAAAAATTGTTGGCAACAGATCAGCAGTAGCAGTTTATCTAGACGATTATAAAATATGGATTTTGGACATTCGGGAAATACAAAAAGGAGTGGTTGAGATGGTGGCGGATGTAGTACACGAAAAGATTCACTATATTTTAAGCCAAAAAGGTGTTGCACAATACATTGCGGATCTTGGCGGGAGGTGGAATAGCAATAAATACTTCTGGAATTTAAAAGCTTTCGAAGAGGGTTTAACAGAATATCTTTCTCAATATTTTATGAGAAAAGCAGGATTTACTTACTACTACACTGCTTATGAACAGCAAGTACAAGCTGTAAATAGATTGTTGGGTGGTGGTAAATATATCGAAATAGTTATCGATGCCATCAGAACTGGAGATTTTCGGTATTTCTTAAATTCTTACAGATGGAGTACAAATGATTTATTCAAATGGATTTTGGGACATTTCAGTCCTGCATCACAATTTATGAATTTATTTTCTGTAAATGCTGCTTCCGAAATTAATCAGAATTTTCCTCCGGATTATGAAGCAAACATCCAACCGAACCTATCTTATATCTTTAATAATGATCCAGAAGAAAATCTTATAAATAAAGCTACATATACTTTAATAGACGAAACAAATAGAATTATGGATGAGAACGGCATCAATGAAATTACCATAGAGGATGTGAGTTATCTGAAATATTTAGTTTTAGCAGCGAGTATCTCAACTAATCTCGAAGCTAAAAAATATGTCACTACTGATGATATTAAACAAATATCAGATGAACTCGACAATTTTAGTGAAGAAAAATATAATCCCAACGAATATGCTGTAGAGTTACCTGCGATAGGAACAGATGATATACCTATCCCCTCTGATGTCTCAACTGATAATATGACAATCGACCAGGATCAAATAGAGCCAAATATTACTCCAACCTATATTCCATTTCCGACATTTGATTAACAATTGTACAGAAAAAAATAACAATTCGTGAGTAAACCTCTGGTAACAAAGCCTATTCCAGTAAAATACTAGATCAAACTATTTTTATGCTAATATTCTATTAATGCCTAAAAAATATTCTAAAAATCCTGCACTAAAAAAAATCAGCCTCATTTCGTTAGTTATTCTTTTCATACTTTCTATTACTCTGATCATCGTCAATAACCAGAAAAATCTCAAATCTACTTTGATCAAAACCCGCGCTGATGAAGAAGTCACCCCTACTCCTCCTTCCGGCAAGAGTTGTAATTTAGATACATCTGCTGACGCAGCACCCAGTTGTGAATTCTATGAGAAATGCTCAGAGAACTTCTGCCAATATAATCAAAATTGGGGAGAAGACATCTCACCTCTTCAGGTCCTGGCTATATATAATCGGCTGAAATCCGATTTGGGCATAGATTTTAGCTTTCTTTTTGACAAAGACAGAATAAATTCTCTTCAAAATGGAACATATTTAGCCAGGATAAAATTTGATTCTCTTTGCCTTTCTGCCACGTCCAGAGTCATGGACGAAAACGGCAAATTTGTCTGTAATCTGGAAGGACTGGATGACCCTGCTATCCAAAAAACTCTAGATGATATGAAACTGCCTACGATTTTAAAAGGATTATATCCGAACCTAAGTGATGAGAATATCGCTCTTTTGGAAAAGAAACTCAGAGAAGTTAATCTCAAATCAACCATGGGCAAAACATCTTTGGAGTTGATACTTCTGGAGATAGATATTATGTCTGCTCCTTATTTCGCTAAGGATATTGGCCAATTGGGGTTAAAAACCCTCACATCGGGTAGTAAAGAACTTCTTCCAAAATTCCTGGGAATTATCAAAACCGGTAAACAGTTCTTTTTTGATCGGGAAGGAATCAATGCATTAAGGACAATTTCTACTCACTCTTCCAATAACGCAGTGGATTTGGCAGCCCAAATGCAGGCATATTTAAGAAAGGTAAAGCCCTCACTGATTATTAGAAACACTAAAGGAGAACGCGTTCAGTTATGGAAGCCTATGGATGTTTTATCCCCTCAAATGATGATAGAAGTAGATGATGCGCTGAGCATAGTTAGGCCTTCGGTATATGAACGTCTGGGTGTAAAAAATACTGGTGCTCAGATTTATTTCATAGATGATATAAGGAGAATTTTAGGAAATAGATCGGGAGATGCAGTATTTTTAAAAAACCTTGGGATTATGGTACTCGATATTAAAACTATTCCCAAAGGAGCTGGGATAATAGTTAGAGATATTATTCACGAGGATATACACTTTATACTGCAAATTAAAGGAATAAGAAAATATATTGAGAATTTTGCCGGGCAGTCGAATAGTAAGAAATACTTTTGGAACCTCCGTGCATTTGATGAAGGACTTACGGACTATTTGACAGAATATTTTATGAAAATAATAGGATTTTCAATTGAAAACACTCCCTACCAAACTATCTATAAACAACAAATAGAAGCGGTTAACCAGCTCCTCGGAGGTGGAAAATATGTTGAAGTGTTAATAAATGCAATCAGAACCGGTGATTTCAAGTATTTTTTAAATGCTTACAGTTGGACACCAAATAAATTATTTCAATGGATTATTGGAAACCTTAAACCAGTTTCCCAATCACATCATGAAAACAACTTATCTTTAGACAAAGTATTGAATCTGTTTAAAGCTCATGCCGCATCTGAAGAACCGGACTATTCTGATCCCAATTATGAAGCAAATATCATATCAAATCTCTCTTTTGAGTATAAAGAACAAGCAGATGCAACTACCATAAATAAGTCTTCATATTCTCTGGTAAGCGAAATAGACAGGATAATGAGTGAAAATAACCTAAATGAATTCCCTATCGAGGATGAATATGCTTTAAAGTCTCTAGTTTTGGCAGGAAGTATTTTAAACGAACTAAATGATAAACATTATGTCAGTATAGAGGATATCAAAAAGACTTCAGATGAACTTGATAACCTTACAGTTGAGGAATATAACCCAAATGAGTACGAGGAAAAGCTTCCACCTATAGGGACAGATGCCATACCTATTCCATCTGAAATCTCAACTGATACGACAAATAATCAAGATCAAACAGAGTCAACTATTACTCCAACTTATACTCCGTTTCCGACATTTGATTGACAAATATATAGTAAAGAATAACAATAAATTAATGGGCAAAATCCGGGAAGAGAAAATCCGCATCAATAACTCAAGAATAATTTTCTTGACCGCTGCTCTTTTAATAGTCATGGGATTCATGGCTGTATTTAATTTTCTGAAAATATCCCGCTCCAGCCAATCGATAATATCCAAATCAGCCAGCGAAGAGGTTCTTTGGAATCCTGCCAGAAATTTTGAGAACGGGTTGGCCTTGGCTCCGGTTGAGATGGATTTAAATGAACCTTCCACTTCCTGCAATGTGGATTCGCAAAATGGGGATTTGACCTGTAAGCAGGAATCGGGATTACCCGAAGACTCCCCTCCCGCTCAGGTAAAAACAGAAGAAGAATTTCAAAATGATCTGGAAGACAAAATAATATTTGTTTACAAACCCACCAATTATAATATTCCTACCCAGGAAACTACATCTGAACTTAGTCCTCTACAAAACGAATCAGAACCTGATACTCCAACACCTATTCCTATTCCAAGTATAACTATGAAGTATTATTTATCTAATTTACCGGGTGATTATCCATATGTAATTATTATGGATAAGAATTCGCCGGATATTTCTGAAGATGATTATTGCCGTTTAAGCCCGAAGTCTTTTAAGTGCGTTGAAAAAGAATATTGTCGGACTCACGAGCAGGATATGCAATGTAAAGTTACATTCGCCAACTCAGAATATTGCCAGCAGCCTCTACATAAAAAAGAGTTTCGGTGCATCTCACCTATGCCCAAAAATATACCTTTAAGGAGAGACATAAACAGCGGATTTTCATATATCGATCCCAAAGACTATAAAGCTTATTTCGATGCTATATGTAATCCGGAAGTGAAAAATTGCCAGGTATTCGTCACAGCTGAGGATTTGACAGCCGCAGTCAGGAATAAATATATCTCTCCGCGTATATTCGCCACCGCCGCAACTATGCTGGCAGTGCCAACAATGGTTTTCGGGGGTGAAGCCGCTTTTCCGTTGGTAGTGGGTGGTGCTGGAACAGCCTTGACAGAATCACTTCCTTATGCATATGTATATGGAACAAATATGATCCCGGCGGCTGCCTGGCCTGTATTGGAATTTGCAGGCGCTGCTACAACGGTGGCCGTAGCGAAAGAATGTGCGGATAATCCGAATAATGATGTCGCCTGCGCCAATCTATTTGCGTATGGATCAAATTATCTGGCAACTGGTATAAGCGGTTTTGAGAATTTCCCCCTTTACGCACGATCCATCAAAAACTCAGCCACTGTACAAAATATTCTGGCTGATCAAACAGGCGCTTTAAATCTAGGATATATCTATACCATGTTAACCGGCAGAACGCTGGAAACCGAGTCGTACTTAGGGAGAATGTTGATGAGAAGTCCATTCTTCCGGCCACAAATAGCTCCTTGGTACTCTAGAGCAGTCAATGCATTTTTGGCAAAAGATTATAACACGGTACTTAAAGTATCTCTGGAACACCCGAATATAAAGTTAAAGGTCATGTATTCTCCCGGTCTTTATTCACAGTATGGTGAAAAAGCAGCGGCAGTGTGGATAGATACCGGCGAAAAAACCAAAGAGGGTGCAATGATAGTCGAAAGCCTAGTATTAAATGCGCATGTAGAAAACCCTAACGCAGTTACCGCCCAGGAAGCATTCCAAGTGATCATTAATCGCATGTTTGCGGAAGGTCTACTAAATGGCTCAGTTGATTACTTGGCTGTAGCCAGGACAGGCCCAACTACAGCATCTGTTACACAATACCAAGGATTAAGATCAAATCTTATTTTCAATAAATACTGGGCAGGTTCTTTGCAAAATATGTTTCTCATCGACACACAAGCGCAAGTTTCAGCTTTGATGAATGCGACCAGAATAAGATACGGGGAAGAGGAGGCGGCAAAAATTTTTGGCACAGTAGATATGACAAAACAGTGGAATCTTTATCGACGTCTGAATCTGGATTCACGTCAATTTGACAGATTAGCGATAAAACCCTTAACGCAACAAGAACTGAAATACGAGCAAAACGTTCCTGCAAATTTTAACAGGCAAACTTATACACCTCCCTCCTATGAACAGCCAGAACCACAACAACCACCCAAATCATCAAACCCGCAACAACCTAGGCCAAATCAGCCACGAAAAGCTGTTATAGGCAGAGGATTTGTCAATACTACTCCTATGGAAAGCCATGGCGGTTATGTACAGGATCGATTGGTTATACTTTATGATGCCCAAGGAAATGCTTATTTTGCCATCGCAGATGGCGTATCTAGCGGAAGCAAGTATTCAACCAATGCCGCAAGAGACGCATCTAATGATTTGACACAAAAATTGAAAGAAGCCATAGAAACATATGGTGAAGATTATGAGCAAGTTTTCTCCTATATGGAATCCGCCACAAGATCTTTGGATTTATCAATCAAGGAATCATATGAAAAAGCTGCAACCACAGTAATTGTCGGTACAGTCACGCCCAAAGGAAAACTCATCCTCTATACAATCGGCGATACCGAGGCTAGAGTGGTCATGTCCTCAAAAATAGCCCATATTGATGCAATTTATGCCGAGGACAATACTACATTAATTCGCGGTGAATATCTTGCTCCCGATGCGTTTGAGGTACAACTTGGAAGCCAATACCAGGCAGAGTATGCGAATAAACCAAATCAGATTGGCTCAGGACAAGTCAGACAAGGAAGATTTACGGTATATACTCCAAATCCCGGATACCGAACTATTATTAGTTCTGATGGAATATCCAAAATTTTATCTGAGGAGGAAATATTTAATATCGTCAAAAATGCCAAATCCCCTCAAGAGGCGGAATCTAATTTGGTTAATTCTGCTATAGAAAGAATGAAACAAATTTTTACTGCCAACCGACAAAATTATGAACAACAACTTGCCGATGGCAAAATAGATCAACAGCGTTTTTATGAATTATCACAAGGACTTGCTGATGATTACTCAGCGATAGTAATATTTCATTGAGATAATAATCTTCTATCTTCCTCACCAATTTGATCAGCCTTCAAAATATATCCTTTCACTCTATATTGTTGAAGAGGGTCATAATTCCAAGTCCATTCAAAGTCAGTTTCGCCTGCAAGTATTTTTCTGGAACGGGCAGATAATATACCTAAATATCTATCCGCCCCAGCTGGTAAAACTGGTCTAGTTATACCATTTTCTCTTACTGACATGGGGACATTTAAAGCCATTACGCCATCCAACGGATCGGTTTGCCGGCTAAGCATCAATAAATATTCAAAAAACAATTGAGTTTTCAATTCCCCTATCATTCTATCAAAAGTTTCTGCTAATTCGCCGAACTTTTCTTTACCCAGCTTTGTTTCCAACTGACTGCGAAATTGTAATAATGGTTCATCTAAAACACGCGGAATCACCATGGAGGAAACAGTTAAATTAGCAGGATACTGTGTCAGTAATTTTACTCTCCTTGGGGTCTCAATCAGACTTCTTAAGTCTGATGCCAAAGCTGCTGGAGTCAATTGCTCATGTATTGCCGCTAAATAATCTCTTAATTGATACGAAATACCGGTCATACCTCCCAAGACATCGTTTAGTACTCCTCTACCTCCCCAAGATGTAAGTAGATTTCTGACTGCGCGAATATTTGCTCGTTCACTATCGTGAAGGTATATTTGCTCAAAACCGGTAATATTTATTGGTAAATCTCTTCCTGTGCCTACTCCGACTACTAATGCTCTTTTGAGAACTGGTAAATGATCCATTGCATGTTGAATTACAGCTTGGGCACTTTCATGATGCGATTGCCATTCCGATGGCTCTCTTACAACTGACAACGATTGAGGTGGATCTCGATGTAATGTCAAGGGAACTGTTTCCATTATCATATTTATTTAATTAGAAATTTTACCAAAATATTTATTTTATATCCCCGGCCAGGAGTTTAAAATTCTTATACAGTCTGTTCATATAGATGACTACAAACGGACCGCCAACAAAGAAAGCAAAAATAGGCCCAATTATAGGAACAATCGTAATAACTACTAATGAGAGGGAAACTAATATTAAATGCGCAATAAACCGTAGGGTATGATCTTGCATAATATACTCACTTTTTCTCAGCGATTCTATGATACCGGTATTTTCATTGGCATAGACGTAAACAGAGAGAAAGTACCGGGAGAAATAAGCAATCGCTACTATAAATCCGCAAATAACACCAATAATATTAAGGAATCCAAAAAGTGTGGAGATCCTCATCAGAATATTTGCCACTATACTAATAATCAAAAATATTAGTGCCCCGAATCCAGTAAGTAAACCTGTACAGATAAAAATTCCTAAATACCGTAAGAAATTTTTCTTTGCCTTAGTTAGATATTCTTTAAGAGTTTTTAGATCGGATCCGTCATTCACAGCATACAGAAGGGCCAATTGAGGAATACCGGTTAAACATCCGATTACCAACCGGGAGAATTCAGTGATAATTAATGTTACAACGGGTTGAGTATGAAACGAAGCAAATAAAACACCAAATAAGGAGAATAAAATGATCCCAAGAACAATTATCAGATTTATCGCTTGTATTTTAAGATATATTTTTGCTCCAAATTTAAACTGCTTGTAGGAGTCATGAAAAAGAGTATTAAATTCATTTAAAATACTTTGGAAAAAAGAGGTGAATTTTAATTCTTCTTTTTTAGTTTCAGGAGCAGAAACGCTCGACAATGCTTGATTAATATCCTCCTCACCCCACCCACTGGAGAGTAAATTCTTTTTTATCTCTTCGGGAGTTATCCCTATTGCACGTTCTTGTCTGATGTAATCCAGAAGTTCTTGAGTCACCATATTACATTCCTTTCTTCCATCACATCATATCTAGTATAAAAGTTCAAATAAGAAAGATTTATAATCGTCACAAAATGCATTTTAAGTTGCACTCTACTCTAAAAAATTCTAATATTATTTAAAATGCAGTTATTAGCTCAAAAATTAATAATTCCCCAAATTTCGTTTGGTGCTGATCCTAACTGTATAATCGCGCGCAATCAAGCAGAAACTGCTATTTCTATCTTCTTCATACTCGTTGGAGTTATAGTATTTTTCCTAATTATCAAATCTATATTTATCGTATTTAGAATTCGGAAATTAAATAAATTGTTGAATATCACATTAATTATATTTATTTTGTTACTTTTCCTATTAGAGTTTAGTTTTTATATTCAAGGAAAATCTCTTCCTTTCCCTACAATATATCAGTGCCCTAATTAATCACCTTGAGTATAACTGAAATATCCATTAATATTACTCTATGCAATCAGTTTCCCCGAAGTGGCGAAATATTACGGTTTCAGGGAGAGCTGCGAATGGAGCAACTACGCTTTCTAGGTTACTAGCAGATAAATTAGGCTGGAAGCTTATAAATCCCGGCGAGATGTATAGAGATTATGCAAAGAAAAATAATATACCTCTGGAAAAAACTGATCTATCGGAAGATACATATCATCTGGATCTTGATAAATTCATCATAGAAAAACTAAGGCAGGAAAATCATCTAATTATCGAATCATGGCTGTCCGGATTTGACGCTCGTGAAATACCTGGTGTTTTTAAAATATTTGTGACATGCTCCAACGACGCAGTTCGGGTTGATCGATTAGTAAATAGAGATAATATGACGATTGATGAAGCCATCAAACACATGAGAACCCGTGAAGAGGAAAATCTCAAAAAATGGGAAAAACTCTATCACACAAGGGATTTCTGGGATCCGAAACTATATGATTTAATTATCGACACTTACAAAAACGGTCCTACAGAAACTCTTGAAATAGCACTAAACACAATAGGATTTCACTCAAAGAAATGAAGCAAAAAACTATTTTTGGTTTTCCACAAAATGTTTTTATCCTTTCTTTTGTCTCGTTTTTAAATGACATCGGCGGACAGACAATAAAATATGCTATTCCTCTTTTTTTGACCAATGCCTTAGGCGTAAAAACCTCAATTGTGGGTCTTGTTGAAGGCATTGGAGAATCTACTCCCACACTTTTCCAACCAATATCAGGATTTCTCTCTGATAAGCTACAAAAAAGAAAACCCTTAGTTTTAACCGGTCAGATATTCCGCTCAGTGCTTGTACTTTTATTTTTTGCCACGTCTTGGTGGTTAGTTCTGCTGGTAAGATTCTTTGATAGGACTGGAAAAGGTATCCAAGTTGCACCCCGCGATGCACTTCTTTCTGCATCGGCTGGTGAAAAGACACAGGGAAAAGCTTTTGGATTATCACGCGCCATGGATAACGGGGGTGCGGTAGTCGGACTTACGCTTGCGGCAGTTATCACCATCTTTGCCGGAAAAGGAATCATTTCTTTAAACAGAGATATTTTCCAATCTATTGTACTTCTGGCTGTCATTCCAGCTTTTATTTCTATATTTTTGATATTATTTTTTGTTTCAGATGTTGAAGGGAGTTTGAAAAAGACAAAACTAAATCTATCTGAAAATATTGGCAGGAAATTCTATATCTTTCTTTTCATCATGTTTCTCTTTACTTTGGGCAACTCTTCTGATGCCTTTTTGATCTTGAAAGCTCAAAAAGTGGGTTTGAATATCTCTTCAATCTTTTTTCTTCTGGCATTATTTAGTTTGACCGCATCACTCATAAATATTCCTGCTGGAGTATTATCTGACAAAATAGGCCGGAAAAAGACCCTTGTTGCGGGAATATTGATATATTCATTAGTTTATTTCGGTTTTGCCAGATCAAATCAGATTTCAGAAATTATCGCCCTTTTTCTTTTTTATGGAGTTTATTGCGGTCTAACTGAGGGTGTAGCAAAAGCATATGTAGCAGATATTGTTCCCTCACACAAAAAGGGTACTGCGTTTGGGCTATACAATCTGGTAATTGGTGGGACGTTACTTCCTGCCTCGCTAATTGCCGGATTTCTCTGGCAAACTTTTTCTCCTGCAGCATCTTTTTATTTTGGAGGAATTCTGGCGATAGTAGCAACTGTAGGATTTTATCTTTTCGCCAAGTAATTATTACTGGGGTTTATTCAGCACAATCGGTTTAAACCGGGTCATTGCTTCCAGCGTATACCTTATACCCTGCACCCCGGTTCCGCTACCTTTTATGCCCAAAAACGGAAAATTATCAGGACCTCTTTGGGGTTTACTGTTTATCTGAACTGTTCCTACATCGATTAACTGCCCTAATTTTATACCAGCACCTTCATCTTTGGTAAATATAGAAGCCTGTAGTCCATAAGAAGACTGATTTATAAGTTCAATTGCGTCATCGATAGATTTGACGCGAATAAATCCCACAACCGGGCCGAAAGTCTCTGTATGGATAATATCCATCGCCAAAGTCACGTGATCTAATATCGTCGGTTCGATAAATCTCCCATCTTTTTTGCCACCCAGAACAATTTTGGCCCCAGCCGCTTTGGCAAGTATTATCCTTTTTTCTATTTCATTGGCTGCACCGTCTGAAATTACCGGACCCAAGTTATTCTCCCCTACCCTGGGATCTCCCATTTTTATCATCTCTTTTGTTTTTTTCACTACAAGTGGCAGTAACTTTTCAATCGTCGGGGTAAGTCCTAACACATATTTGACTGCCGTACACCGCTGTCCGGAATATGAAAATGCTCCTTTGACTATCTCCATGGCGGTATTGTCAAAATCCGCATCCGGCAAAACCAGCGCCGGGTTATTCCCTCCGCATTCAAAAAGTATTGGAATCATACCGATTTTCTCTGCGATACTTTTCCCTACTTGAGAAGAACCGGTGAAAGTCACCATATCGATACCAGGATGAGTAGTCAAATAATCTCCTACATCATTCCCACTGCCAGTGATAGTCACAATAACCCCATCCGGCACTCCCGCGATTCTAAATATCTCAGTCAGCAGAAGAGAACAGATTGCTCCTTGTGTGGGCGGCTTAAAAACAACTGCGTTTCCGGTAATGAGCGCCGGCGCTATCTTGGAAACAGATAAATTCACAGGATAATTAAATGGTGCAATCGCAAGTACGACTCCCAAAGGCACTCTTTCTACAATGGCTATCTTGGTCTGATCATATCCGGGAAAAGCTTCTCCGGATAATTCCTCACCTGTTAGATGAAGTCCTTCATGGGCAAAATAATCTGTCATGTCGGCAGAGCGAAGAATTTCATCTTTGGCCTCAGTGTGAGTTTTCCCGATTTCTTTGATAAGAAGTGTCGTTAGATAATGCTCGTGTTCCCTGATCCAATCGGCAGCCAAATGAAGAATCTGCGTTCGCTTGATCATCGGCACTTTCATCCATTCTTTTTGTGCAACTTTGGCCAGACTGACGGCCTGATCTATCTCTGCATGGGTAACTGATTGAATTTTACCAACCACGTGGTCATCCAGAGGAGAAATAACATCTATCGTTTTATCACTTACGGAATTCACCCATTTTTCACCGTTGAAGAATTTATAAGTAGGAGGAGACTTATGATCTGAAAGTTTTTCGAAATAATCCTTAGGCATTAAATAATATTATAAAGCGTAAATTGTAAAGCGTAAAGCGTAGAACTAATTTTATTGACTTTTTTCGCAGTTTTCCGTTGAGGCATCTTGCTTTACACAATAGCTTAGTGATGTAGTTAAACCCTTCTTGCAGATAAGTCCTGGCGCACAGACTGTACCATTTACGTTATGAATTCCCTGCTGTCCACAAACTCCGCATTCCTGCGATACCAAATTTTCCGATTTCTGATTTAAGAATTCAAAAGTGGAGAGTATTTCGTCTAACTCAGTTGGGTATTTATTGGTACTTATTTCAAAAAAATCCTGTCCACTAATAAATACATAAGCTGTTTTTCCACCAGTCAATGACACTTTGTATGTTTTCATCCCATCGACGATAGTTTGATTTACGATCTTTGCATTTATTTGATTCACCATTTCTTCGAGATTAAAAATGGTAAGACATTGAGTATTTAGGCAGTGTCCTGAAATTGAGATAACAATACTATTATTCTGCGATTCTGGAACATAGTCTTTTGATGGCTGTAGCGTATACATATCAGGAAAATGTTCAAAAAGTCCGACTTGCCAATCTTTCGGATATTTAAATTTAAACTTTTTAGTTGTATATATTTTCCAATTTGCCATTTCTTCGGTTGAAGGAGTTTGTTTCTTTGGTTTCGTATCTGGAATTTGCTTTGTATAATTTGGCCCAAAATTTTGTGTTTCTGGCTTTGATTTCTGCCACTGCCAAAGGCTAATTGTGATTACCGCGGCGATTGCAGCTGCCACTAAAAATATCAACAGAATACTTCCAGAATTTTTTTTCATACTAGTCGCAATATCTATAAGTTATTCCCATTGAGCACCCGACTAACATGCATTGCGAAGAAGTTTTTGCTTTGAAATCGTTTTGTTTAACCTTCTCAAGGCTATCACCCTTTGATTTGTATAGACATACTTCTTGAGGAATAGTTCCACCACAACATCCACAACCACAAGCTGTGTATGAATTGAGATCATTTTGGTTTTGGTCTAAGAATTTAAAAGTAGAGAGGATTTGGTCGAACTCTGGTATAGGAGAACCAGATTTAGGTATAGTGTAGATGATCCAACCCATTTCATTTTTCTTTGTAAAAACATATATAACTTTACTATTTCCTTTAGGAAAATCAAACTCCCCAGATACTCTTAATGCCGGAATACTATCAATATACTCATCCCTTATCTTTGTTGTCAATCCAAGTGTCTCTTTTGTTTCTTTTGCCCATTGATCTAGAGACCAATTTTTATTAATTTTTGCAACACTTATAAAAATCGCTTTGTCCGATGATTTCATTTGGGTCGCTAGACTATCATATAATGCTATGGAACCAAGGGAATTTTGACCGATTCCTATTCCGGCTTGATATTCTGTAATAAACCACTTTGGCGGATATTTTGCAGAAAAATTTAATTTTGAATTGGAGTATGTTTTCCAATTCGCCATCAGATCTGGAGTTGGAGATGAAGTAATTGTAATTTGAGGGCACGGGGCGAACTCGCAGTTGATGCCGGTGCGGCTGACAGAGGAACCGTCTGGGCAAAGTTTAGCTTCCTGTGTACATGCTTTTCCTGTTAGTTGAGATTTTGGTTTTTCGGATGTAGATGATTTAGTCAGATAATATCCACCGAATAATCCAGCAATTAAGATTAATAATCCTCCTAGGATAAATATAGATTTAGGAGTTGATCTCGGAGGTGGAGAAGTAAATGGTTGTAGAGGCGGTTTTACTGGTATATTTGGTGTAAGTTGGTCAGGATCCATAATATCTATGATACCGTTAAGATAAGGAAAAGGAAAGCAGATAAGAGATTATTAAGGGAGTGTGTGAAAAGATGGGATTTTCAGTTTTTTGAAATCTTTGTCAAAAGAGAAGAGTGTTGGTATCTTATATTGCTGCATCAAAATTATATTTGTAGCATCAGTGAGTGAGAAAGAATTCGGAGTGGGGTATTTTTGCATAAGCAGCATTGCCTTTTCTATAACATTTCTATCTACTGGTAAAATAATAAGAGACTTTCCTTTCTCCAGATCTGAAAATTGATTATATAGGTCATACGCTTTGGATTGACCCAAAAGTTTTCTTATTTTTGTAATAGTTTCACTAATAATAAGAAAAGAGATATAAAGTCTGGTTTTGATATCAAAAGAGGAAAAAATAGCTGCAGCTTTTTGATGATTAGTATCGGTGGTAATCACCGAGCTTATCCAAGCAGAACTGTCGACAAATAAAAACCTTTTATGGGTCATCGTAGATATCATCAACTGTAGAACTTGCATCGGTCGGACCTTTTCCCAGCATGCCGATCATGGATAAGAAAGGGTTATTCTGCATCTTTTTTTTATCAGTTTTTGCTTGTTTTATTTTCTTGCGAATTTCCAACTTGCTAGAGAATTCTCTCCCAGCCTCTCGAAGTGCTTCCGCCAGGGGAATACCACGACTTTGGGCATAAAGCCGAAGGTCATTTAATAGTTCTTCCGGCAGATAAACCTGTAATCGTTTCATAGGCTGATAATAGCAAACAGATGTATATATGTCAAGAGATAGATGTATATTAGAATTATTAGTTTAAGAATTTGAACGTGGAGAGGATTTGGTCGAAGATTTCGTTTCCTGCCTTCACTTTTGCCTGATCAGTTGATTTTATTTCTATTGAAATGATTTCTATACCCATTGTGTAAACAGAGCTGTTGACCGTTTCATTTGCAGTTCCTATACTTATAGTATAAGGAAGAACTTTTATGGCGGGATGGTTATCTAGCATTATCCGTTGTACTTCATGACCTGAATTTGCTTTGATGATATCTTCCAAGCTAGGATAAATAGGTTTTCCGGTTTGTTCACTAAAATTTGCACTTGAAACAAAACTTAGTTTGTAGATACTATCCTCACTTGTAAAAGTATCGAGCGATTTAGAGATTCCAATAGCTTGAGGTTTCTTCTGGAATGATTGAGGATATTTAAAGGAAATTTTCCCATAGGTGTATGTTTGCCAATTAATAGTTGGATCAGAAATAAGCATTATTGTTGGTGATAAAGTAGGAACGGTTGATTCTGTTGGCAATGTTGACGGTGAAATAACTGGAGTGAAAGAAGTGGTAATTTCTGTTTGACTAGATTTGTTTTTCGGAGAATAGATAACTTTTCCCAAAAATAATCCCCCGCTTATGAATACTACGAATGTTGTTAATCCTCCAATTATAAACTTAAGATAATTCAAAGATGATGAAGGAGTCTTTTCAATTAGAGTATTGGCAGTCTGTACCACCGGTGTATTATCCATTAATTATAACTTTAGAGAAAGAAAGAAGAAAAGTAAAGCGTGATAGTTGGTTATCTTTTTAATCTTTCGATAAATACACTCGGAGAAATGATTTTGATTCTTCTTATAGAATTTAGTTCCAAAAGATCTTTATCGCCGGAAATCAGATATTTAGCGCCGGCTTCATATGCGATCTCAAGGAATTTGTTATCTTTAGGATCACGGCAGATTTTTAATTTTCTCTGCGGATAGAAAAAAAGTGCGTGTCTATTTATAGAAAGAACATATCCCGCCGCTTCTTTTTCACTTCCGAGTTTTTTGCCCCAATACATGAGTTTATTTTCAAGTTCCAGGAAAGTTTCTTGGGAAATGACTGTCAGGAACTGCTCTTTTTTCCATCCCTCAAGTATAACGGCAAGTTCACCTCCAAAAAATATTGCAGAAATCCAGATATTTGTATCTAGGACTACTTTTACCATGTCAGCTTTTTACCGCTTAGTATTTGGTATGCTTCCTCTTCGGTGAGTGTTTTACCTCTTTTTATTTTCTTGGTATATTGTTGGAATTTACTCCGCAGAGTGTCCTCAATTTGGGCTAGTCTTTCTTGTTCTAATTCCTTTTGCAGGTTTTGAAAATAGTCTATATCCACAAGTACTGCTTTTTGTCTGTTTTGCTTGCTAATTATGAAGAACTGTTCTTTCCGGACTCGATCAACAAGATCGCTTAGCATGTTTCGGGCCTGGGTAAAAGGGATAATTTTTTGTAAAGATATTTCCATATGAAGTAGTTTACTATATGTACAAAAAAATGTCAAATTTCTGTACAGATTTATTAGGTTAAAGTATGTGGGTGAGGAATATTTTGGGGGGAAATCTTATCACAAACCTCGCATAACCAACCCTCTTCTAAAGGATCGCCGCGCCTGGTGCATTTTTTATTTTTGCAGACATTATCACCAACGAGAAACTCTTTTTCGGATACGCCTCGCATTTCCGGATGGAATCTATAACAAATAAAACAGATGTATCTTTTTGTCATATTGATATTATAACACTCATTTTATTTTGTAAAATCGTCTGTATCCAGCATTATCGTCACAGGCCCATCATTTACTAGTTCTACATACATATACACTCCAAACTCTCCTGTCTGGACACTTTTTACACCCATTGCCTTTAATTTGTCAATAAAATACTCATAAAGGTTCTTGGCTATATCGGGTTTTGCGGCAGTTAGAAATGAGGGACGTCTGCCAGAATTGGTATCAGCATAAAGAGTAAATTGGGAAACTACTAATACTTCTCCAGAAACATCCAAAATAGATTTATTCATCTTATCATTCTCATCACTCATCACACGCAGGTTTACTATTTTCTCCGCCAGCAAGTCCACTTCCTTCTCACTATCCCCTTCTTTTACTGCCAATAAAATTACATATCCCCTTCCAATGGAACCTATTATTTTATTATTAACAGTAACTTTTCCAGATGTGACCCGTTGAATAAATGTTCGCATATTTTAAAAATATCTTATTTCTTCCTCTAATACTATCCCGAATTTTTCTTTCACTTTTTGTTTTAAAATTCCAGCTAATTTTTTTACATCCGCTGCGGTCCCTCCTCCTGTATTTATAAAAAGATTGCCATGAAAATCCGCTATTTTTATCCCACCGACTTGCATGCCTTTTGCACCGACTTCTTCAAGCAAAAATCCAGCCGGCATCTTACCAAAGACTATTTTATTCGTATCAATTCTTCCTAATGCGTCCTTATCAATCTCGCTGGTTAAAATATTTTTGAAAAAACTGCCGGGACATTTTATACCAGGTCGATATTTTTTCTCCCGCATTCGGATAATATCTGCTGATATTGTTTTTAACCTATTGCTATCTACCTTCTCTAATTTGCAAGTAACCTTAAGTACCAAGAATGGTTTTTCCTTAAAAATACTTTCCCGATATGAGAAATTGCATTCACTATTCGTTAACAATCTTTTCTCTTTCCCATCCCAAATTTCCACTTTCTCAACCACTTCAGAAATGGAATGCCCATACGCACCGGCATTGCCGACTACTGCTCCGCCAATTGTTCCCGGAATCCCTGATAAGTTTTCAAGTCCCGCTAGCCCGTAGTCAATTGACTCACTAACAACATCCATGAGTAACATTCCCGCATCAACTATGAATTTATTTTCTTGTCGTTTAATATAGCCGCCTAGTATTTGAATAACTAAACAATCTAACCCTTTATCCGGAAAAACTACGTTACTGCCTCCGGCAAAAACCTTATATTCTATTTTATTCTCATTTGCCCATTGTATGATCTCTAGCAACTCATCTGGATTTTGAACAGAAATGAACTGTCTTGCCGTTCCACCGATATGAAATGTAGAAAATGGAGCTAAAGAAACATTTTGCTGAAAATGAAAATTATTATTCATCTGAAAAAATATTAGACGGTTAATTTAAGTGTATAACTTTTATATAAAATAGCGAAATGTATTATAATATTGCGGAAAGTGACAAAATTTATACCTCATCATCATTATAAAGGTGATAACTTAAGTAGGTCCGAAAAAGTCGAGCGAAGAATTATCGAACTGATAATTACATCCAAAATTCCCGACTCTCAAAGGGAAAGCTCCGTAGTTTGGGAACTTAAACATTCTTCCGGATGTCTTCAAATTGCCCGCATTTTATCAGAAAAAAGAAAGCTCGATATTGAACTTTCAGAAATTGCATCAGTACTGCATGATATCTATGTTATTATTCACGGAACTTATAAAAATCACGCAAAGCTCGGTGCTCCTATAGCAGAAAAGCTGCTTATAGAAATTGGGGGTTTTACTAAGTATGAAATCGCCACAATCACTTCTGCTATCGCCCATCATAGCGAAAAAGATATCTATACCGATGATCCTTATATTGAACTCGTCAAAGATGCCGATGTTTTTGATTGTTCTTTGTACAAAGGTGCAGAAGGAGATTATCGAATAAATAAACCAACCCCTGTTTTCAAGGAATATGTAAAAAGAATTCAAAAAGTGCGCCGGGAACTTGGAATGCCTACCGATAAAGTATTTCGAACATGAATAATATACCAACACCAATATTTCAAAAAAATCTATCCAAGATCTCATGGAAGAAAATCTATTCCCGGGAATACGGAGTCCAATATTCAGAGATGGCCATTCTTTGCCTGTCACCGAAGGCTAAATATCATATTCCACTTCCTTCTGTTGATCAGATAATCATTCCGGAAGACAACAATACCGCATTCTACATTGATAATTCCTCATGGATAAAATTAGTCGAATCTCTCAACGATAATTACACCTCTCATACAAAGAAACTTAAAAATTACGAAAAACAGTTTATCCATGATGGACAAGATTATCTAAAAACTTCAAAGAAGATATCAAAATTAAATTTACGCGATTTAGAGAAAAACAAGCTAAAAAAACTTTATTTAGATTACCAAGAAAAGTTATTTAAATATTCTGTATTTGCCTGGACGTCATTTATTTTAAATAACTATATTTCTGAAAAGGCCAAGATAATTTTGGACAATTATATAAAAATAAACCACAAAGAAAAAGATTCGCAAAATATATACAACTCTTTATTTAAACCGGAAAAACTAGCCGCTATTTTACAGCTTCAATCTGAAGTTGCCAAACACAATGGAAAATTGTCCACGCATCAATTAGACAATTTATATAAAAGATTTATGTGGCTCTCCTGTCTTGACATCCATAACAAACCTTGGACAAAGGAAGAGTTTAAAAAACATATTAAAACATTTACCAACACCCAAATGGGTGAAACCATTCCTTTCAAGAAATTGGCGAAAGAATTAGGGATAAAAAAAGAAGATCTGGATTATCTTCTCATGGCAAAAAGATTCGTCTATATTAAAGACGCCAGAGAGAAATTATCTCTTTTCTATCTGGGAAACTGAAAATATCAAAAAAAATTATTTCAGACCGGAATAAAGGTTTCGTATCGTATCTTGATAAGAATGGCAAATTTGTTTGTCTCTCTGGCGATAATATCAAAAAGGCTTTAACCAACTTCAAAATACTAAGTATAGAAGAAAAAACTAAGGATTTGACTGGAACTGTTGCATCGAGAGGAAAAGTGACCGG
>JACPZE010000002.1 GCA_016195685.1 Candidatus Gottesmanbacteria bacterium
AATTGCACACAACAATCAAGAAATTACACTTTAAAGATATTTTATCCTCAAAAGGTAGAAAGAGTCGAAACCAAGTCTATCATTCGTTTCCTACGTAGAACGAAGCTAGTCAAATGGCAATATACGGCGTTTAAGGTGTACTTAAGAGTGTCTTATGGCACTATAACTGAGGTATGGGGAACAAAAGTTAATTCATTCAACACTGGAACTTATACAAATAAAAAAGATTTTAATTTGGCATTAAAAGCCTTTTTAGAAAAATGACTATACAAAAAGCAAGAGAAATAATAGGAGAGGAAATTCAAAGTCTTTCAGATCAAGAAATACAAGAAATGATAGACAGAGATTTTATGCTCTGTGATGCTCTTTTGGATGTAATAATGACAGTGTCAGAAGATCTGTTGACAAAGTATGAGAAACAAAACTAATATGGATCTAGTGAAGAAAAATTGTTGTCTTTATTTAAGGGTAAGTTCGGAAGAACAGATTAAAAACTTCTCTCTTGAAAATCAGGAAAAGCTTTGCACAGAAAAAGCACAAAAAGAAGGATATACTATTGTCAAAACTTACAGAGATGAGGGTGAATCAGCAAAAACCACAAACAGACCGCAATTCCTAGAAATGCTTTCCTATATTAAAAATAATAAAGTAGATGCTGTTATTGTTTATCATTCCTCAAGGTTTTCTCGTAATGTAATGGATTTTCTTCTGGTAAAACAGGACTTTTCGAAATACGGAACCACTCTTATTAGTTGTACGGAAGAAAACTTAGGTCTTAATACTCCCGAAGCGAATCTTATTTCAATTGTACTTTCAGCAATCAACCAATATGACAACGAAAACAAAGCTAGAGCTTCTAAGAATGGGTTAAGGAAAAGATGGGAGCAAGGTTACTTTATGACTAAGTCACCTTTAGGTTTTAAGTCTGTAGTGATTGATGGGAGGGCAGATTCAGCACCAGATGAAACGTGGTATCCGATCCTTCAGAAGATGTTTTATAGAATATATAAAGAAAGACTTACTCTATTCCAGGCAACCAAAGAACTCAATAAGTACAGCCTTAAGCAGTTTGACTTCAGGAGCGTCAAAGATATGTTTATTAATACTGCTTATATTGGATATCCTCATTCACGAAAATATGGTACCTCCCCTACCAGAAGAATAGAGCCGATGGTTCCTGAACACGTCTTTTGCGAGGTCCGAAATATTCTTCTTGGCAAAAAATATAGTAGTTATGCAAGACTAAGGGATGACTTTGCTTTAAGAAAGATTCTCAAATGTCCGACCTGTAGCTCAAATATGACTTCTGCCTGGAGTAAAGGCCAATATAAGAAATATCCCTACTATATATGTCATGGTATCGATCATCGGGTGAATTTAAATAGAGATAATGTAGAAGATAGCTTTTTAGAGCTTCTAAAGACCATTAGGTGGAGTCAAAAGCGTATTAATTACTTCTGTATCTTATTGAAAGAAAAATATGACAGTAAGTATCGAGATCTCTATTTTTCACGCCATGTAGTAAAAAAAGATATCGAAGATCTCAATAAAACACTTACAACTCTTAAACTAAAGCACTTAAAAGGCATATATGATGATGACGAATTTGTGGAAATTAAGGAAGAACTAGAAAATGAAATCATGACCAAAAAAACATTTTTGCCAGATAAGAAAATGGATATACGGGATATTGATACCACTTTGGAGTTTATGAAATTCTATCTCACTAATTTAGACAAATTATTTCTACGAGCCTCACCAGAAGGAAGGATGGCTATTGGAAGTTCGATATTCCCCAAAGGAGTGACCTTTGAAAATGAAAAATGTCGAACTGATGTAATAGGGCGTGAGTATGACCTGATTAGGCACTATGCCACCTCAAAAGGCGATTATGTGCCGAGGGTCAGAGTCGAACTGACATAACGTGTTTTTCAGACACGCACCTTGACCACCTTGGATACCTCGGCATACATTTTTTGTGTTTACACTAGAAAATCTATCAAGATTTTTCAGTGGACGCTGAGGGGCTCGAACCCCCGACATTTGCGATGTAAACGCAACGCTCTACCAACTGAGCTAAGCGTCCCTCCCAAGTATTTTATTAAATATACTCAAAGGTTGCAACAGTAAACTCCCCCTGATAAAATTACGGTATGCCGAGGTGGTGAAATTGGTATACACGCAGTCTTGAGGAGGCTGTGCCGTAAGGCATGGAGGTTCAAGTCCTCTCCTCGGCACTTCGCCCTTAGCGTTAGCGAAGGGCTAAGTGCAAGCACAAAATATTAATTAGGTAAATATTTCGGGATCGTCTAATGGTAGGACAACAGACTTTGGATCTGTTTATCATGGTTCGAATCCATGTCCCGAAGCACAATATATTAATTTTCACTTCCTTCTTCAGTTATAATGCAGGCAGGTTTATGAATATAAAATCCGCGAAATTTGTAAAAGGCATAATTGGGACCAATGACATTTTATACGATGGTAAATTTCAAGTGGCATTTATAGGTAGATCAAACGTAGGTAAATCGTCACTTATAAATTCTCTTGTCAAAAAAAGTAAATTAGCCCGGTCTAGTTCCAGCCCGGGTAAAACAATACGGATGGATTTTTTTCTCATAAACGATAAATTTTATTTCGTCGATTTACCGGGATACGGATATGCCACACGTTCGATGGGAGGAAGGGAAAAACTGGCAAAAATGATATTGTGGTATTTACTTTACTCGGAAGTTAAAAATCGACTTGTGATACTTATAATCGATGCAAAAGTCGGTGTGACTGCGTATGATAAAGATATGTTGAAAGCTTTAAATGAACAAAACTTAGATCATATAATCGTTGCCAATAAAATAGATAATCTAGAAAGAAATCTTCGGGAAAAACAACTTGATTACCTTCAAAGTGAATATAGTAATTCACAAGTAGTACCTTACTCCGCAAAAGAGAAATTCGGCCGCGAAGAATTGATGGGAAGAATTTCATCATTTATCGGAAACAAGAAAAATCCAAGTTAAACTTCCTTTTAAATGGTTGACAGATCGGATAAGTTGTATCATCATATTTATAGAGAAGGTTATTAATATTTTTTATAAAAGGAGAAGACAATGAAATATTCGCACCCTGCGCCAGCTGATGTACCAGAATCACAGATAGAAGAATATAAAAAAAATATTTCCATCGCCACCCACGATACAGGCAGACTTATGCTATTTGCCGGAGATCAAAAAGTTGAGCATATGAATAATGATTTTTACGGAGAGGGCATTGCGGCAGATGATAACGATCCCCAACATATGTTTAAGATTGCAAGCAGTGCTCGGATCGGTGTATTTGCGACACAACTAGGGCTTATCGCACGTTATGGTAATGATTACAAAAAAGTGCCATATTTGGTCAAATTAAATTCCAAAACAAATATGGTAAAAGCGGATATAAGTGATCCCAAAAGTTCCGCTTGGTTTTCTGTGGATGATGTTGTGCGCTTTAAAGATACCAGTAAGCTTAATATTCTTGCTGTAGGTTATACAGTTTATACCGGAAGTGAATTTGAAGGGGATATGATCAAGGAGGCGGCACAGGCTGTATTTGCCGCACACCAACGCGGTCTGTTTACTGTACTTTGGATGTATCCCAGAGGTAAATCTGTAGTTGATGAAAAAGATCCTCATCTGATTGCAGGCGCTGCCGGCGTGTCGGCTACCCTGGGCTCAGATTTTACAAAAGTGAATTATCCCAAACCGAAAGAAGGGAATCGTGCAGAATCTTTAAAAGAAGCTGTAATCGCTGCCGGCAGAACGAAGCTGATCTGTGCTGGTGGCAGTAGTATAGACGTGAAAGAGTTTTTACAGGGTTTACACGACCAGATACACATATCTGGTGCATTTGGTAACGCAACCGGTAGAAATATACACCAAAAAAAGTTGGATGAGGCTATAAGATTTGCCAATGCTGTTTCCGCAATTACCACAGGTGACGCTACCGTGGAGGAAGCATATACCGTTTATAACGGAAAGTAATTTATGGAGAAGCCAACGCTTAAAGAATTCGTAAAGACTAATAATTCCGTTCTCGGAGAACAATTTGCTCAAATCATAGTAGCTTTACAAAGTACTGCTGTTATTGTCAATTCCAAACTTGCCAGAAATGGCCTTATTGCCGAACAAGGAAGTAGCGGGGATAAAAATGTCTACGGGGAAGATGTACAAAAATTAGACGAGTACGCCAATGAGCTTTTTACCCAGGCATTTTTATCCTGTAATTGTGTATATTCAGTCGGATCAGAAGAATTAGCACAACCGAAATTATCCGGTCATGATGGTATATATAGTATTACTCATGATCCGTTAGATGGTTCATCCAATATTGACACCAACTTACCGATTGGTACCATTTTTGCTGTTTATCCCAAAAGTGAGACATTATTGCAAAAAGGATCAACGATCACTGCATCCGGATATGTATTATATGGTCCAAGCCTCATGTTAATTTATGCCACGAAAGGATCCGTAAACGGCTTTACTTACGATCCAAAATTCGGAGATTTTATATTAAGCCATCCGAATATTGCGATTGGGAGCAAAAAAATTTATTCCATCAATGAGGGATATTGGGAATTATTTCATGAAAACGACCAAAATTATCTATCCAGCATTAAAAAGGAAGGATCCTATTCTCTTCGGTATGTAGGATCGATGGTAGGCGATGTTCACAGAACACTCCTTAAAGGCGGCATTTTCCTTTACCCGTCGGACAAAAAACATCCTGAAGGAAAATTAAGGTTGCTTTATGAAGCAGCTCCTTTGGGATTTCTTATTATTCAATCGGGAGGAAGTGCTATCAGCAACGGGACTAATCCATTGGATATAATACCTGCTAAACATGATCAAAGAGTTCCTATTATATTAGGATCAAAAGATGAAGTGGAAAAATATTTAGGATTTTTTAAGCCTCAATAAGTGACATTTTGAATAATCTTTGATATAATAGAGAGTATTATTTCTGCCAGATTTTTACCCGCTGACAAGGAAAGATGCGGGTTTTTCATGTATTTATGGATATAAGAAATATTGCAATTATTGCACACGTAGACCATGGTAAAACAACGCTTGTAGATGGAATGCTCAAACAAACCCATACTTTTCGTGAGAATGAAGCGGAAATGACCCAAACTACCATACTGGATCGAAACGAGTTAGAGAGAGAGAAAGGGATAACTATATTTGCCAAAAACATAGCAGTCATTTATAAAAAAACAAAGATTAATATTATCGATACTCCGGGTCATGCTGATTTTAGTGGAGAGGTGGAAAGAGTTATCAACATGGCAGATGGAGCTTTACTTATAGTCGATGCGGCTGAAGGACCATTGCCTCAAACTCAATTTGTTCTATCGCAAGCGTTAAAACAAAACCTGAAACTTATAGTGGTTGTAAATAAAATAGACCGTAAAGATGCCAGACCCAAAGAAGTTTTACACGAGATAGAAGAACTTTTTTTGCATTTAGCCCACCATGATGATCACCTGACTTTCCCAGTTCTTTATGCTATAGGTAGAGAAGAAAAAACTTGGAAAGTTATGCCTCACGACATACGTGAAAAAGCCGATTTGTCTCCCTTATTTGAAGAGATTATAAAAACAATTCCACCTCCTGTTGCGGACGTGCAAAAGCCCTTTAAAATGTTGGTATCAACTTTAGACTTTGATACGCATAAAGGATCATTTGCCATAGGAAAAGTAACCCAGGGCACAGTAAAACAAGGCCAAAAAGTATTACAACTGAACGAAAAAGAAGTAGTTGGTAACTTTACAATCCAAAATGTTTTTAGCAGCAAAGGATTATTCCGTGAGGAAATAACCGAAAGTTTACCTGGTGATATTATCGCTATCACAGGAATACCTGATGTAGCAATCGGACAAACAATTGCAGATCCGGAAGACCCAGTAGGATACCCGGCTATGAAAGTAGGAGAACCTACTTTGAAAGTGCTTATTAGTCCAAATACATCACCATTATCAGGGCGTGAAGGTAAATTTTGTACTGCCCGACAAATTGAACAGCGTTTGATAAAGGAGAAAAAAACAAATATTGGGTTAAAAATAGAAACAAATCCGCAAGGAAACGGATTTATCGTATCTGGCCGGGGTGAATTACATCTGGCAATACTTATAGAAAATCTTAGGCGTGAAGGATATGAGCTTCAAGTAGGGAGACCGCAAGTTATATTAAAGGATAAGAATGGTAAAACACAAGAACCCATTGAAGAAATTACTATCGAAATAGATAAAGCTTACATCGGTATTATCGTAGAAGAACTCGGAAAAAGAATGGGAGAACTCATTGATACGCAAACAAATGAACAAGGTATGACCAGGATGGTATATCGGATATCAAGTCGGAATCTTCTAGGTCTTCGTAGTAGTATTTTAACAAAGACACGAGGGAATGGATTGTTTGCCAGTAGATTTTTGGATTATTTCGATGAAATGCCCTTGATCGATAAACAAAGAAATGGGGTATTGATAGCTTTTGAAAGTGGTATATCGACCAACTTTGCATTAGAGACTGTGCAAGAGCGTGGGACATCATTTATAGGTCCCGGAGTATCGGTGTATGAAGGTATGATAATTGGATTAAATAAGCGTGACGAGGATATGGAAATAAATGTCTGTAAAGGTAAGAAGATGACAAATGTAAGAAGTAACGCAGATATCGCAGTTAAACTTGATCCGCCGGTTATTTTGACACTTGAACAATCACTGGATTTTATCGAAAATGATGAACTACTTGAAGTGACTCCGAAATCACTAAGGTTGCGCAAACAATTCTTAAGTAAAATTGAACGCAATCGTGCTAGGAAAATCTGATTTTAACCCTTTTTTTAATCCTCCTATGTTTTATCGTTCCGCTGGGTAATTCAAGTATTAGATCATAAATAGGATTCCAAAAGAAAAAAGTATTGGGAAGTAAATTTTGCTTCATAACAGCAACCCTTTGCTTTTTGTCTAAAACCACTACATCTATAGGGAATTTTAGTCCAAAAGTATGAATACCGAAACGTGATTTGATAACTAGAGGGAAAGGGCTTTTTTTACCGATTAGGCCAACTGTTTTTTCCCAAAAAGTTTTAGCTTTTATAACTTTTATAATTAGCATTTCTATTTACTCATACCTAATTGCTTCAATTGGTGAAAGATCTGCGGCTTTTTTGGCTGGGAAAACACCAAAAATAATTCCAATAAGTGAAGAAACGCCTAAAGCAATTGCGACTGTTTGCAAATTGATGTAAGCAGGGAAAACTCGCTGAACTAGTAAAACTATCAAAAAAGAAACAGTTAACCCCAGAAGTCCTCCGATAAGAGATAAAAACACAGCCTCTGCCAGAAATTGGAAAAGGATATCTTTGCGTGTTGCTCCAATTGCCCTCCTTATCCCTATTTCTTTTATTCTTTCAGTTACAGTCACGTACATGATATTCATGATTCCAATACCTCCGACAAGCAGTGAAATGGCAGCGATTGCTACAAGTACTGTATTTATGATGGAAAAAATTGAGGAAATTGCACTTAAAAGTTCTGCTTGTTGGATGACCGAGAAGTCATCTTCTTTGTAGCGTTTCAAAAGTTGTTTTTTTATATCATTTCGAAATACCTCAAGGTCTACCTTTGTGCGTGCTTTGGCAATAATGACCATAAATTTTTTATCGGGATTTAGGCTAAATGCGGTTTTGTAAGGTAAATATACAAAAGAATCCAAATCTGGCCCCCCAAAGCCTCCCCCTTTTGCTTCTAAAACTCCAATAATTCTAAAGCTTTGGTCTTGTACTTTGATGATTTTATCCAGAGCTTTTACTTCCTGATCATAGAGTTTGGCGGCAATTTTGGGTCCAACAACTGCCACTTTTGAACGCTTTTCCACATCATCTTTAGTAAAAGCAGCGCCGTATTTAGTCTTCAGATTGATTCCGAGAAAAATGTCAGCACTGCTTGCATATAAATCGGCAATATTGGAATTTTTGCCAGAACTTGCAGTGATCGTTTTAGTAAAAACAGGAATTATATATTCAGCTTCTTTGATGCGTTTAAGAGAAGCTACATCTTTTTCATCAAACCTTATTCCTCCAAAAGCGCCTGGTCCCGAACGAAAACCTCCACCAGAAAGTATTCTTCCGGGAACAATTCTAACGAGATTTGTCCCCAAGCTTTCAAACTGGTTTTCGATATACTTTTTAAGTCCTAAGCCAAAGGACATAAGGAGGACGACAGAGGAAACACCTATAAGAATTCCCAGAGAAGTGAGGATAGTCCGACCTTTATTTCTGCGGAAATCTTCAAGTGAGCCTTTTATCAAAAAAAGTAGATATTGCATGATTTCACGATTTCACGATTTCTCCGTCTCTTATTTGAATTTTTCTTTTAGCCCGTACTGCTACATCGGCTTCATGCGTGACCAAAATTACAGTGATTTTATCTTCTCGGTTTAATTCTGTAAGAAGAGTGAGAATTTTATCGCCGGTTTTTGTATCTAAGTTTCCAGTAGGTTCATCGGCCAAAATAACTTTAGGGTTATTTATAAGTGCCCGAGTAATCGCTACACGTTGTTGTTGCCCACCAGATAATTTATTTGGATAAGATGTGGCTTTTTCTTTGATCCCAAATCTTTCCATAAGCGAGAAAGCTCTTTCTTCTGGACTTGCGGAAAATTTTTGCTTTGAATAAATTGTGGGTAACAGGATATTTTCTAAAACTGTCAATTTATTGATAAGATTAAATTGTTGAAAAACAAATCCTACGAATTCATTCCGAAGGAGTGAAAGTTGTGAGTCAGATAATTTAGAAACATCTTTGCCTTCAACACAAATAGTTCCGCGGGTTGGATTATCCAAAAGACCAATAAGATGCATCAGAGTTGATTTACCCGATCCTGAGGGGCCTAAAATGGCTATGAATTCACCTTTATTTATGGATAGATTGATGTTTTTGACAGCGGCAAAGATTTCACCATCAAGCTTGTATTCTTTAAATACGTTGGAAAGTTTAATCATAAACGGTTTCACCCGCGGTAACACCTGAAGTAATCTCAGTATCACTGTCTGTTTCCATCCCTGTTATGACTTCAACTTTTTCTTCTTTATCTTTTTTCTTCACTGTCACATATTTTTTGCTTGCCTGCGCAGGTAGGCCGTTTTGACTCGTGATAAATTTACTTGGTACATACAAAACGTTTTCCTTCCTTTTGGTGACAAAAGAAAGATCACCCGCCATGCCAAGTCTATATTTATAATCTGTATTGTCATTGGGAAATATAAATTTGACTTTATAAACTGTTCCTGTTTCATCCGCTTTAGGCAAAAAAGAGATATTTTTGATGGTTCCAGGTAGTGTTGCTTCAGGATAAGAATCAAGAGTTAGTTCTCCACCCATATTTTCGGTTAGCTTTACAACTTCGGTTTGATCAGCAGATGCAGAAAAATAGATAGTTTTCGGATTTACAACCTCAAATTCTGCCTGGGTAGGAATAATATTGACACCACCGTAAGGAGCAGATACTCGGGTGACTACGCCTTCTATGGGTGTCCAAAGATTGGCATAGTCAATTGCGAGGTTTTGAATTTCAACATCTAAAACAGACTTATTTAGGGTAAATTGATATTTATCTATAATCCTTTTGATAGGATCGGTGATAACTTGATCTTTATATGTATCACGCTTAGCCTGGTCTAAATCCCAACGAGTTGAAAGGTAATCATTTAATTCTTTTTGCAATGTTTTTTGCAATGCTATTTGATCTAAAGAGGCGATAGCTTGATATTTTTTTACATAATCTCCTTCCTTGACTCCTACCCAAGTAAGTCTTCCGGCTGTTTGAAAGCGTAATGTCACGTGTTCATCGGCATCGACGGTTCCTGATATCGTCATTTTTTCCTCTAAATTTCCTTGACTTACTTTTGTACTCAATAATTTCTTTTGTCGTGGACCAGAAACAAAGTTGCGGTAAATGAGAAAACCAAAAATAGCTATAATTATAATGATTACAAGGATTTTTTTCCTTTTAATAATTCGGATAATTTTCATGGGTAATATTATAAGTAACTTAAATAAGCAAAACAGTATTATGAATCACTAAATTAGTGAATACGATTGCAATATTTTGAATTATATCTCAAAACAGTGTAAAAGAGTAGCTAAATTTGTTACAATAAGATATTAGCCGCGGTGGCGAAATGGCATACGCGCAAGACTTAAAATCTTGTGATCGTCAAATCGATCATGAGAGTTCGACTCTCTCCCGCGGCACCGAATAAAATCTGACGATTTTTTCGGTGTAAACACATTTGCTATAAGTGGTTATTTTCGTTCTATGGTGTAAACTTTCGGATAATAAAGAAATATTACGGGAGCATCGTCGACTAAGTATCTTTGGAAGTCAGAATAAATTTTTTTCCTCTTTTCGATATCTATAGTTTTTCTGCCATCCTCAAGTAACTTATCTATTTTTAGGTTATTATAGTGGGTTAAATTAGTGTTGGTTTGAGTTGATTGCCATAATTGGTACTGATCGGGATCAGAAGGGATTGCTTGGGCTAATAATAAAATTTGATAATCCGCCGGCAGAAAGTTAACGACTTTTATTTTTGCATGTACTCCTACTTTACTCCATGCGTCTACTATTGATTGGGCAAGTTTTATAAAGGCGGCAAAAGTGGTAATTGTAATCTCAGATGAAGATGATGCCATTTCACTTTTCGCCAGAATTTTTGACGCTGTTTCAGGATCGTATCTGTATAAGCGAACCTTTTGCGAATATGCCCAAGAAAGAGGAGAAACAGGGGTAAATGCTTTAGTATATTTTTCAAAATTCGGTATAGCATAGGTGAGCGCTTGCCTTACTTCTTTTTCCTTAAATAAAGGATCTTTAAGGTTAAAGAAAATGCCGATAAAATTATCGTAAATGTTTGTTTCTGTAATTTTAGTTCTTTTCCACGTAGCTAAATCAGATGCGTCAGAAATATTTTGCAAAATATCAACTTCTCCTAGTTTAAAAGCCAAAATTGCGTCATCTGCTGTTGGGTAAAATCGATAAATAAGTGGAGGTAAATCAGGTATTTGCGACGTAAGACTTAGTTCTGATATGAAATCTCCAGAATAAAAAATTTTTGATAATTTATATCCACCGGTACCAATTAAGTTAGGTTTAACTATAGGTAAGGAAAGAATGGTAGGTAAAGGAGCATATGGTTCCTCTAAGGTAATTTTGTATATTGTGTCATTTGGTGTTTCAATCTTGGCACCTTTTATTTTGTAATTTATATCGCGACTTGTAAACCGTTTTCCATCATGCCAAAAAAGGTTGGGGTTTATAGAGAAAGTGTATGTCTTTTCACTCGGATCAACTTCCCACTTTTGTGCTATAGCAGGGGCTCCCTCACCTGACGGAAGTACTGATGTTAAACCTAAGCTTATTTGATTTTGGATTGAAAAAGGTAAGGTATTTTCGCTGAATCGCCCTACTATCGCAATTTTTTTGATTTTTACACCTGAAATGCGATTATAAATTGGATAAGCTTGTAAAAAAAATAAAGTTGCAAAAAACCCCGTTAGGCTACCCAATGCCAGATATTTTTTGTGTCTTTTGACAAAAGTAATAAATAATAACCAAAGAAACTGTAGTTTCTTTTTCACGATATTTAGGAGTAAATTAAGGAAAGAATGGAAGTAATAAGAAAAATTATTACCAAAGCAATCGTAAGATTAAAAACAATTTTTTCGACTCCTCGTCTGCTTTTGTAAAATTCTCCTCCTCCGCCGAAAGCGCGACCCAATCCTACTCCTTTTGCTTGAAGTATTATAAGTAAAATTAGGCTGACTGAAACGGCTATTTGAAATATTAATATTATATTTTTCATAATAATATTATACCAGATCTATAATTTTCATACACAGTTTGGCTATTTTGGATGAGTCATGTCTTATAAGACTTCTGTTTAAAAGATCACCTGTTTCTTTTTTTACTAATTTAGGAGATAGAAGATCAGCCGCAATTACCTTAAATGAAGTAGTTTTAGCAAAATCATTCATGATGGGCTCAGCGTCTACTTTCTGGTAGCGTTTCAATATATTTGGGGGAATTGGGGCATTATTTATAAAAACATAATCAAGGTTTTTTGATGGTAAATACTGATTTAAAATATTGATGAACTTCGATGCAGTAAATTTATAAGTTTGACCTATTTCAGTCATCAGATTCTGTATGTATATAATCTTTGCCTGACTTTTAGAAAGTGCTTCCCCCATGCCATTTATCACTAAGTTAGCGATGATAGTAGTGTAGAATCCACCAGGTCCAATGATTATAAGATCACTTTCAGAGATGGCTTTTCCTACTTCGGGATTAAGTAAAGCCTTCGGATTGGTATAAAGTCGAGTAATAGCAATTTTACCGTTGTGAGCGGGTTGGTCGATAAAATGTTCTCCTACGACCTTTGTTCCATCTGCGTAACTAGCGACCAAATCGATTTTATCCATGGTTACGGGTAAAACTTTTCCTCTTATCCTTAAAAATTCAGAAGCCTTTTCAATAGCTTTTGATTGGGAATTCATAATTTTTGTCAAAGTGACTAAAAACAAATTTCCAAAAGTCATTCCAACAAATCCTTCACCCTCAGAAAAACGGTATTGGAAAAGCTTTCGAAGCAAAAGAGAATCACTCGTGGAAACGTCCGCAAGGGCCAAAAGAGATTTTCTTATATCACTGCTGGGCAATAATCCCCATGCATCTCTTTCTTTTTTTGCGCTTCCGCCTGAATCAGCCATAGATACGACCGCCGTAATGTCGGCTGGATAATTTTTCAATCCTGACAGGATGCTGTAGGTTCCAGTACCGCCTCCAATTACGACAATTTTTTTATTCTGTTTCATTTAAAAACCCATCCTAGCAGTTTATTTATTAACACTGACAGTATTGCCAATAATATAGTAATTTGCCATTTTACCAAATTTAGAGATGAAAGAGTAATCGGTCCGATGTGGATACCCGAAAAATGCCAATCTGAGATTTTGACTTGAGGAGTTATAATTGTCCACATATAAAAAATAGCTATCTGTATGATCCAGGAGGACATGTTTAGGGTAATTAAGTTTATTGGCAGCATTATGATATTTAAGATAGGTTTAACAATGTATTGCAAAAGTAGCCAGATAAAGGCTGCATAAAAAAATCCTTGCCATGATCCAGAAAGGGAAAAAGAAGATACAAGCTGTGTCAAAATAAATATAGATGCAATAGCTAGGAGATATTTTTTCAATATAAATTTCATCTTGATTTTTCAGATTATTATACAATGAACTTATTTCAATTTAGTATGAATAAATTTAATTATCTGCTGACATTACATGGCGGATTCGTAACAAAGAATGATAATTATGTGCGAACCTATGTGCCTCATCTCTTAGTCTTTTGACTAAATTTAATGCTGCCGAATTAGACGGCAGCGAAGCTTTTATAAATATCCCTTTGTATGGTATAACTATTTCTTCAAACAGTTTCGCCAGTCCAATAATAGGTATTTTTACTTCTAATGAATTAATTACTTTTAAAAGCGATGCAACTTGAGGTTTGCCGCCATCAATGACAAATAAGTCAGGGTAGTTCCATTCCGAATGACTTAGACGTCTCATCATCATTTCGGATAATGATGCAAAATCATCAGGAGTAGATTGGCGTTTGATGCGAAATCTGCGATAGTAGTTTTTATCAGGTTCACCCATCCTGAAAGTGACCATCGAACCTGTTGTTAATTTTCCAGAAATATTACTGATATCGTAACATTCAATATGGTTTAGTTTTGTGATTTTGGGATAGTAAGGCTTTAATATTTCCAATAATTCCTTTTCCTCATTTGTACGAATTTCAGTAAGCAATTTGGGATTTCTCAAGTACGATTCGGGAGATGTATAATGGTTTGTCAAATATTCAAGTTGAGTAAGCTTATCTCGATAAACTGCCGCTTCTTCA
This sequence comes from Candidatus Gottesmanbacteria bacterium, assembly GCA_016195685.1. GTDB lineage: Bacteria > Patescibacteriota > Microgenomatia > 2-02-FULL-39-11 > 2-02-FULL-39-11 > JACPZE01. The sequence continues at coordinate 14,016 of JACPZE010000002.1, forward strand.
TAATTTAGATTTTTAGAGGCAACGCTCATTTGGTTTAGAATATGTTTTTTTACCTTGCCAATTTCACCATGTAGTAATTCTGTAATATGTCTGATATTTCGTCTATACATAAAATAAAGAAGGCGATAGTTTTTAGCATCTTTGACTAAAGCCGCTGGACAAGGGTTGCAAAGCCCAATGTGATGATAAAAACATGCTCTTTTTGATTTTTCGTTTTGAGTACAGAAAGGGAAAATCGATCTGATATAGGATAAAATATCTTTTACTATTTTAGACGATGGGAAAGGTCCAAAAAATTCATCTTGGAGATTTGGTTTTCGAGCAAATAATACTTTTGGGAATTTTTCTTTTGTAATTTTTATATATATGTAATGCTTATCGTCTTTCCACAACACATTATATTTGGGTTGGTATTGTTTTATTAGTCTAGCTTCAAGAAGCAATGCTTCAAATTCTGATGCGACTGGTATGCTTTCAATATATTTGATTTTCGAAATTAAATTGAGAGTCTTAGAATCCTTTTCGTCATCTGTAAAATAACTATTTACTCGATTTTTCAGATTTTTTGCTTTTCCAACATAAAGCAAAAAATTTTCTGGCGTATAGAATTTGTATATACCGGCAAAAGAAGGAATATTTTTAAGTTGATTTATTAAAAACTTCATATAACTTTTGCCAGAAATTGGCCGGTATGAGATTTGTCATTTTCTGCAATTTCAAGTGGAGTCCCGCTGGATAATATATAACCTCCTCCGTCTCCTCCTTCTGGCCCAAGATCTATTATCCAATCGGCATTTTTGATAACGTCTAAATTATGTTCAATGACAATAACAGTATTTCCCATATTTACCAACTGTCGCAATACCAAAATTAGCTTTTCCAAATCAGCAAAATGAAGCCCGGTTGTAGGTTCATCCAGAATATAAAGTGTATTGTTTGTGCCTTTTTTCGATAATTCTGAAGATAATTTTACCCTTTGAGCTTCTCCTCCGGAAAGTTGCGGCGCAGGTTGTCCAAGATGTATGTAAGATAAACCGACCTCGTGCAGCGTTTCTAATTTTGTATAAAGGCTTGGTATTTTCCCGAAAAATTTGAGACCTTCTTCAACTGTCATTTGTAAAACTTCAGCAATATTTTTTCCTTTATAAGTGACTTCCAAAGTTTCAGCATTATAACGAGTTCCTCTACAGACGTCGCATGTTACATACACATCGGGTAAAAACTGCATTTCAATTTTTGTTTGGCCTTCTCCTTCACACACTTCACACCGGCCGCCTTTGACGTTAAATGAAAATCTTCCAGGGCCGTAACCTTTCATTTTAGCCTCCGGCATCTGAGAGAATAAATCACGAACAAAAGTAAATGCCCCGGTGTATGTTGCCGGATTACTTCTGGGTGTTCTACCAATTGGGGATTGATCTATCAATACTACTCTTTTTAATTTTTCAATTCCAACAATAGTTGAAAATTTGCCACCTTTTTCTCGGTGGTAAGGATTGAAAAAAGATGCAACTGCATGAAAAATGGTATCTACTACTAATGTGGATTTTCCACTTCCTGAAACACCAGTGACACAAATAAAATGTTTCAAAGGGAATGAAGCAGTTAATTTTTTTAGGTTATTTTCACAAGCGTCATGGATGGTAAGGCAATTATCCACGTCGACTTTGCCTATAATATTTTTTTGGGCTATGCTGATAATTTTTTTATTCGATAAATATCTTCCCGTAATCGATTGGGGGTTCTTTTTTATCTCGTCTAAGGTGCCACTTGCAATAATTTTGCCTCCGTGTGTACCAGCCGCAGGGCCAAAATCATAGATAAAATCAGAACTTTCTATCATTTCTCTATCATGCTCAACCACGATAACACTGTTTCCGAGATTTCGAAGTTTCATAAGAGTTGCGATCAGTTTATTATTATCTTTTGGATGAAGACCAATTGATGGTTCATCAAGTACGTAAAGAACTCCAGATAAACCTGACCCTATTTGGGATGCGAGTCTGATTCTTTGTGCTTCTCCTCCAGCTAATGTATTGGCGCTTCTGTCAAGTGAGAGATAATTTAGTCCTACCGAAATTAGAAATGAAAGTCTATTTTTTATCTCCCTAATGATTAAATTAGCAATAGTTTTTTCCCGAGCATCTAATTTTCCCCATAACTCTTCATGCCACTGCAAAGCTTTGGAAATTGAAAATTGAGCTATATCTACTATAGTTAGGCTGTCTATGATAATTGAGAGGGCTTCAGCTTTCAGTCTTTTTCCTAGACACGCAGGGCATATTTCCTGTTTCATATATTTTCCTATTTCGCTTCTGACATATTCCGATTCTGTTTCGCTATATCGTTTTTCCAGTTCGGGTATCACCCCTTTGAATTCTTCGTAAATTGTAACTATTTTTCCGTATCGATTAGTACCGGATACTTCGTAAATTTCATTCCCAGTGCCGTAAAGTAGTTTTTGACGCTTTTGCGCAGTGATTCCTTTTAAGGGTTTATCACTAGCGATGCCGATTTTCTTAACAGAAGTTAAAAGTACTCTTCCGTACCAGGAATCAGATAAAATAAGCCTGGCAAAAGGTAATATTGCTCCTTCTGTTATTGAAAGGCTTGGATTTATGATCATATCTGGATCAACTTTCAAAAGCGTTCCAATTCCGCTGCATTTTGGACAAGCCCCGTGTGGTGAATTAAAAGAAAAAAGTCTTGGTTCAACTTCTGGCATGGACAAATTGCACTTGGGGCATGAAAATCTCTCTGAAAAAAGGTGGTCAGTCATATTTTGGGGTTTATCCGGAAAATCAAATGACGCATCGGATACTTTAGAAATGATAACTAACCCTTCAGAAATAGCGGTTGATTGTTCTATTGCATCATTTAATCGTGATCTTAGCTTAAGTTGTTCCTGCTTATTATTTAATTTTCCTCTATCACAACTAATCCTGTCGATAACTACTTCGATTGTATGTTTATTTGTTTTTATTAAAGTTAGTTCCTCATCTAATCCGATAACATTTCCGTCAATTCTTACTTTGGTAAATCCTTTTGAGCGCAGATTAGCAAATAAATCTCTAAATTCTCCTTTACGATCTAAAACTATTGGAGATAGAATAAGTAGTCTAACCGGCTTTCTCCCCAAATCATCAGTAAATTTTTTAATCAGTTGAATGGTATTGGAAGTAATTTGTTCGATAGACTGTTTGGATATCTCTGTACCACAATTTGGACAATGGGGATGGCCGATTCTGGCAAAAAGTAACCTGAGGTAATCATAAATTTCTGTGATTGTACCGACTGTAGAGCGGGGATTATGGGAGGTAGATTTTTGATCTATTGAAATTGCTGGAGAAAGGCCATCAATAGAATCTACGTCCGGTTTATCCATGACACCCAAAAATTGCCTTGCGTAAGAAGAAAGGCTTTCTACATATCTACGTTGCCCTTCAGCGTATATAGTGTCAAAAGCAAGAGACGACTTACCGCTTCCAGAAAGCCCAGTAAAAACAACAAGTTTATTCTTGGGTATTTCGACATCAATATTTTTTAAATTATGCTGTCTGGCGCCCCGAATGATAATTTTGTCTTCCATAAGATGATTTATCGAACCTTTTATTATATCAAGAATAAAAGGACAAGGGAATATCAGAGGAGTTAACTTTTAGCAATAAGTCTGATTTTATCTCTTAGTTCTGCGGCGAGCTCAAAATTTAATTCGCCTGCGGCAAACTTCATTTCGACTTCTAGCTTTTTTATAAGTTTCCTCTTATCTTGCGGAGTCAATTGGTTTTCATCAATTTTCAGTAAGTTTCGATATTCGACACGTTTCTTTTCATTCAAATGAGAATATGAGGGCGTTTCCTGTTCTTCTTGCTGCTGTACAAGTTTTGATCTAATTGGCTTTACTATATTTTGAGGAATGATACCATGTTTTTGGTTATAATCTGATTGAACTAGTCGTCTCCTATCTATCTCTGCAATTGATCTTTGCATAGATTTGGTAATTTGATCCGCGTACATAATGACTTCACCGTGTATATGCCTGGCTGCTCTTCCCATTGTTTGTATCAGTGAAGTTTCAGAACGAAGAAATCCTTCTTTATCCGCATCTAAGATAGCGACTAATGATACTTCAGGTAGATCTAAACCTTCGCGAAGTAAATTGATACCGATGATTGCATCATATTTACCTCCTCTTAAATCATCCAAAATATCACTTCTTTCAAGAGTTTCTATATCTGAATGCAAATAATGTACTATAGGTAAGCGAGAAAAATTTTGATTCTTAAATTCAGCTGCGGCAAGATATTTTTTGTCATTAAAATAAAGTGCTAATTCTTCCGCCATCTTTTTAGTGAGGGTAGTTACAAGAACTCTTTCTTTTTTTAGCATTCGCGTAAGAATCTCATGGGTCAGATCAAGCACCTGATTGGTCGTAGGTTTGATAGTAATTTTGGGGTCAATAATTCCGGTTGGTCTTATTAATTGTTCCACTATCCCACTTTGACTAAATTTTATTTTATCTACTCCCTCTATAGTTTTGGAAATTTCCCAGGTATCAGGCGTTGCAGAAACAAAAATTGTTTGTGGGGTGCGGGATAAAAATTCAGTAAAAGTAAGGGGACGATTATCAAGTGCCGCTGGAAGCCTAAAACCGAAATCTATAAGTGTTTGTTTCCTTGATTTATCGCCGTTATACATCCCTCTTATTTGTGGAACTGTCATATGTGATTCGTCTATAAGTAGGAGCCAATCATCTTTGTAAGGATCGCGGAAATAATCCAACAGGGTAAAAGGCGGATCTCCGGGATTTCGCCCGTCAAAATAACGCGAATAATTTTCTATACCATTTACATAACCGATTTCCTGTATCATTTCCAAATCATAGTTTACTTTTTGACTGATGCGATGGGCTTCTAAGTCTTTTCCTTCGGATTTGAAAAATTTAATTCTTTCTCCTAAATCTTTGTGTATATGTTTAAAGACTTCAGTATAATTTTTGGGATTTGTCATATAGTGTTTCGCAGGATAGATAACTGTTCCCTTAATTTCTTCAGAAATATTACCGTTGATCGGATCTAAATTAACAATTGTGACGATTTTGACTCCGTCTAGATTGACTCGCAGCGCATAATCTGTATAAGCAGGGTAAATATCAATCGTATCGCCCCTGATTCTGAATGTTCCCCTAGTGAAATGAAAGTTATTGCGTGTATATTGCAATTCAACAAGTCTAGTTATGATAGAATCTCTGGAAATTTTTAAGTTTTTCCGAAGATCCAAAACAAAATTGCCGTATTCTTTTGGAGAACCGATATTGTATATACACGAAACAGACGCGACAATAATTGTATCTTTTCTGGTCAACAGATTTGTTGTAGCAGCGAGTCTGAGTTTGTCTAATTCTTCATTTATTTCTGTGACTTTCTCTATGTACGTATCTGATTGAGGAATATAAGCTTCAGGCTGATAATAATCATAGTAAGATACGAAATAAGAAACAGCATTTTGTGGAAAAAAATCTCTGAATTCCTGATATAGCTGAGCTGCAAGAGTTTTATTATGGGAAATGACCAAAGTCGGTTTTTGTACCTTTTCGATTACATTTGCTAAAGTAAAAGTCTTACCGCTACCAGTTACTCCCAAAAGTACCTGATTTTTTAGTTTATGTTTTATTCCTTTTGTGAGCAAATTTATTGCTTGTGGTTGATCTCCGGTTGGATTAAAGGATGACTGAAGCTTAAATTTCATATATGCAGTTGATATATTTTATCACACTTTAGATGTATTGACATTCGGGTATTTTTAGATTAATTTATAGATACTAAGCATAAATTATTTAATTTAGTTAATTTAATTTCGGTTTTTTTATTATTGAATATGGCACCAGTACTTTACAATAAAGAACGACAAGCACTTGAATTTATTACTCAATATATCCAAAGACACGGTTACGCACCAACCTTAGTTGAAATAGCAGAGGGGATAGGTGTGAATGCCGTATCCACTGTACATGAACATCTTGAGAAGCTTATCCAAAAGGGCTTTATCAAAAAGTCTCCCGGATTTGAGCGAAGTATTGAACTTATTGAGGGAAAGGTAAAATTAAGTAGCGGTGAATCCGCAATTGAGGTGCCGGTATTGGGTTTCATAGCCGCTGGAAACCCACTGGAACCGCATACTGACCCAAACTTTTATATATCCGTCCCATCAAATATTGTCAGTGGTAAAAAGACTGCTTTTGTTCTTCAGGTTAAAGGCACGTCGATGATAGATGAGGGGATACTAGATGGCGATTTCGTTGTAGTACAGTATCAACAAGATGCACAAAACGGAGATATAGTTGTAGCTATTTTACCAAACGGCCTAGCTACTCTTAAAAGAATATATTTTGAAACTGAAAGAATTCGATTGGAACCGGCCAATACAACTATGTCGCCAATTTTTACTACACACGTCAAGGTACAAGGAAAAGTAGTCGCGGTTTATAGAAAATACAGTTAAATTATTTGGCATCAAGAAGAACTTCAATTCCCGGAAGAGTACCATTTTCCAAAAACACCAGCATTGCTCCACCGCCTGTCGAAATATGATCGATCTTTTCGACATACTCTTTTTTGATAGTAGTTAATGTATCCCCTCCACCTATTATAGAGAAGGCTTTGGATTCGGCGACATGTTTCAGTATTGAGTCTGTACCTTTTGCAAACCTTGGATCTTCGTATAATCCCATCGGTCCATTCCATATTATGGTTTTTGCTTCTCGTATAAGTTCTTGATAATTTTTCATTGTTTTAGGCCCTATATCAAAGATGGCAACGTGGTGGGGGACTTTGTTATATTCTACAACTTGTGGTTTCATTTTGCGGTCTTTATCGGAAATGACCACATCAAGCGGTAAAAGTAGGGCTGAATGTTTTCGAGTTGTTTTCCAAAAAACCACTCTGGCCATTTCTACCATTTCATAGTCTACCACCGAGCGGCCCGTTCCAAAACCCCATGCAGCAAGAAAAGTATTTGCGATCGCCCCGCCCAAAATTATGTTATCTGCAATGTCTAGAAGTTTTTCAATTACCGAAATTTTTTCAGGCGTCTTTGCGCCTCCTATAATAAGTAAAAATGGTCTCTTTGGCTTCTCAATTGCTTCAGAAAGCATCCGAATTTCTTTATCCATAAGAAGCCCAGCAAAGGCAGGTAAGAATTCTGCTATACCAACAATTGAGGAATGGACCCTGTGGGCAGTGCCAAATGCGTCATTTACAAAATAATCAGCCATCGATGCAAGGTGTTTGGAAAAATTCCTGTCGTTTAACTCTTCTTCTTTAACATACCTTATATTTTCAAGCATCACCATTTCACCCTTGGGAACTTTATTTATCTTTGTTAGAGCCGACTTTTCCCAATAGCGGTCGATAAGGTTAACTTTTTTGGAAATAAGCTGTTCTAGCCGATTGGCAACTGGTTTTAAGGTTAAGTTGGGGTCATGGCCACTTGGCCTTCCAAGATGGGAAGAAATTATAAGCTTTGCTCCTTTTGAAAGTAAATATTTTATGGTAGGGATCGCTTCCACGATACGCGTATCGTTGGCTACATGACCATTCTCAAGAGAAATATTAAAATCTACTGTCAGAAAAACTTTTTTACCAAAGAGGTTTGGAATATCTTTGATAGTCTTTTTTCTCATAATAAATTACCTTTCTTTGCTATAAATTCCAGGAGATCAACCAATCTTGATGCATAACCCCATTCATTATCATACCAGGCTGATACACTAACAAAATGATTCCCATTAACCTGTGTAAGGTATGGATCAAAAATGGAAGAATATGGACTTCCTATATAATCATGAGAGACTAACTCTTCTGTTGCATATCCTAAAATACCTCTAAGATAAGTTTTACTTGCCTTCTCAAATTCTTCGTTTATGCATTCTTTACAGACTTCTTTTTGCGTCTGAACGATAAGATTAATAATTGATACAGTAAGTAATGGCACTCTTATAGCGCTGCAAAGTATTTTGTCCGCAAGGTCAGGGAAAAATTTCTTGATTTCTCTACCGGATCCTGTATCTGCAGGAATCATAGAAGCAAAAGCAGCCCTTCTAGTACGTACTTCTTCAGGGTTAGAATTGTCAAGTAAATTTTGAGTATCGGTAACTGCATGAGTCGTGTTCATAAAACCCCTCTCAATTTTAAAATTATCATGTAGCACTTTTAGTGTTGTTACAAGACAATTGGTCGTACAAGATGAATTAGACACTATTTTATCAAGGTTAGGATCAAAATCTTTTTCATTAACCCCTAAAATGATAGTTTTTGTAGAATCTTTTGCTGGGGCAGAAATCGCAACATATTTTACAGTATCTCGTAAATGTCCCTTCAGATCGTCTGTCCTTCGGAATTTACCTGTTGAGTCAACTACTATGTCTACTGCGGCATTTTTCCAAGGTATTTCACTGGGTTGAGGATAGTTAAAGACCGCAATTTTTTGATTGTCTACAATGAGAGTATTATCTTTGGCATTAATATCCTTTGGGAATGTACCATAGGCGGTATCGTGTTTTAGAAGGTATGCATGAGAATAAGCATCGGCACGGCTATTGATAGCAACAAGAGATAACTGGGGACGATTGAGTATAATCCGAGAAGCAATTCTTCCAATTCTACCAAACCCATTAATTCCGATCCTTATTTTTTTCATATGGCGGCAAATCAAAAATCCACCAGATTGGACCAACAAATTCTTAATTTAACATACACTTTTTATTAATGCAACTATGTGATTTATAACACATTTTACTGTTTTCCTTTATCTTGATTTACTAGTCTTTTTTCTTTAGCGATAATTTTTCCGCGTTTATCTAATTTATAAATTAAAACTTCACCTGTTGCAATTTCGATTTCGGAAATAACTTCGTCTGAGATATTCTCCAAATACTTTATAAGAGCTCTGTTGCTATTGCCATGAGCCACAAAAAGTATATTTGACCCTTTCCAAATCTGTGGCATTATATGTTCTTCAAATTTTGGAATTACTCGAGTGTATACGTCTTTCAGAGATTCTCCGTTGGGAATTGGAATATCCCAACCGCGCCGCAATTTTTTAAATTTTTCACCGCCAATCTTTTCTTTTATCTTCCATTTATTTTTTCCTGCATAAATTCCGTAATGTCTTTCTTTAAATGCCGGCTCGATAATTGTAGGAAGACTTAAAAGACCAAGTTCTGCTTTTATTATCTCCAAAGTATGTGAGGCTCTTTTTAGATCAGAGGTAAAGGCGATATCAAATCTTAAGTCTTTTAGATTTGAGGCGGCAAGCTTAGCCTCCCTCTTCCCTTTTTCTGAAAGCGGCACGTCTATCCAGCCACACCACAAACCTTTTGCATTCCACTCCGACTCGCCATGACGGATAAGAACTAATGAACTAAATTTACCCTGAACAGATTTCGGTGCCTTTTTCATCTTGCAAAATTAGCGTATCCTATACATACCAAGTATAATAGATCTCGTCAATATGGGTATTTTATATATAGTCGCCACACCAATCGGCAATCTGGAAGATATAACAATTCACGCTGTAAAAATACTATTTACAGTTGATTATATCGCTTGTGAAGATACGAGAAATACAGGGCAGTTACTGGCAAACCTTGAATCAAAAATTAAGAATAAGGAATTAGTTATAAAAAATTTGGGCATTAAAAAGCCGCACTTAATTTCTTACTATGACGAGATAGAATTTAAAAGAGTCCCAGAAATTATAGAATTATTAGAAGGTGATAAACATGTTGCTTTAGTGAGTGATTCAGGTACGCCACTTATTTCCGACCCAGGATTTAAACTAGTACAAGAATGTATTAAGCGAAAAATCAAAATTATTTCTATTCCTGGTCCATCATCTGTAATTACTGCCTTAACATCTTCTGGATTGCCACCGGATAAATTTTTATTCTTAGGTTTTCTACCGCCTAAGGAGTCTCATCGCAAACAAATTTTGAGTGATTTACTGGAAAGTTTTAATAATCCAAAACAATTTCGTCCGACAATAATATTTTTTGAAGCTTCTCGTAGACTAAAAGAAAGTTTAGAAGATCTGAGGGAAGTTTTTGGAGATTTAGAAATTACCATCACCCGTGAACTTACGAAAATTCACGAAGAAGTCTGGAGAGGGAAAATATCACAAACAATCCTAAACTTCAACCAGGTAAAAGGAGAACTCGTTATCCTTTTTAAAATCTAACAAATAATAAATGATCGATTTATCTGCAACGGCTTTTCCTCACAGGAGATATAACCCACTACTTAAGGAATGGGTCTTAGTGTCGGCGCAAAGGATGAAAAGACCCTGGAAAGGAAATAGAGAAAGAAAAATTACTCCAAATCCATTAAAATTTGATCCACTTTGTTATCTTTGTCCGGGTAATAAGCGGACTATTAATCTATATAATCCGCAATATAAAAATATTTTTATTTTTGATAATGATTTTCCTGCTTTATTACCTGATACACCAAATATATATTATAAAGAATATCAACTATTAAATGCTCAAAGTGAAAAAGGGATTTGTCGGGTAATTTGCTATTCGCCCAGACATGATTTGACTTTGGCAACAATGGAAACTAAGGGTATCGAAAAAATTGCTCAAGCTTGGAAACAACAATATGAAGAATTGTCTGCATACTCATTTATAAAATATGTTCAAATCTTTGAAAACCATGGTGAAATGATGGGTACCAGTAACTTCCACCCTCACGGTCAAATTTGGGCTTCAAGTAGTATTCCAACTGTTGTCATGCGTGAGCAAGAATCACAATATGAATATTACGATAAACACAAACAAACTTTACTTTCTGATTATCTTGCTCTTGAGTTGAAAGAAAAAATCCGCATTATTTTTGAAAATGCCCATTTTGTAGTTTTGGTGCCTTTTTGGGCAACTTGGCCTTTTGAAACTCTGATAATATCAAGGAAACCCTATTCTTCCATTCTTCAATTAAATAAATCAGAACTATCCAGTTTAGCCGATGCACTTAAACAAATTACTGTCTCTTATAACCGCTTATTTAATATCTCTTTTCCATATTCGATGGGGATTCATCAGAGTCCGACGGATGGTAAAAATCATGAAGAATGGCATTTTCATATGCATTTCTTTCCACCGTTACTAAGAGGTCCAGCAATTCGTAAATTTATGGTGGGATATGAAATGTTCGCTGAATCTCAAAGGGACATCACTCCGGAAGAAGCGGCAAAACTACTAAGGAAGTCAACAAAAATATAAATTTATGGTTTCAAATGTGAAGCGTTTATTTACAAATGGATTACGACAGTTTCGGTATCATTTTAAAGAAAATCCGTCCCATGCTTATGCGGCACCCGGAAGGGTAGAAATAATAGGTAACCACGTAGATTATCAGGGAGGAAGTGTAATATCCCTGGCACTGGAAAAATACGTCTTATGTTTATTAAGAGTCAATGATGCAAATGACAAAATCAAGCGTGGAAAAGTAAATGTATTTTTAACAGCGTTTAAAAAGATGATTACATTTAATATTTCTGAAATTCAAGATGACTTTATACCGAAAAGTACAAACAGCGAGGATCTATATATAAAAGGACTGATTGCACAAATTGTATTTAGTCAAAGTAGAGAAAAGATATCACTATTAGAAAATGGATTTGAAGCGGTAGTAATCGGAGATATACCTATTGGAGAAGGTGTTTCATCATCTGCAGCATTTTTGGTCTCTTTACTTACCTGTATTTTAGAAAGTATTCATCTAAAACTTACTTTTTTTGAGAAGATACACCTGATTCGGATGACCGAACATAGAATTGGTAATTTTGCCGGACATCAGGACCAAACCGTATCACTTACTGGAGGTATATTGCTAGTTAAACCAGAAGGTCAAAAACCAATCCCAATAAAAATGCATCCCAACTTTGAGAAATTTAAATTTTTACTATTCCGCTCAGGTATATCCCGGTCACTTTCTGATAATAATTCACAATTTGCCCTGCGAGTAGCCGAGTGTAACGAAGCTTTAAAAATAATTAATAAATACTTGCTTAAACATAATTTAAAAACTGTTCTAAATATTTCTTCACTTGTTGACTCTTATTATTCACATGCTGATATTGGATCTATTTATAAATTTCTAAATAAAAATCTTGCAAAGCGTATAAAACATATTATGGAAGAAACAAAAAGAGTAGATAAAGCATATAAAGCAATCACAAATGGAAAAGTAGAGGAATTTGCACAACTATTAAATGAATCCGGGGAAAGCTCTGCAAATCTTTACGAAGTAAGCCATCCGAAAGTAGAAGAACTGAAAAAACAAATCTATAATTTTTTTGCTAAAGAAAAAAGAAAATATATCTTTGCAGCTCGGATGATGGGTGGCGGAAATGGAGGTATGGTTTTGGCGTTCGTACCCAAGGAGAAAAAGCTTATACAGAGATTGCAATCATATCTTAGAAGAAATTATTATAATCAGAAGAAAAGGGACAATTTTACTCCAATTGAAGTCACCATTATTAAGGGCCCCATAAACTTAACTAAATATATATAGAAATAAATATACTTTTAAAGTATTAAAATTCCTCAAGAGTTGATGTATCTCCAATTGGAAGACCTAGTTCTTTGGCTTTAAGGATTCTGCGCATAATTTTGCCGGAACGGGTTTTGGGAAGCTTGTCGATAAATTCGATCTCTCGAGGGTAAGCATGACCTGCCAGGTGTTTTTTTACAAAAAGCGATAATTCTTCTTTTAGTTCATCAGTTGGTTTTACGCCAGATTTAAGTACAACAAAAGCTTTGATTATTTCTCCGCGTAATTGATCGGGCTTACCGATTACACCCGCTTCTACCACACTAGGATGCTCAACAAGAGCCGATTCGACCTCAAATGGCCCTACACGCTCACCGGAGGTTTTTATGACATCGTCTGCTCGGCCAACAAACCAAAAATAACCGTCTTTGTCTTTCCATGCCCGGTCACCGGAAATATACCACTCTTTCACAAAATAAGAATCATATTTCACGTGTCTGTGCCAAATGGTTTTCATCATTGATGGCCAGCCTTTTCTCAGCGCCAGATTACCTTCCTTTCCCACTGGTAATTCATTGCCTTCCTCATCTATAATTGCTGCCTCAACCCCAGGGGTCGGCTTACCCATAGAGCCAATCTTTACATCCATACAAGGGTAATTAGCGATGGAGATAGCTCCTGTTTCTGTCTGCCACCAAGTATCATGAAAAGGAAGACCGAAGGCTTTTAGCCCCCATCTGATTGCTTCAGGATTGAGAGGCTCACCAACGGATAATAAGTGGCGCAGTGAAGATAAATCATGTTTCTTAACAAGCGTCTCACCTTGCGCCATAAGCATTCTTACCGCAGTTGGAGCGGTGTACCAAACTGAAATTTTATATTTCTGAAGGAGCTGGTACCATTTTTCAGCCGCAAATCTTCCGGAAAATACCAGCGAAGTGACTCCATTACTCCAAGAGCCTAAAATTTCATAAGCAATTCCCGTAACCCATCCAGGATCTGCCGTACACCAGTAAGTGTCTTCATCATGCAGGTCTAGCACATATTTAGCAGTCATATGCTCGGAAAGGATGGCCAGGTGCCTATGGACGACACCTTTTGGTTTCCCAGTTGTACCTGAGGTATACAGCATAAAGGCATAGTCATCCGGATCCATCCGAGCGATATGAATATCTTTGCTTTGTTTAGTTATATTTTGTGAAAATTCCGGTTCATCTACTATAATAATATGTTTTAAATGGGGAAGCTTGTGGCGGATTTTTTCCACTCTTTGGGATAATTCAGTATTCGTTATCAATACTTTCGCAGAGCTATTTTCGAGTCGGTCAAAAAGCGCCTGTTCCTGGAAAGCAGAAAATAGAGTGCCGGCGATAGCCCCGATTTTTAAGATTCCCAAAAATGAAAAATAAAGCGGGGGAATTCTGGGCAGAAAGATAAAAACTCTATCACTACGGTCTACTCCCAGAGATTTAAAATAATTTCCATACTGATTAGATAGATAAGAAACTTCTTCAAAAGTATATTTTTCTGTTTCATTGTTATCCCCTTCCCAATAGAGCGCTATTTTATTTTTGCGGAAAGTAGTTAAATGCCGATCGATTGCATTATATGCAGCGTTTATTTTACCGTCTTCAAACCAGGTTAATTCATCTTCCTTTGCCTTTTCCCAGGAAAAATTCTTATATGTTGTTTCGTAATCCGGCAAATTTGGTGTTTGCTTAAAATATCCTTTTGGCTTATGGAAGAAATCTTCATTCACGATATATTAATTAATCTATAATATTTGAGAGTAAATTTCTACTCCCCATTTCAGCGGGTTTTTTTATTTGCATAAGATCAAGTATAGTAGGTGCTATATCGGCAAGCACACCCGTCGGTAATTCTACAGATTTCCCTTCCCATTTTTTGTTTATTGCAATAAATGGTACTGGGAAAGTTGAATGTTCAGTATCAATTTCTCCGGTTTTTAGATCGATCAATTCTTCAGCATTACCGTGGTCAGCAGTTATAAAAACTGTACCGTTGTGATCAAGAACTTTTGGGATAATTTTTGCAAGGCATACATCAGTGGACTCACAGGCTTTAATAGTGGCCGCTAAATTGCCCGTATGAGCAACCATGTCAGGGTTGGCAAAATTGATCAGGATAAAGTTATATTTATTGAGATTGAGATTTTTTATTACTTGATCAGTCAATTCTTGAGATGACATTTCAGGTTTTAAGTCATATGTAGATACTTTAGGTGATGGAACAATCAGTCTGTCTTCACCGAGAAAAGGCGCCTCCCTAAGCCCATTGAAATAATAAGTGACAAACCTTTCTTTTTCACTTTCACTTATACGCAGTTGGTGTAGTCCCATTTGCGAAATTGTTTCGCCCATCGGATGGCTTACAATATTTGGCGGGAATGCAACCGCTGATACTTTTACAAGTTGGCTATATTCCGTCATTGTTACAAAATATAAATGGGAAATTTTATCACCTCTTTCAAAAGGTTTTTGATAATTTGGGATATCGACCAAGTGTTTTTTGTGATATTTGACCGCATAAGGGTCAAAATCTGATATATTCGAATTATTTCTAAAGTCATCTAATACAAAAGCCTTTGTAAGTTGTCTTGGTCTATCTATGCGGAAGTTAAAAAATATCACGCTATCATTTTCTTCTATCAGCCCGATCGGTTTACCTTTTTTTGTTATGGATGTAGGTTCAATAAATTCATCAGTAATTTTTTTATTGTAATTATTAAGAATTGCTTGATTTACAGTAGTTGCGCAATCACCGGCTCCAGCTGTAAGTACTTTATACGCTTTTTCAGTTCTGTCCCAACGAAGATCCCGATCCATCGCGTAATATCTACCCATAATTGATGCAATTTCACCAAATCCCAGACTGCCAAGGTAAATTTGAATTTGAGATATATAAATAGAGGCAGATTTGGGTGGAGAATCGCGACCGTCAGTGATCAAATGCAAAAATACCCTTATAAATCCTTGTTCTTTCATAAGCTGCAGAAGTGCCAGAAGATGTTCCAGATTTGAATGCACACCTCCGGAACCTACCAATCCCAATAGGTGAATTTTACTTTCGTATTTTCTGGCGTGATTTATAGCAGATAAAAAGGCTTGGTTTTGGAAAAAAGTACCATCCGCTATGGAAAGATTGATTCGGGGAAGATCTTGGTAAACAATATATCCCGCACCTAAATTTATGTGACCAGTTTCTGTATTTCCGTCTTCACCTTGTGGAAGTCCTACTGCTACACCAGATGCCTTCAGAAGACCGTGGGGATAACTATTTAAAAGACTATTGTAAAAGGGGAGTTTTGCTTGCGAAATGGCATTTCCAGGACCAGCTGGCGCCACCCCCCAACCATCTAAAACTATAAGAATAACAGGACGCATAATTAGTATTTAGTATCTAGTATAAAGTATTTAAGGAATAACGAAAAGAATTTAGCTTCTAGAAAATGCAGCGTTTCCTGCGTATTGAGGCGATAAACCCATTTCAGCTAGCTCTTCCTCAATCTTAAGTAGTCGGTTATATTTTGCAACTCTTTCAGATCTGGCTGGAGCCCCTGTTTTGATCTGATCACAACATGTTCCTACGGATAAGTCTGCAATAAAAGTATCTTCCGTTTCCCCAGAACGGTGTGAAATAATGTTATTCCATCCAGCTTTCTTACAAATTTTGATTGCCTCGAATGTCTCCGTAAGAGTTCCAATTTGGTTTAACTTTACAAGCAGTGCATTGCAAGCTTTGAGTTTAATGGCTTTTTTAATTCTTTCTGGATTTGTTACTAATAAATCGTCGCCTACAATTTGAATACGATTCCCAAGCCGTTGAGTAAGCCCTACCCAACCATCCCAATCATCTTCTGCTAATCCATCCTCCAGTGATAATATTTGAGGATACTTATTTATCATATCTTCCCAAAATGAAATCATTTCTTTAGTACTGAATTTTTTATTTTCTTTTCGTAGATTATATAAATTTTCTTTTTGATCATAAAAAGCAGATGCAGCAGCATCGATTGCAATTCCAACCTTTTTATTATATCCAGCATTTGAAATAGCATCAATTAATAGTTGAACCGCTTCTTCATTTGTTTTTAAATTTGGTGCAAAGCCGCCCTCGTCACCTACTAAAGTTGAATAACCCCGATTTTTTAAAAGTTTTTTTAGGGTATG
This sequence comes from Candidatus Gottesmanbacteria bacterium, assembly GCA_016195685.1. Classification (GTDB taxonomy): domain Bacteria; phylum Patescibacteriota; class Microgenomatia; order 2-02-FULL-39-11; family 2-02-FULL-39-11; genus JACPZE01. Next base: position 30,757 of record JACPZE010000002.1, read on the forward strand.
ATAAATTTCGCTGCTCCATTGGATTGCCTGGGTAAAAGTATGGGCGGCAAACGGGACGATCATAAACTCTTGTATATCTGGTCCTTGCCAATCAGTATGGGTACCCCCGTTTAAAACATTTAACATCGGTGTGGGCAAAATATTTGTTTGCTTAACTTCGTATATCCGACCCAAGTAACTAAATAAGGGCATATTTTTTGATTTAGAAGAAAGTCTGGCTACAGCCATAGACAAGGCCAAAATAGCGTTTGCTCCCAAATTACTTTTATTGGAAGTGCCGTCCAGAGTAATCATTGCTTTGTCAATTTTCGTCTGGTTTAAAATATCGATTGGTTTAAGTTGCGAATAAATGCTTAAAATATTTGAGAGAGCTTTGAGTACTCCCTTGCCCGAGTAATCTTTTCCTCCATCCCGAAGCTCCAATGCTTCATGTTTTCCTGTTGAAGCACCGGAGGGTACCATAGCCGAAGCTGATATATTGTTTGCAGTTATTTCTACCGCTATTGTCGGATTTCCTCTAGAATCTAGTATTTGATATGGTTTAACTCGATCAATTTTCATTTTTTCCCTTGTTTCTGCTCTACATTATATATATTCTCCCGGACGACATCGACAACGTCAGGATTCACCGAAATGCTTGTGATACCCCAAGATACCAATTTTTCAACTAATTCCGGGAAGTCAGATGGTGCTTGACCGCAGATGGAGGAAGTGACGCCGTATTTGCTACAAGTCTTTATAACCCGCTCCAGTGCCCAAAGGATTGCTGGATTGCGTTCATCAAATACTTGTGCAACCTCGTCATTATCACGATCTGCACCTAATATAAGCATTGTTAGATCATTTGAACCTATTGATACGCCGTCTATACCTAACTCACAAAACTTATCGATCAAAATGACATTGGAAGGTATTTCTACCATCAGCCATAATTTAAAAGTCGCGGAACGAGCAAGACCAGAAGCGGCGATAATTTTTTTAATTTGCGCCATTTCCTCCACCGTATGTACAAAAGGTATCATCAGCCACAGATTTTTATAACCGTATTTATTCCGGACCATTTTGATTGCCTCCAGTTCTAGTTCAAATACTCTCGGGTCAGAAATATACCTGTATGCACCTCGAAACCCCAACATGGGGTTGGATTCTTCGGGTTCAAATTCTTTTCCACCGATTAAATTGCGATATTCATTCGTCTTAAAATCTGTAGCCCTATATACAATTGGCCGGGGATTGAAAGCTTCACAAAATTTCGATAAATCCGAAGCAAGTTTAGTGATAAATACTTTTTCTTTGTGTTCTTTAATAAGCTTTCTGGGATGAGTTCCAATATCTGCAATCATAAATTCAGCCCGAAGTAAACCAATTCCATTCACATTCATTTTGGATACTTCGACTACTCGATCAGGCTGGGCCATATTTACATAGACTTTGGTTGCGGTTTTTAAATGAATACTGCTTTTAGGCTTCACTTGAGCTTTCAATATATTTGCTTGAGATTGAGTAAGCCCCCCTTTATAGACTTCACCTTTTGCACCATTCACGGTAATCACATTGCCGCTTTTTATTTTTACGCTTGCCCCAGAAGCTCCGACTACTGCCGGAATGCCTAACTCTCGGCTGACTATCGCAGCATGAGAAGTGCGACCACCTTTTTCGGTCACAATTGCAACCGCCCTTTTCATCGCTGGAACATAATCCGGATTGGTTTGAGGTGTAACCATCACATCTCCGGGTAATATTTTCTCGATTTCAGACGCCGAAAAAATTACTTTTGCAGGCCCCCAAGCTATTCCGGGTGAAGCCGGATCTCCGGAAACCAAAAGTTCTTGCTTTGATGTGTCCAAAATCTCTTCTTTTTGAGTTTTTAGGTTTTCGCTTTCAGATTTCATTGTCGTAATGGGACGAGTCTGTACTATATATACAGTTTCCTTCTCAATAGCCCATTCCACATCTTGTGGATGATAGTAATGTTTTTCAAGTTTTACACCGAGTCTTGCAATCTCAATTAGCTGCTTATCAGTTATTTTTTGTTTCCCTACGAGCTTTTTATCCACAGAGTATTCTTTTGTAACACCGTTTTTTCTTACAAGCATTATTGTTTGAGAAACTACTTTTTTGCTTAACGGTTTAAGAGACTTTTTGTCTACCTCAAAATGATCAGGCGTTACTGCGCCTTGGACAATTAATTCTCCCAAACCATAAATTGCCTCAATTACCAGCTTTTTCTTTTCGTTGGTAACCGGATCAATTGTAAACATCACACCTGAACTTTCGGAATCTACCATCATTTGCACTGGAACGGCGATACCAACTTTAAAATGATCAAATTTTTGCTCGGCCCTATAAAAAATTGCTCTGGCTGTAAATAAAGATGCCCATGCCTCCCGGACTTTTAGTAAAACATTCGCCTCACCCATAACATTGAGGTAGGTTTCCTGTTGTCCGGCAAAAGAAGCGGTGGGCAAATCTTCTGCAGTAGCCGAGGATCTAACTGCCACGAGAGGGTTTTTCATCATTGATGCTAATCTTTTACTCAAGCTAGATTTTTTTGCAGAACGTTTGGCAAGATTTGAATAAGCGATCATTATCTCTTTCGCTAATTCTTTTGGTATTTGTGTTTTAAGAATAACCTTACGAATATTATCGCTCGTTTGTTGAAGGTTCTTTGGGTCCTTATGATCTAACAATGCTAAATAGCCCGCAATTTTTTTTGATATACCGGCACTTTTCAAAAAGTCAAAATAAGCAAACGCGGTTATTACAAATCCATAAGGTACTGGAATCCCAGCGTTGAACATTTCACCCAGATTTGCTCCCTTTCCTCCGACTATAGCTACATCACCTTTACCTATTTCCTCAAACCAAGCAATATGTTTTTGCATATAAACCTCCTTTAAAATATTAATTAATTATTTTTGACAATTCTTTTTTAAAATAGTCTACCCATGGAATTGCTGACGGATCAATATCATGAAGCATGGCAAGATAAAAAGTCGTCCACGATGCTAACTGGATTAATTCCATAACTTGAGTTAAAGACGTTTTTCCAGTTAATTGGATGCTTTCAAAAGAAATCTTATTTTTCTCAATTACGCTCTTTGTCAGCTGCATCCGTCTTGCATTTCTGCTGTCATAAATTTTGGAGTCGATAAAAATAAAATGCAATAAATCTTTAATTTCAGGTGGATAAGATAAACCTTCCATCAAATGATGATTTAGTTCTGGAACGGCGAAATATAAAGCAAATTGTTTAGCTGTTTCATGAAACGGGTTTCGGATAGCATAAGCGGTGCCTTCCAAAAAGTCTGTAATAATTATTACAGGAATTTTATTCATACAAGTGTGGGCTAGTTTTTTGGCTAAATTATTTTCGCTTGAATTGCTTGGCTCGTAAAATTTAATTTTGTTGTCTAGAAAATCAGTTGCTTCGGCGATTTCTTCCTTTCCTACTGGAATATACCCGAGTTTGGCAAGCATGCCCAAAAGCCCGGTTACCATGTAGCCAACGCCTATCCTCGGTTGGGCGCTGGGGTTATGGATTGGATTAAAAATGTAAGCAGGGTAATTATTTAATCTTAGAAAATCAGCCAGTTGTCCACCAGAAGTAATTCCGGCAATTTTTACCTCCCTTTCTTTTGCTTCTTTGGCGGTTGCTAGGGTTTCTTCTGTATTGCCAGAATAACTTGATAAAATTACCAAAGAATCTGAATTCACATAACCCGGTAACCAATATGTGTTCGCAAGTTCCACTGGAATTTTTGTCATCTGTGCTCCATCATATAGACTCTTGACAATACGAGCTCCGTAAGTTGATCCTCCCATGCCTGAAATCACGATATTACTGACAGTTTTAAAATTTTGGGGGAAATTGATGGCCATACTTTCCTGCCATGCCTGTTTTATTTGTTGCGGAAGTTTTTTGATAGATTTAAGAGCGTTCTTTGTATCGAGGTTTTTTATTTTAATAAGATCTTCAAGATTATTCATTTCTGTGTGCACCCATTTGTCTTAACTCATTGTCAACTAAAGATAATTTTTCGTCAAGGATTTCTTGGGTATCGGCTTCAAGATTCAGTCGAACCATAGGCTCGGTATTGGATGTTCTTAAGCTAAACCACCATTTAGGATACCATACAGATAGCCCATCGATAAAATCTGTATTGGAATCTTGAAATTGTTTTTCAATTGCTTCTATGACTTTTTGCCCATCCGAAACATTGTAATTTATTTCTCCGCTAGAAAAGTATTTGTCGAAGTTTTTAGTTATTTCAGAGAGTGGTTTATTTTGTTTTGAGATATATTCAAGTAGCAAAAGACCCGCAACTGTAGAACTATCAGCAAAAAAATTCTCACGGAAGTAAAAATGCCCTGAATGTTCACCGGCAAACAGTGCATTTTCTTTTTTCATCTGTTCTTTGATGTATGAATGCCCGACTCGTACCCGGATAGGAATACCTTTGAATAATTTAACAGTTTCTGGCACTATTTTGCCACATACGGCGTTGTAAAGGATTGTAGAAGGGCCGCTTTCTTGCAATAAATATTGGGATAGCATCGCAGTGGCTATTGTACCCGATACGGAAATTCCGTGTTCATCCAGAACAAAAATGCGATCTGCATCTCCATCAATTGCAAACCCGAGGTCTGCTTTGTGTTTTTTTATTTCATGTTGAAGATCTATAACATTTTCTGGCTTCAAAGGATCGGGAAGGTGATGGGGAAAATGTCCATCGGGTTTAAAATATAAGGGTATAATATCTAGTGGTAATTTTTTTTTAAGTTTTTCCCAAGATAATCCCCCCATTCCATTACCGGCGTCTATCACAACCTTAAGTTTCCTAAGTTTAGAGATATCTATAAATTTTAAAACATGGTTAATCCAGTCATCTGTTACATTGAGATTGCTGATTTGCCCTTTTCTTACAGGACTTGTAAATTTATTCGCTTTTGCCAGTTTCTTTATTTCAGGCAAACCAAAATCACCATTTAAAGGAATAACACCTTTTGTGACAATTTTAAGTCCGTTATATTCTGCTGGATTATGAGAAGCACTGATAATGGCATTAGCTGTGAAGCCATATTTGCCAGATGCAAAATAATTAATTTCTGTTGAAGTAAGTCCTAGACTAACAACATCCAGTCCCTGATCCGCAATTCCGGATGTAAAAGCTTTGAAAAGTGTCGGGGATGAAAGTCGAGTATCATATCCGACGGCGATATCGCCTGCTTTTAAATAAGTAGCTAAAGCCCGTCCTAATATATAATATGTATCTTCGTTTAGTTGAGTAGGGTATATGCCGCGTATATCGTATTGATGAAATATCAAATCCCAATTCATAGTTTAAAATTCATAGTATAAGGATACAAAAAAAATATCAAGTAGCTGTCTGAGAGTGTAGGGGGATAATCCCATTTTAACTTTTAAGTCGAGAGACAGAAGTTGGCGGTAAGAGAGAATCAGACTTGGTAAGGTAAAAAACCTTGCTTGTTTTATAAATTTGTAAGATTGCCAGGATGGCATACCACTAAACCCGCTTTCTCCTAGATCGGACGCAATTATAAGGTTCCTCCACTGTCTGATAAGCATGGAAATAATAAATTCAGGATCCCTATTGTCTGTAATCTGATGATACATACTCAGAACCTGAGGAACTGATTTATCGCCTATTGAGTCCAGGAATTTGAACAAGATCGCCGGAATCTGACATAATATCGTTTTTGCCTGAGCAAAATATTTTTTTAAAATAGTTTTACTTATTTCTTTTTGCTCGATTATAACAACCTCACACGAAGTCTTTTTCTCTGTTAAGAAACTTAGTATTTTATCTTTTTTATCAGCATCAGCACCTTCGATGAGATTTTCGATTATTACTAATTTTTGTGAAGCAAACAAGGATAAAGAGTCAGTTGCGATAACTACGTCCGTTAATGTGCTGGTTGTGCCTCGTAAATAGACTTTTTCATAATCCGGATAGCGAGTTTTTATATCTTCAAGGACTTTCGTGGAAGATACTATATCATCACCATGAATGAGTGTAAGCATATAATTAGTGTGAGTTATAGCTAATAGATACTATTTTTTCAATCTCTAATAATTCTTTACTCATTATAAAAGATTGAACAGTTTTTTAAATAATTGCTCTACATTACGACTGTCTATTCTTCGACCGCGGCCACGGTGTGGTAATAAGCTGCCGGAAAAATTTTTCGGGATGTGCATAAGCTCATGGATTAGAACCCTCTTTTTATCATCAGTTGAAAGGTGATCAAAATGCAAAGATAAGACCTCAATTACGTAATGGGGAGGTAATTTTAGAGCAAGTTGCCATACTTTTGGGAAACTCCAAATGCGTGCTCTGGCCCGTGAAGATGAACCAAACGATCTAAAACAAATTATACGCTTAGGATCGATATAAGAAAAATCCAGTTTTTGGCACAGATTTTTAACTTCACTATCTATATCAGGTGCTTTTTGCCAATTCATGATTTCTAAAAAGCTTAAGGTTTCAGATGTAATTTGTCAATTGTGAAAAAGCAAAATAAATGCTAAAATTAGACACTTTCATGAGTACATCGGTTATTAAACAGCTTCCCAAATCTACGGTTGAAATTGAGATTAAAATCCCATGGGTGGACATATCAGACACTTACGAAAAAATTTTCATTCGGGTCATAAATGAGTTTGAATTTGAAGGTTTCCGGAAAGGAAAAGTTCCGCGGAAAATTGTTGAAGAACACGTTGATCGTAGTAAAGTCTATCAGGAAGTAATTAAAGAAATTGTCCCAAAGGCATATCAAGAAGCCGTAATGCTGCATAAATTAGCTCCGGTTATATCTCCCAAAGTAGAAGTAATTAAAGCAAAAGAAAAAGAGGAATGGCAAATAAAGGCTACAGTTGCTCAAAAGCCAAAAATTGATCTTAAAAACTATAAAGAAAAAATCCGGTCATTCAAAAAAAGTAAACCTCACATTTGGACTCCTAATCAGAAGACCTCCGAGAATAAAGAAGACAAAAAACCATCACTTGATGAATTGATGAAAATTATTATTGAGGAAGCAGACATAGAAATCTCAGACCTATTAATTTTGGAAGAATCAAATCGTCTACTTGCCTCGTTGGTTGATCAAACCCAAAAATTAGGACTTACGGTGGAACAATATCTTGTGGCAAAGGGTAAAACTACTGATCAAATAAGAGCTGAATATGCAACCGAGGCTGCCAAAAACCTCAAGCTTGAATTTGCCTTGGCTGAAATTGCTGATTTAGAAAATATCACTGTAACTCAAGAAGATCTGGACAAAATTCTTGCGAAAGTAGAAAAACCAGAAGAGAAAGAAAGACTAAAAAAGGATAGCTATTATTTAGCCCACCTTCTACGCCAACAAAAAACCCTCGATTTCCTTTATAACCTATAATTTTTCTTGACTTTAGCTATAAAATATGTTATATATCGCACAATATGTCAGATAAATCAGGAAAACCTGCAAAAATAAGTCCTTGGGGGAATGATAATCCTGAAAAACTCAAACGTACTCCAACAAAAAGTATCGGATGGGGACAGCAATTAAAAGGTTTATTTAACCCTGATGCGATTATCAATCAATTTAATGGTGAATCTGCTTCTGATGAAGCAAATAAACCGCAAAATAAAGAACGTAAAGCTCGTGGAAATGAGATTTTGGTTTTTTCAAGAACTGTAAAAGAAGAAGAGCGCAAAATATATCAGGAAACTTCAATTATTTTACAAAAGCTGAAAGAACAAGTCACTGTTTTGGAGAAATCCAATAGAGGTCTTGTCACCGAAATGGCCAAGATAAAAGTAGAGCAGGCTCCCCAAAAAAACGGTATTTATTATATCCGCTATCTAGAATGGTTGCTCGTTGTTGTTCGCCAAATGAGGATCAAAGTGGAGGAAGGTCGTGCCTGGCTGGAAACTTTTACGAAAAGGAAATCAAAAAAACTAGGTTACTGGAAAATGTATAAGAAACACGGTACTACTTTTGGCCTTTCACAAGAACGTTCTCTTTCCACACAAACCGGATAATTTATTTCTTCCTCAGTTTGTATTGTCTTATCCTAGTCAACTTTGTATAATACACCTACGCGCGCGTAGCTCAGCGGTAGAGCGTTTCGTTGACATCGAAAAGGCCCTTGGTTCAAATCCATGCGCGCGCACACTATTTGACAGTGTATCAAAGTATGTTATCATTAAATAAATATATTTCAACGCTTGCATGAGACTTCACCAACCTCAAAGCTGAATGCATCTATTGCAAAATATAGAAAATTAAGACCACCAAAGTTGGATGGGACCTTCGCCAGCTGGCGAATCCAACAGAAGGTGGATTTTTTGTACATATGAGTAAAAATGATAGTGAATATTTAAATAATCTACGCCATTCCTGTGCGCATCTTCTAGCTAAAGCTGTAAAAGACTTATGGCCGGGTACGCATAACGCCATAGGACCAGCTATCGAAAATGGCTTTTACCAAGATTTTGATTTTGGAGATAGAAAAATTTCAGATGCGGATTTACCCGAAATTGAGGAAAAAATGAGGATAATACTTAAAACTTGGGAACATTTTGACTATAAAGAAGTTACCCTTAAAGATGCAAAGAAACTTTTCTCCGACAACCCTTACAAGCTGGAATTAGCAGAAGAATTTGCGAAAGGAGGAAAAAAACTATTGACGAATAACCCTGGAAACTTTCTTGACCTTTGCAAAATGACCCATGTGGAAAACCCCAAAAAAGAAATGCAACATTTTAAACTACTCAAACTTGCTGGAGCGTATTGGCGGGGAAATGAAAAAAACAAAATGCTTACTCGAATATATGGAACCTGTTTTCCCGCAAAAGAAGAGTTAGATAAATATCTTTGGCAACAGGAAGAAGCAAAAAAAAGAGACCATAAAAAATTGGGGAAAGAATTAAGTTTGTTTATTTTCTCAAATAGTGTAGGTCCAGGACTTCCTCTTTTTATGCCCAAAGGTATGATAATTCGACGAGTTATCGAAAACTACTTAGTTAAACTGAAGGAATCTTATGGTCATCATTTCGTTTGGACTCCTCATATTGCTCGCAGTGAGCTTTATAAGCAAAGTAAACATTGGCAAAAATACGAAGCAATGATGCCTCCTCTTAAACTTGAGGATGAAGAATACACCCTCAAACCGATGAATTGTCCACATCATTTTCAAATTTACTTGGCAAATCCGCGCAGTTATCGGGATTTACCCCTGCGGCTTGCAGAAAATACAACTGTGTACCGTTATGAAAAAAGTGGCGTCATAAATGGGCTATTTAGAGTCCGCTCTGTTACACAAGATGACAGTCATTGGTTTATACCTCATAATCTAATTCCATCAGAAATAGATCATGCAATCAAATTGACAAAACAAATTTATGAAGATTTTGGCCTTAGCAAGTTCCACGCTAGAATTTCAATAAGGGATAAAAAAAATCCTGATAAATATTTAGGCGAGCTAAAAGTTTGGGAAAGTGCCGAAAAGGAATTAGCAAAAGCAGTATCAGAGAAAAATATCCCTTACTCGTTAGGTGAAGGAGAGGCAGCTTTTTATGGGCCCAAAATAGATTTCATGGTTGAAGATAGTTTAGGAAGAGAATGGCAACTTACTACAATTCAACTAGATTTTAATCAGCCTGAAAATTTTGATTTAACTTACACAGATGAAAAAGGTGAGAAAAAAAGACCGGCCGTACTTCATATAGCAATTCTAGGTTCAATTGAAAGATTCTTAGGCATTTTGATTGAACATTACGGAGGTGCGTTTCCTACTTGGTTAGCACCAGTTCAAGCTATAGTCTTACCAATTTCTGATAAACACAAAGATTATGCTCATAGAATTTATAACCAGCTAACTGAAGTAAATCTAAGAATAGAAGAGGATAACCGAAATGAAACTCTGGGTTCAAAGATTAGAACCGCAGAGCTTCAAAAGATTCCATATGTTATCATTGTTGGCGATAAAGAAATTAAAGAAAGTACTATTTCAACCCGTAGGAGACATGAGAAGCAGGATTTAGGACAGATGCGAATTAAAAATTTCATTTTTATGATTCAAAAAGCTATTGATAACAAGACAAATAATTGATATAATCTGATACAACAGTAAAATAAATTAATAATCGATTGAGAAAATTCACTAAGTTTTATCGTTTAAATTATCAAATAACATCACCACAAATCAGGCTATTGGATGAAAATGGTGCTCAAATTGGTGTTTTAGACAAACTGGAAGCGCTAAAAAGAGCTCAAACTGAACAAAAAGATTTGGTGGAAATCGCTCCGAATGCAAAACCACCCGTTGTTAAACTGATAGATTTTAAGAAATTTAAGTATTTAGAGGCTAAGAAGGAAAGAGAAGGTAGGAAAAATATAAAGCACGTAGGGATGAAAGAAATCAGGCTTTCACCTTTCATGGGAGATCATGATTTTAGGACTCGGGTAGGACAAGGAATGGAATTTCTCAAAGGCGGCAATCAGTTGAAAATTTCATTACCATTCAGAGGTAGGGAAATTACTCATAAGGAATTTGGTATGGCGATGATACAAAAAGCTATAAGCGAATTGTCTAGTACGTCAAAAGTTGTCAGGTCACCTTATCTCGAAGGTAAAGTATTGGTAGCGCAATTGGCTCCGGCTAAAGTTGTACCTAAAAAAGAAAATGAGCAAGCAAAAAACTAAAAAATCGATTCTGAAAAGGTTTAAAGTAACGTCATCTGGGAAGTTATTTCGAAGTCATCCAGGCTCCAGGCACCGACGTGCGCATAAAACAAACCGAAGAATTCGTCATTTTTCCAAGCCTGTAGAGATTACAAAAAAACAAGCAAAAATCGTTAAAGCACTTATATGAGAATAAAACGAGGAACAGTCAGCCATCGAAAACATAAAAAACTTCTGAAGATAACTTCCGGATACCGGATGTCAAAGCATCGCTTGGTAAAAGTTGCTAAAGAAGCATTTCTTCATGCTGGCCAATACGCTTATCAAGGGAGAAGGCAAAAAAAATCTAACTTTAGAAGGCTTTGGATTAGCCGAATTTCTTCTGCAGTCCGCACGAGAGGTTTAACTTACAGTCAATTTTCAGCACAGCTTAAAAAAGCTCAAATACAACTGGATCGAAAAGTATTGGCTAACTTAATTGTCACCGATGGAGAAGCATTTCGGCAAATCGTTGACAAAGTCAAAAATATTTGATAAATTACCAATATAGCTGTATGAAACTCCATTTAGTCAATTGGTTTTATTTTTATTTTAACCCGCAAGCGGGGAGTGGTTTTGTTGTGTAACTAAGAAATCAAACAAAATAAATACCAAATCCCGCAAAAGCGGGATTTTTTTATTGGAGTAATTTATGATAATTATACTTAAATCAAATTTGACTCTGGCAAAAGAAGAAGAAATAAGAAAGTTTTTGGCCAAAAAGCAAGTCGAGGTTATTCCCGTCAAAAGATCGGATAAAACATTACTGGTGGTCGTTGGCCGTTTTGCCGAACTTACCAAGCGGGAAGTGGCTTTACATGAATATGTAGACACTATTGTTGAGATTGACAGACCATATAAATTAGCAAGCAAATCTTTTAAAAATATAAACTCGGAGATAAAAATTAACGGAACCACAATTATAGGGGGAAAAGAGATAGTTATCATGGCCGGTCCATGTTCTGTAGAAACTAAAGATCAAATCAGAGAGATTGCTAAGGAAGTAAAAGGTGCCGGATGCCAGATACTACGAGGTGGCGCTTTTAAGCCCAGAACCGGTCCGTATGATTTTCAAGGTTTGGGAAAAATTGGTCTTCACTTTTTAAAAGGTGCAGCAAAAGAAAATAAACTCGCTGTTATCACAGAGGTATTAGACGTTCGGGAAGTTGAGCTCATCGAGAAATATACCGATATTTTTCAAGTGGGTACAAGAAATATGCAAAATTATCCTCTTCTTTCAGAACTAGGTAAAAGCCATAAGCCTGTTTTACTTAAGCGTGGTATGTCGGCAACGTACAAAGAATTATTATTGGCTGCCGAATATATACTTTTGGGTGGAAATGAAAAGGTTATACTTTGTGAAAGAGGGATAAGAACTCATGTCCCGGAAACCCGGTTTACTTTGGATTTAAATGCAGTACCTTATCTTAAACATGAGACTCATCTTCCGGTCGTAGTTGATCCCAGTCACGGTACCGGCAGAGCAAATCTAGTACGTGCCATGAGCAGGGCAGCTATTGCCGCAGGCGCAGATGGACTTCTCATAGAGGCACATCTGGACCCGCGTAAATCTATTTCCGATGCCGATCAGGCTATTTCGACTCAAGAATTAAAAAAATTGGTGAAGGAGGTTAAAAGGATTGCTGTTGCCGTCGACCGAAAATAACATGAAAAAAATTGCCTTTTTAGGAATCCCGGGATCATTTAGTTTCATCGCAGCCAAAAAGTATTTCGGTAATGATGTTTCTTTGACAGGCCAAAAAACAGTGAAAAATGTGTTTTCAACCTTAATACAGCGGCAAACGCAATTAGGAGTGGTACCTATTGAGAATTCGACAACAGGAAGTATATTGGAAACTTATGATCAGCTTATGGAAAACAATCTACAAATTTGTGGAGAAGTAAGGCTAAAAATCCATCATAATTTATTGGTTTTGGAAAAGAATGTAAATTTAAAAGACGTTTTTAAATGTTACTCTCACCCTCAGGGGATAATCCAATGCCAAAAATTTTTTGAGAACCATACTTGGATTGAACCGGAAACTGTCGGGGATACCGCCACAGCAGCACAAATGTTGGCATCTTTGAAATCTAGAAATGCAATTGCAATCGCTAGTGGTCAAACAGCGAAAATCTACGGGTTACAAGTTTTAACTAAAAATATCGAAGATAATAAAAACAACTTTACCAGATTTGCTGTTATAAGGTTGGAGAAAAATCAGTCCGGAAACAAGGCTACAATCGCCTTTTCAGTCAAACATATTCCTGGAAGTTTATTTAAAGCCATCAAGCCTTATGCAGATTTAGGCTTAAATCTTACAAAAATTGAGTCAAGGCCTATTTTTGGCAAAAGCTGGGAATATATATTTTTTATAGATTTTGAGATCGGTACCGACCTAACCAAATTTATGGAAATGATAAAGCGGATGAGAAAAGTTACTGATACAGTTACGATTTTGGGTTTATATGACAAAGGAAAAATTTATGAGACTTGATTCAATACGCAATAAAATTGATTTAATTGATAATAAACTGTTACAACTTTTGACAAAAAGATTACTACTTGTAAAACAATTAAGTTTCGTTAAACATGGGAATTTATTGCCGATTGAAGACAAAAGTAGGGAAAAAAAGATACTGCAGCGCTTAAAAGCAAAAGCACGCACGTTAAACCTTTCCCGTGATTTTGTCACAAAAGTATTTCGGCAAATTTTAGAAGAATCAAAAAACATTCAAAAAAATACGCTATGAGAAATTTTCCAAAAAAAATAGTCATTATTGGAGTGGGTCTGATTGGGGCTTCACTCGCTTTGGGACTCAAAAAATATTTTGGGGCAAAAATATCAATTTTAGGCTCCTGTAGTACGCCTAAAAAAACTAAATCTGCACTAGAAGATCATATTATTGATTCTGGAATATTTAATATCAAAAACATTCCGAAAGATGTCAAACTCATTATCCTTGCCACACCTGTTAAAACATCTGTTGAGATTCTCAAAATTATTGGCAAAAGTGCTTTACGAAATTGTTTAATTATGGATGTTGGGAGCACTAAACAATTTATAATAAATGCTGCTAATAAACTTCAAACACCGGGAATCTCCTTTATTGGAACCCATCCTATGGCTGGAAAAGAAGCGTCTGGCTTTAAACATGCAGACGCAAACCTGTTCCGTAATAAACCTTGGATCGTTTGCAACGAAGTAACTACAAGTACAAAAGACCTAAATATCGTCAAAAACATTCTTACCATTTTGGGGGCAAGATTATTTTTAATGGATGCACAAAAACACGACGAGCTTACTTCGTATATCAGCCATGTACAATTGGTACTGTCGAGCATTTTGATCAATCTAGTTTCCGGACAAAAAAATTGGAAAAAGATGAGGAGTATCGCTTCAAACAGTTTTCGCTATGCGACTCGTGGTGCTAGTCATAACCCACTGGTGAAAACGGATATCGTCTTAACAAATAAAACAAATATCATCAAAGCATTGGAAAATATTAAAAAAGAAATTGATAAATTTTGCCAGATGCTTTCACAATCAGATGAAAAACAACTTTTGTCTTATTTTCACAACGCAAAATTGATTCGTGATGAATGGCTAAATTAATATGAAGATTTTCTTTCAGGAAAAAACGAAAGTTGAAATACCTACCCAACAAACCAACTATATAGTTGGGTCAGATTTGCTGGCAAAATTGGATGGCATCCTTACAAAACATAATATGCAATATAGTAGCTTTTTAATCCTTTCAGATAAAAAGGCTTTTAGTCTGTTTGGAGATAAGATAATTACTTCATTACAAAAATTAGGAAAACCGGTTATTACTTCAACAATTGTGTCAAGTGAACAAAACAAGGAGTTAAATAAGGTTACTGAAATAGTAAAACCGTATTTCCAGCAGGGCTTTAATCGTAATACCTGTCTTATTTGTCTAGGTGGTGGCATAATAACGGATATAGGAGGTTTCATCGGATCTATACTTCTGCGAGGAATTGATTGTGTTTTACTACCAACCACTCTTTTGGCTCAAATTGATGCGGCTATCGGAGGAAAAACTGGAGTCAACTTTTCGATGGGAAAAAATATATACAAAAATATGTTAGGCGATTTTAAACAGCCAGCTTTGGTGATTTCTGATGTAGACACGTTGACTACATTACCGGAAAAAGAAATAAGAAACGGCCTTGGAGAAATGGTGAAATACTGGATAGGTTGGGAAAAACCATCGTTTGATGAATTGCTAACCATTGCTTCATCCCCAAAAAGTGAAGAACTTGCCCAAATAATTAATATGTGTCAGAAGATTAAAATTGAAACAATAAAAAAAGACCCACAAGATATTTTGGGCGAAAGAGAAAAGCTAAATTTAGGTCATACAATCGGGCATTCAATAGAAGGAGCAAGTAACGGAAAACTTTCTCACGGAGAAGCAGTGAGTATCGGCTTAGTTTCTGCTGCAAAATTAAGTCTATGGATGGATATGCTATCTGATGATGTTTTTGAAAATATCTTAAAAAACATTATTTCTCTTGGGTTACCTATACAAGTAAAAGATATCGATAAAAGAGAAGTTTTATCTGCGATGTCTCTTGATAAGAAAGGTGGTACTTTTGTTTTGATCAAAGATTTTGGAAGTTTAATAACCGGAGTAAAAGTCGAAGAAGAATTAGTTAAAAAAGTAATTTCAGAGGTAGTTTTATGAAAATATTAGTGATTAATGGACCAAATTTAAATATGCTGGGTAAAAGAGATGCAAAGCAATATGGAACGCTTACACTGGCACAAATCAATAAACAATTAGGTAGTTTCGCTGAGTCTTTAAGCGTATCGCTTAAATTTTTTCACTCAAATCATGAGGGGGAAATTATAGATTATCTTCAGGAAGAAACAGATTCTGCTGATGGCATTCTGATAAATCCTGGTGCCTTAACTCATTATGGGTATTCACTACGGGATGCATTAATCGATACCAAACTACCAATAGTAGAGGTTCATTTATCAGATATAGATAGAAGAGAAGACTTCAGAAAAATCGACGTTTTGGCTGGAATTGCCCTAGACAATATTAAAGGATTGCAAGAAAAAAGTTATATTTTAGGATTGGAGAAACTTATAAATTACATCCGAAATAATTCAAAAGTATGAAAGTTGTAATTAAGCCGTCAAAAGTAAGTGGCACTATAGTTGCCCCGCCGTCTAAAAGTTACACACATAGGGCTATTATTTTAGCTGTACTTTCTGCTGGGAACTCGCTGATAAAAAATGCTTTGATATCTAACGATACAAAGGCTACCATTGAAGCATGTAAATTATTAGGTGCAAAAATTAAACGGAGTGGTAATAATATTGAAATTGAAGGCACTTGTGGAGATTTTCCAAAGAAAAAGTCACCAGTAACAATCGACTGTCATGAATCAGGTACAACTATCAGATTAATGACAGGAGTAGCAACTATTTCGTCTTCAAAAGTAGTTTTAACCGGTGATAAAAGATTGATGAAAAGACCCATAGGAGAACTTGTAAGAACGCTGAAATCTCTAGGCGTTAATATTAGCGCTTCTGGAAATAATCAATTTTCTCCAGTAACAATAAAGGGTGGTAGTTTCAAGGGAGGAAAAATAAACATTTCGGGGAAGATGAGTTCTCAATTTATCAGCGCCCTACTTTTAATTGCCCCATTTGCAAAAAAAGATACCGTGATGATCGTAGAAGATCTAAAATCTAAACCGTATGTCGATATAACGCTAGATATGATGAAAACTTTTGGGGTAGAAGTGGAAATAGATGGAAATATATATAAAGTGAAAGCAGGACAAAAGTATAAAGCGCAAAAGTATACAGTAGAAGGGGACTATTCCTCTGCTTCATATTTTTTTGCGGCTGCAGCTATCACGAATTCTAAAATTACAGTTAAGAATTTAAATCCAAATTCTGTTCAAGGTGATAAATATTTTTTGGAAGTTCTAAAACAGATGAATACGAAAAACCTGCATGGAATTGATGTAAATCTGGAAAATTATCCTGATATTGTTCCATCTGTGGCAATTGTAGCTGCAAAAGCATCAGGTGAAACTAGGATAAATAATATAAAACATTTGCGAACTAAAGAATCTGACCGTATCCAGTCAGTAGTTTCACAACTGTCTAAGATGAGAATAAAAGTCAAAACTACTGATGACTCGATGATTATATCTGGTGGAAATTTAAAAGGAGCATTAATAGATACTTTTAACGATCATCGAATAGCGATGAGTATGGCAATTGCGGGTCTTGCAGCAAAAGGGGAAACAATCATAAATAATGCAGAAGTGGTAAATAAATCGTATCCCGATTTTTGGAAAGATTTAGAAAAAGTTGGTGCAAAAATAAAAATAATAAATTAATTATGAATATTATTCTTATCGGTATGAGAGGAAGCGGAAAAACAACGATTGGAAAAGCTTTAGCCAAAATATTAGATTTTGGTTTTATTGAAACGGATGAATTAATAGTTGCTAAATCTGAATTTTCAACAATCACAGACATTGTTAAGGAAAAGAATTGGTCATTCTTCCGAAACTTGGAATCTCAGATAATGCAGGATCCTGATATAACAGCAAGAGATGATGTCGTTATAGCAACTGGTGGAGGAGTAGTAACAGACGGAAAAAATATCGAGAATCTTAAAAATGCCAAGAGTGTTTTTATTTGGCTTAAATGTTCTATAAATGAAATTATTAAACGTATAGGTAATGATACATCTCGCCCATTAATTACAAACTCTGATAGTTTTATTGATGATTTACGAAAAGTTTATAAGGCCAGAGAGCAACTTTATAAAAAATATGCTGATATTATAATTTCATCAGAAGAAAAAGCCGAGACAGTTGCGGATAATATTATTGCTAAATTAAAAGAAAAAACTTACTATGATTAATTCAAAAACTAAACTTTGTTGCATCATCGGAAATCCAGTGGAACATTCTTTATCTCCACAAATGCATAACGCGGCATATGAATATTTGCACTTAAACTATGCCTTCTTAGCTTTTCGAGTTACTGATGTAAAATCTGCTTTGGTGGGACTAAAGACGCTAGGAGTTAAAGCCATTTCCGTAACAATCCCTCATAAATTAGAGATAATGAAATATTTGGATAAAATAGATGAGGTAGCAACAAAAATTGGAGCGGTTAATACAATTATAAATAACAATGGTAAACTTTTTGGCACAAATACTGATTGGATTGGGGCTTTAACTGCTCTGGAAGAAAAAACAACTCTTAGTGGAAAAAAAGTGGCACTTTTGGGTTCAGGCGGAGCAGCCAGGTCAGTTGCTTATGGACTCATCCAAAGAAAGGCTCATGTTTTCGTTTTTAATAGAACAATTGACAAAGCAATTAAATTAAAACAAGAATTTGACTTAAATGGCGCTTCTGCATTTACTGATTTGAGCTCTATTTCTACGATGGATATAATAGTCAACACAACTTCTGTGGGAATGATTCCTGATATTGATAAATCCCCAATTCCGCTTCAGATTATAAATTCAAAACAAATAGTTTTTGATATTGTCTATACACCAAATGATACAAAACTAATACAATATGCTAAAGAGAAAAAAGCGGGAATTGTGTACGGCCATAAAATGCTCTTGTACGGAGTAGCTAAACAGTTTGAGTTATTTACAGGAAAAGAAGCGCCGCTGGATATAATGAAAAACATTTTAATTACTAATTTACGCTCGCACGGGCAACCCTTACTAGGCTAATAACATGCTTAGATTTTTGACAGCGGGTGAATCACATGGTCCAGCAGAAGTGGCCATACTTGAAGGCGTTCCAGCCGGACTATCATTAAACCATAACGATATTCAAAAAGAACTGGAAAAACGTCGCGCAGGCGCCGGACGTGGGGGGCGTGGAAAAATTGAGGGAGATACAGTAAAAATCCTCTCCGGCGTAAGACACGGCAAGACTTTAGGCAGTCCAATTACTCTTCTTGTTGAAAATCAAGATTTTGCTAATTGGAATGAAAAAATGAGTATCGAAGATAATCCTAAAGTTGAAAAAGAAGGAATAAAAATTACCAATCCCCGACCAGGACATGCTGATTTAGCAGGAAGTTTAAAATATAGATTTGATGATATAAGAAATGTGTTAGAACGTGCTTCAGCCCGAGAAACGGTGATGAGGGTAGCTGTTGGTGCCGTTTGCAAAAAATTATTGAGAGAATTTGATATATCAATTGCTAGCCATACTATTCAAATCGGTAAAATCAAATTAGAGAGACAACCTGAAGATTTTGACGAAGTGGCAAAAGTATACAAGACCGACCCGGAAATTCATTGTGTAGATAAGGAAACTTCCCAAAAAATGAAAGCAGAAATTTTGGCAACTACTATCAAAAAAAATACACTGGGTGGAGTAATAGAAATTGTCGCACATAATATGCCAGTGGGATTGGGAAGTTATGTACATTATGACCGAAAATTAGATGGTCGTATTGCCCAAGTATTGATGAGTATACCTTCTGTTAAAGCTGTGGAGATTGGGGAAGGTATTGGTAATACTGAAAAATATGGTTCTCAGGTCCACGATGAAATTTTCTATCAAAATGGAAAATTTGTACGAAAAACTAACCGCGCTGGGGGACTTGAAGGAGGAGTTACCAACGGACAAGACATAATTTGTCGTGTTTACCATAAACCACTCTCAACTGTGGGAAATGCCTTAAAAACTGTCGATATAAAAAGTAAAAATCCGACCAGAGCAGTAGTTGAAAGATCAGATATCTGTGTTATCCCCAGAGCCGGAATAATTTCAGAATGTATGTTGGCGTATGTTTTAGCCGATAGTCTGCTTGAGAAATTCGGTGGCGACTCAATTTCAGAAATAAAATATAATTACCATAATTTTAACCGCGGGTGACGCGAAGGAGGGGTCCCATACGGAGATGTATCGTAGTATGGGGATACCTAAGCGGCAGGACCCGCAAATTAAAATCGTGACAAACAGATCAGTACTTTCTACAACAGGAGATAGTAAATATCTGCCGGAACTGGCTAAAAGACTACAAAATACCAGTGTATCGGTAATTAAAGAAATGATGTATCTGGGAGCACAAGAGCAGGCTTTGGGTAAATCTATCGTTTCTTTAGGAGTAGGTCTGCCTTTTTATCCCGCACCCAAACATATCCATGATCATGTAAAGAAAATATTAGACGAAAAGCCAGATATCGATAAATATACTTTGCTTATTGGCCTTCCAACACTTCGCAAAATTGTTGCCGATATCTCAAGAAAAAGCTTGGGATTTCCAGTAAGTATAGATGAAATACTTATTACCCCTGGCAGTATGGCCGCTCTTTTTTATTCTTTATTGGCGCTTGTTAATCCCGGTGATGAAGTGATACTACCATCTCCGTATTTTTCTTCAAATGCTGAACAAGTTTCCATCGCAGAAGGCATTGTTATACCAGTTCCTATGATTGAAGATAAAACGGTAGGTTTTAGATTAAATGTACCCGCTATAAAGAAAGCAATTAGTCCCAAAACCAAAGCCATTGTCATAAACAATCCACAAAATCCATCTGGAGCAGTATACGTGAAGGAAGATTTGAAAGAGCTTGCAGATATTTTGGCCGGTACGAATATCTACGTGATTACTGATGAAGTATATGATTACCTTATTTATGATAAAAGTGAGTGCTTCAATATTGCAAGTATTCAAAAATTATGGCCAAAGGTGATAAGGTGTGCGTCTTTATCGAAAAAATATGGAATGATGGGATGGAGGATTGGATATCTACATACAAACCGCGATTTACTTATGAATATACTCAAAATTCACGATGCCAATATAGTTTGTGCACCTCATATCTCTCAAGAAGCAGCAATTGCAGCCCTCACTGGTCCACAAGATATAGTAAAGCATCATGTAGAATGGCTTGCCGAAAATAGGGATGCCATTTGTAAAAGACTCGATAACTTGCCTGATCTTTTTTCATATGTGCCGCCCAAAGGGGCATATTATGTTTTTCCGAAATATAACTTAAATATAAACAGTATTGAAATGGCCAAAAAATTACTTTACGAAGCTGGTGTAGTTACAGTGCCCGGAATTGGTTTTGGTCCAGATGGTGAATATCATCTTCGGATGTCTTTTGGATCCAGTGTATCCGATATAAATAATGCATTTGATAGAATAGAGAAGTTGTGGGAAAAGCAATAATTATGGATAAAGAACTTAATGTCTTAAAACAAGAAACTTTAAATGCTATCGGGAAACTTGCCGATAATAAAAAGCTAAATGAACTATATTTAGATATTTTTGGCCAAAGCGGAAAGTTTACAAATCTTACCAAAAAACTTAAAACATTATCAGCTTCTGAAAAACCTCAAATTGGAAGATTACTCAACGAAGTAAAAAAAGAATTAGAAACCGCGTTTGAAAAACACAAAAGTATAATTCGTAATTTTAAGCTAGCGGAATGGATTGATGTAACTGCATCCGGCAGTGGCCCATCAACTGGTCATCTTCATATTGTAAGTCAGGCAATTGCGGAGATAACAGAAATTTTTGAAAGAATCGGTTTTACCCGCATGAGATATCCGGAAATCGATTGGGATTGGTATTCCTTTGAGTCATTGAATATGCCTGTTAATCACCCAGCCCGAGATGATTTTGAGACATTTTTTATAGATTTACCTTCAAATCCCAAATTGGGAAAGGTCGTACTCTCTCCACATACTTCATCTGGACAAGTCAGAGAAATGGAAAGAGTAAAGAAACCACCGATAAGAATGATCAATATTGCGAAATGCTACCGTCCCAATTGGGATATCTCGCACACGCCAATGTTTCATCAATTTGAGGGATTAGTTATCGATAAAAACATAAATATTACCCATCTTAAAGGTACTTTTGACTATTTTGCCAAGGAATTTTTCGGCAAAGAGAGAAAAATCAGACTTCGACCTTTTCATTTTCAATTCACAGAGCCATCGTTTGAGGTGGATATCACCTGTGGAATATGCAGTGGCCGTGGTTGTAGATTTTGTAAAGACGGATGGTTGGAATTGGGCGGATCAGGAATGGTCCATCCAAATGTATTGCGAGCCGGTAATATTGATCCGGATGTATATACCGGATATGCATTCGGTTGGGGAGTTGAGCGAACTTATATGATGAAGCAGGGACTTAAAATAGACGATCTACGACTTTTATATAGTAATGATATCAGATTTTTGGAGCAATTCTAATGAATATACTTTTACCTGATTCTTGGCTTCGGGAATATCTTAAAACAGATGCATCCCCTAAAGAGATAAAAGAATTCCTATCGCTTTGCGGACCATCTGTTGAAAGAATTGATCAAGTTGATACAGATTACGTTTATGAGATTGAAATTACTTCAAATAGGGTAGATATGGCATCCGTCTATGGCATTGCCCGTGAAGCTGCAGCAATTCTACCAAGATTTAAAAAAGGTGCAAATCTCAAAACTTTAAAAGTTCGGCAATCCATTAAACCAAAAATTTCGTTACCGATGCAAATTTCCGATCCGCAAAAGATTTGTAATCGCATTATGGCGATTGTACTAGAAGTTGACCCGATGAAACCATCTCCAGATTTTATAAAAGACCGGATCGAGAAATCTGGCGTGCGCTCTTTGAATAATTTGGTTGATATTACCAATTATGTCATGCTTGAGATTGGCCACCCAACCCACGTATTTGATTACGATAGGATAAAAACCCATTCCTTTTTAATTCGCAAAGCCCAAAAAAATGAACCCATCATTACCCTTGATGGTAAAAAATATCTATTAGATCCTGAAGACGTAATTATAGATGATGGAACCGGAAGAGTGATCGATTTACCGGGAATAATGGGTACAGAAAATAGCGTGGTAAATAGTTCAACCAGAAGAATATTGTTTTTTATTGAATCGAATAATTCACTACTTATCCGAAAAACCTCTATGCGATACGGTATTCGCACAGTAGCAGCAACAATTAATGAAAAGCATCCAGATCCGGAATTAGTAAAAACAGCATTATTACGGGGAATAGAATTATATCAAAAGCATGCGGCGGCAAAAGTTGCAAGTCAAGTAATCGATATTTATCCCAATAAGCCAACTCTTCCAAAGATAAAAGTGTCGACAGAATTTATCAATGACAGATTGGGGGTAGAGTTAAAAACTCAGGAAATAATTAATATTCTAAAATCATTATCATTTGACGTATTAAATAGTACTGACTTACTTATTACTCCACCCTCGTTTCGTCAATTTGATGTCACGATCCCAGAGGATATAGTTGAGGAAGTCGCCCGCATTTATGGATATCATAACCTACCAAATAGACTCATGACGGGTGAAATCCCAATTACCGATAAGCCTAAGGATTTACCAATTGAGGCAAAAATCAAAACAATCTTAAAATACTGGGGTTATACTGAAACTTACCATTATTCTTTTGTCTCTAAATCCCTGATTGCAAAAAGTGGACTTTCTCCAAAAGATCATCTCCGTGTAGCCAATCCCCTCACAGAAGAAATCGAATACATGCGAGGTTCGCTAGTCCCGTCAATGCTAGAAACAATTTCTAAAAATCAATACTATAAAAATAGTCTAAAGCTCTTTGAATTAGCTAAAGTCTACATCCCACAGAAGGGTAATTTGCCGCTGGAACCTTCTAGAGTCGTTATCGCTGAACAGACTGATTTTTATAAATTAAAGGGCACTGTTAACGCATTATTAAAAGAACTAGGCATGCCGGATTCTAAACTAGTACTAGAGAAAAATACTTTTTTTCACCCGCAGCAATCAGCTGGAGTAACTTTAAATGGCGATACATTTGCCATGATTGGTAAACTTCATCCATCATTAGCTTCTGCTTTTTCTCTAAAAGATGATTTATTTATCGCAAGTATAAATGTGGAAAACTTAGTAAAGCTTGCTAACCCTATAAAGCACTATACTCCTATTCCTCACTACCCAGCGGTGATTGAGGATCTAACATTATTGCTTCAGCCTAAAACTCAAATAGAACTAATTAAGAGTGAAATTTATAAAGTTAGTCAGCTTGTAAAAAATGTGGCAGCTCATGATCCATACCAAAACGCAATTACACTACGAATAACTTATCAGGATGAAAGCAAAAATCTGGAAAGTGCAGATATCAAGAAAGTTAGGGAACTGATTTTATCCACTCTAAAATCCCGATATAATATAATTTTGAAACAATAAAATACTATTTCCTTATTTGGTAGGTAATAATTATCGCTTCCGCAATTTCTTTCATGGTTTTTCTTTCTTTAGTCGCTTGCTTCCTTATCATGTGATAAGCTTCATTTTCTGTAGTATCCATTTTTTCCATAAGTAGACCTTTTGCACGACTTACGGCCTTTTGAGTCGCTACCGCCTCCTCTAAAGATTTAGTTTTATCAAGCAAATCCGCATGCTCAATGGCCCTGCCAATAAGTTTTCCGACCATTTCCAAAGTTCTACCTGCTTTTTTGGATAAATATGAGGTTTTCTATGTTTTACGTTTAGTACGCCTACTATCACCGAACCACTTATAATCGGAACAGATAAAAATGATTCAAATAGATCATCTGGTAAACCAATTACGCGTGAAAAACGAGGATCTTTTTGTGCTCGTTTCTCGATGATCACTGGCTTTCCGTGTTTAGCAACCCATCCTGTAATTCCTTCTCCAATCTTCATTTTTAATTTGCCGACAATTTTAAAATGAAGTTTAGAAGCTCGCAAAATTACGCTTTGCCCCTGTTCGTCTAATATATAAACTCCTGTTGAGTCGGCATTTGTGATTTTAGCAACCAAAGCATCTACTTTTGCCAATAATTCATCTGTTTCCAAAGATGAAATTGCTTCAATCACTTGATATAGCACCTCATGATTGTTTACGGCTTTTTTCATAAATTTGTGCGATTATAGCACATTTTGACTATCCGTGAAATTACGGAGTAGGGGAAGGAGGAATTGCCGTGGGAGATGGAATAGGTGTAGAAGTAGCGGAATCGGGAGAAACCTTTACACCAATTGTAATCTGAGATTCTCCACTGTGGTTATCGCTATCATATGCCCTCACTTTGATTTTATGAATTCCATCATCTACATGTAGAGTTGTATCAAATAAGCTAACACTATCTGTTTTTTTCAGACTGTCATCTACATAAATTTCCATTTTCTTAATATCTTTTAATGCTTTTGCGTCTGCCAAAATTTCAATATCATTACTGTCAATCTTGCTTTTATCTGAAGGTTGCTTTATCCGCACCACCACATCGTTTTGATTATTACTGGATATATCTGACGGCGGATGGTAAATAGATTCTCCTTGTTTACTTACCCAGACATCTATACCTTCTTGCCACTGATTTTTACTATCCCTTGAAGTTGGATCGCTCTCAATAAACTTAATAAATTCTTGTTCATCATAGTTACCGGTAGCTATTTCAACCGGGTTTGCCAGCTTATTATGATCGTTTTTAGATAATTTAATCTTTTGATAAATAGGGGATATGGTCGTAGGTTCTGTACCTTTTATAAAATATTCATTTCTCGTAGGTTTACCCTCGTGGGGTAAACCTCCTCCAAAAGCATCTATCGTTAGAGATATAACATCACTTGGTGCTTTTAACTCTTCATTTCCTTTATTTTTCAATGCTTCCCTCATGACTCTATTCCAGATGGGCGCAGCTCCTGTGGCACCCGAAGCAAGTTTTGGGTTCATAACGGAATTATCATTATTTCCAACCCACACACCTATAACTATCGATGGTGTGTATCCTACAGTCCAGTTATCTCTTTTATCATCCGTTGTCCCTGTTTTTACGGATACCGTCTTGCCTGGTATAACTAAATAACTGTTTGGGCCAAAAACATCTTTCCGTGCATCATTGTCAGAGAGAATATGTGATACCAAAAAGGTAACATCTTCTCCCAAAACTCGTCTACCAACTTGTGATTTTTTATCATAAAGAGTCTTGCCATTACTATCGGTGACTTTTAATATCGATACTAAATCATTTTTTATACCACCCGTGGCTAATACACCGTAGGCGGAAACCAAATCCATTAGCCTCACTTCTGCACCACCCAAAGTAATTGATAATCCAAATTTTTCTACATTACTATCAGTGGGAGAAAGTGAGGATAAACCCATATCATAAGCGTTTTTAAGGATATCTTTAATACCTACCAGCGCGGTTGTTTTTACTGCGGCAACATTGATAGAATTTCCTAATGCATACCGTATTTGTATAGGTCCTCGGAATTTATTATCATAATTTTTAGGGATGTAGTCAGGCTTGCCAGCGCCGCCGGGAAAATGGGTTTCCACATCCATCAAAACAGATGCAGGGGTATAACCTTTCGAAAAAGCTACCGCATAAGTGATCGGCTTTAAAGCACTACCGGGTTGTCGGTAAGCCTGACTAACAACATCATACTTACCTTGAAAATCAGTATCGGTTGAATCATATTCACGGCTTCCAACGTAGGCTAAAATTTCTCCTGATTGAGGGTTAATAGCAAATGCTCCACCATTACTTACCTTTAAATCTTTTATTTTATCCAACTCTTCTTTCATCACTTTTTCTGATAACCTTTGCAGATCACTGTCCAATGTCGTAATTACTCGTAAACCACCATTTTCTACTTGTTTATCGCCGAACATATCTGTAAGCAATTTTTTCACATACAAAACGAAGTGCGGCGCTATAAATTGACCACCGGAGCTAGCGAATTTCACATTTCCTAAGTCATTTTTTATACTTAGTTCTTCTTTTTGTGAAATATAACCATCCGCAGTTAACCTGGCTAAAACTTCCTCAGCGCGAGTTTTATATGCATTCGCATTAACTGAAAAGGGAGAGTAGTAAGATGGCCTTTGTGGAAGTCCTGCGAGTATTATTGATTCTGTTGGCGTTAAATCTTTGGCGTGTTTACCAAAATAACCCTCCGCGGCCGCTTCTATACCCCACATTGTCCCACCATAAGGAGCTTCATTTAAATACATTTGTAATATTTCATCCTTGCTGTATTTTCTTTCAATTTGGACGGCTAAAATAAATTCCTTGATTTTTCGTGGAAGAGTACGTTCGGAAGTAAGTAAGACATTTTTGACAAGCTGCTGTGTAAGAGTAGATCCACCCTGCAAACCGCGAAATGTAATTATGCTAAAAAGCGCCCTTAAGAGTCCTCTTGGATCAAATCCTTGATGTTTGTAAAAATCTTTATCCTCTATAGAAATCGTTGCCTTCTTGACTGCTTCAGGAATATCGGAAAAAGATATTGGAATACGATTTTTATCTGTAAAAATATCATAAACTGGTTTCTCATTGCGATCCAAAATCACCGTAGAAAACCCTTGATGCTGCTTTACTTTATCCGGATAGGGTAAATCCCGAGAATACCAGATAAATAGAATTACTGTTAATAAAAATAACCCGATTACCCCAATTATGACCATAGAAGTCAAACTGTTTACCAGTCGAAGTCTAACTAAACGTGCCCTGTATGGATTTGAATTTTGAATACGAAATCTGCGAAATGTAAGTGCCATCTACTTAAAGTGTAGCAAAAAGTGCTTCTCCCGCGCAACTTTTTGATATTTAAGATAAAATACTATAAATATGAAAACTGTTTATAACCATAATTTATTTGCTGGAATAAATAAAAATCCATATTTTTTCAGTAATTTTGTCATGACCATTGATGGCAAAGTCCAAGTAGGTGATAAAACCGGAAAATTATATTGGCCGATCGGAAGTAAATTAGATCATGATACTTTACTTTGGCTACGAGCGCATGCTGATGTGTTAATCCATGGGAAAAATACAGCAATCGGATTTAATACACTCCAAACTTTGTCAAGAAAAGAATTTAAAGATAAAAGGAAAAGTCTAAGAAAAGAAAAAAGTTTAGTTTATATGGTAATTAGTAACCATCCGGATGATCGATTATTTCAATCTCTATCCAATCCACCAAAAGGAGTACTGTCTATTTTAGTAACCTCCAATCAATTTCACCAACTGCAACTCCAAGGATTGAAGCGGGTGGGTATAGAAAAAATAGGTATGGGCAAAGTTGATCTACACTCATTAACTCATTATTTCAAGAAAAATAATCTGCAAAAAATTCTCATCGAAGGAGGCCCAACATTATTTGGATCGTTTTTAAAAGAAAATCTGGTTGATGAAATGTTTGTGACCATTGCCCCTAAAATATTTGGGAGTGTTGAAAAAAGTACCAAGACTATGGTTGAAAATTATCTTTTCCCGCCAAATAAGGTTCCGAAGTTTAAGCTTGTATCCACTCAAGTCATAGATAATGAACTTTACTTAAGATACCGTAAATAGAAGCTAGTCAGAATCAGGAATTCTTGTTATACTATCATCCATGGATAAAATTGATGAATTGTTAATCAGGGGAGTAGATAAAATATACCCTTCCAAAGAGGCTTTCGAGAAAGTCCTACGATCAGGAAAAAAAATAAGTCTTTACCAGGGTTTTGATCCTTCTGGCATCCAACTCCATATTGGTCATATGATTGGATTGCGAAAATTATCCCAATTCCAACAACTTGGTCATCGGGTAATTTTTTTAATTGGGGATTTTACAGGAATGATCGGGGATCCAAGTGGAAAATTATCTACCCGGAAAGCTCTAACTAAAGAGCAAGTTCTATCGAATGCAAAAGACTATGTAAATCAAGTAAAAAAAATTTTGGATTTTAATGGCAAAAATCCAGTAGAGGTAAAATTTAACTCTAAATGGTTAAGTAAACTTACTTTTGCTGACATCATACAATTAACCAGTTTCTTTACCGCCCAACAAATGATTGAAAGAGATATGTTTCAGGAAAGACTTAAGGCTGGTAAAGAAATAAGTTTAACAGAATTTTTATATCCGGTTATGGTCGCATATGATGCAGCAGAAATGAACGTAGATCTGGAGATTGGTGGAACTGACCAAACTTTCAATATGATTGCAGGCCGAAAACTTATAGAACACATGCGGCATAAAGAGAAATTTGTATTAACTGTACCACTTTTGACGGATAGTTCTGGCCGCAAAATCGGCAAGACAGAAGGTAACGTGATCGCGCTAACCGCTGCACCTAATGATTTTTATGGAATGGTCATGAGTTTACCCGACGATGTAATTGCTAAATCGTTTGAATTTATTACTGATCTACCAATGAATCAAGTCGAACAAATAAAAAAAGACCTTAAATCAAGCAAGAATCCAATGCAGTATAAAAAATTGCTGGCCTTTACTTTGACAAAAATGTTGAATAATGAAGAAAAAGCAAAGAAAGCCCAAAAGGAATTCGAGAGAGTTTTTCAAAAAAGATTAAATCCTACAGCTCCTTTCGAAAAAGAAATTCTTAATGGATCTTACTCCATTACAGAACTTATTTATTATTCTGGATTAACGACAAGTAAATCTCAAGCAAAAAGGTTAATTGAAGAAGGCGCAGTAGAGCTGGACGGGAAAAGAATTACAGATACTAATTTTAAAGCTATATTAATGAAAGACAAACCTTTATTATTAAAAGTCGGAAGAAAATTTATAAAAGTTTTACCGAATTAACTTTTTCCCAAACTATGAATTTTTTCAGAAAACATAAAAAATTTTGGACTGTAATCGTCATAATTTCATCTTTAGCACTAGTCGTTAGTTCTTTATCATCACTTCTATTACTGCGCTAAAGACACTGTTATGGTGGATTTAAATACTCCGGTAAATCAACTGATCATGGTGGGACCGATTTATGGAGCTAAATTGAGTAAATTAGGCATAAAAACCATAGAAGATCTTCTTTTTCATATACCTTTTCGCTATGAAAACTATTCAAACGTTTCTACAATACGGAATCTCCAAGTCGGTGAAAAAGTTAGTACAACAGCAACGATCGCATCATTTGAGAATATTTACACCAAATACGGTAAAAGGATTCAAAAGGCGAAAATATCAGATGCAACAGGGGAAATAGAGGTGACTTGGTACAATCAGCCATTTTTGAAAAATATATTTCACCCGGGAGTTAAACTGTCTCTTTCAGGAGAAGTGAAATGGTTTGGAAAAAATTTGACCTTTGTTTCACCGGAATATGAAATATTAAAACCGGGTATTCCTCCAATACATACCGGCAGATTGGTTCCTGTTTATCCAGAAACAGAAGGCTTGTCTTCAAAATGGCTCAGGTCAAGGATAAATGTGGTTTTGACTAAATTATTTCCGCAAATTCCTGAAATGTTACCAACCAATTTCTTATCAAGATTTAACTTAATCTCAAGAAAAGAAGCAATCTATAAAATCCATTTTCCTCAAAACTATGAAGACATTGAGGCAAGCAAAAGAAGGCTATCTTTTGATGAGCTTTTGATTTTGCAATGGGCTGCTGACATACGGAAGAAAGAATTTAACCAAAAAACAGTTGGACATAAATTTGAAGTAGAAAAATTTAAAAAAGAAGTTGATGAATTTATCCAAAATCTTCCTTTTAGACTCACTGAGGATCAAAAAAAAGCCGTAGCTGAAATTATTTCTGATTTAGAAAAAACCAAACCCATGAACAGACTCCTCGAAGGTGATGTTGGTTCGGGAAAAACAGTAGTTGCCGCAATTTCGATGTATTTAACTTATCTGAATGGTTATAAATCGGTACTTTTGGCTCCAACCGAAATATTGGCTCAACAACATTATCAAACTGTCTCCCAACTTTTATCACCTTATAAAATTAAA
The DNA here is from genome assembly GCA_016195685.1 of Candidatus Gottesmanbacteria bacterium. Classification (GTDB taxonomy): domain Bacteria; phylum Patescibacteriota; class Microgenomatia; order 2-02-FULL-39-11; family 2-02-FULL-39-11; genus JACPZE01. The sequence continues at coordinate 61,262 of JACPZE010000002.1, forward strand.
TTAGGACTTATTACTGCATCTAATCGTATTAAAAGACAAAAGAATGAGGATTTATCCAAATTCAATATTTATATTGGTACTCATGCTTTGCTTTCGGAAAAATTAAAAATTGATGATCTGGGACTAATCGTGATAGACGAGCAACAAAAATTCGGAGTAGAACAAAGAGCAATTCTCCGTGATAAGGGTAAAAATCCTCATGTACTCATACTGACAGCTACCCCAATTCCCAGAACTATTGCTCTCACCTTATATGCAGATCTGGATTTATCGGTTATTGAAGAAATGCCATCCGGACGGCAAAAAATAAAAACTTGGGTTGTGCCAGCAGAAAAAAGAAATTCCGCCTATATTTGGATAGAGAAGCAAATTAAACATTCTGATTTTAAACAGCAGGCGTTTATAATTTGTCCATTTATTGAAGAATCCGAAAGCTTAGAAACTGTAAGAGCAGCAAAGACAGAATTTGAAAAATTGCAGAAGGAAATTTTTCCAGCTTTGCATCTGGGGCTTCTACATGGAAAGCTAACTACAACTCAAAAGCAAAAAGTTATGGCGCAATTTAAAAATGGAAAAATTGACATATTGGTATCAACACCCGTTGTAGAAGTTGGAATAGATGTACCCACAGCTACTATAATGATGATCGAGGCGGCTGATCGTTTTGGACTGGCCCAGCTTCATCAATTGCGGGGAAGAGTTGGACGGGGAAATCTCCAGTCTTATTGCTTACTTTTTACCGAATCAGAAAATACAAAAACTATCGACAGATTAAAAATATTGGAAAGAGTTTTTAATGGACCGAAACTTTCGGAATATGATCTAAAACTAAGGGGGGCAGGCGAGATATTCGGTACAAGACAACACGGCCATTTCGGATTAAAATTTGCAGATATTACCGATTTGGTTTTAATCGAAGAAACAAAACAAGCGGCTAAAATTCTTGCAGAAATCGATCCTGACCTTTCACAAGTTTCCCTCTTGAAAGAAGAAGTCCAAAAATATACAATAGCAAAAGTATCACCAGACTAGGATAAAGTTAATTAGCGAATTAGTTAATTTGTTAATTAGTTACTTAGCAGAAGTAATTACTAACTAACCAATTAACTAAGTATCTAAATAACTATATTATGGCTCCACTACCAAAAAGAAGACACTCAACAAGAAGACAAGGAAAACGGGAAAAAGCAAATCTGAAAGCAAAATTACCCGTCCTTAACACGTGCCCTAAATGTGGCACCAAGAAACTACCTCATCGAGTTTGTCCCAAGTGTGGATTTTATAAATGAAAAAAGTCAGCGACCCGCGCCATTTAAAAAGAATCCAAATCATTGAAGAGCTTTTTTCGTCAAGTTTTCCTAAAAGCAAAAGATCTATATCCTCAAAATTGGTCAAACCGATAAATAAGCTTATTGATAAAATTGATCCTGTTATAGAAGATTCAGCACCTCAATTTCCCATAGATAAAATATCTAAAATTGATGTCGCTATACTCCGGCTTGCTATATATGAACTTTTGTTTGAGAAAAAAGAACCCCAGAAAGTAATTATTGACGAGGCGATCGAATTGGCAAAGGGTTACGGAGGTGATAAAAGCCCGTCTTTTGTAAACGGTGTCTTGGGAAATGTGATAAAAAAATATTTTCAGCCACTATGATTGATCTTAAACAAGATAAATTCGAGAGTTTGGCTAAAAAAGTTAAAACTAAATTTAAAAATCTTAAACTCATTGAACAGGGTTTTATCCACAGATCTTACTTAAATGAAGTAAAAAATGTACCTGAATCCAATGAGCGGTTGGAATTTTTGGGGGATAGTATTTTATCTTTTTTGGTGTCTAGCTATTTATACAAAAGCTACCCCCAAATAAGCGAGGGCGAACTTACAAACTTAAGATCCTCAATAGTAAAAACTACTACACTTGCCCAAGTGGCAAAGGAATTGAAATTGGGGGAATACCTTTTACTTTCACGAGGAGAAGAGGAATCTGGAGGAAGAGGAAATCCTTCTATTTTAGCCGATACATTCGAAGCTTTTTTGGGAGCTTTGTACTTGGATTTAAATCTTGCCGCCGTGAATAAAATACTTAGCAGTTTTCTTTTCCCACTTCTTCCCAAAATTTTGGCGGAAAAAACTTATAAAGACGCCAAAAGCATATTCCAAGAGCATGTCCAGGATGAAACGAAGATATCCCCTATCTATAAAGTGCTAAGCGCAAAGGGACCAGACCATGCAAAAGAATTTACAGTAGGAGTTTATGTCGGAGTTAAATTGTGCGGTACCGGGGTTGGGAAAAGTAAACAGGAAGGGGAAATGCGAGCCGCTCAAGCTGCCCTTGAGAAATGGAATAAAAAGTAATATAATGAAGTACTTATGCCAGTAAAAATTCGGCTTCAAAGAACAGGTAAAAAAGACCAGGCCCTCTATCGACTGATTGTTACTGATCAAAAATCTAAATCAAACGGTAAATCTATAGCTATATTGGGAAATGCAAACTTAAAAGTCAAACCTCAAGCTGTAAAGTACGATAAAAAAGAACTAGAAAAATGGTTAAGTCAGGGGGCCCAACTTAGTGATTCTGTACGCAAGCTTCTCTCATTATGAAAGACTTAATAGTTTATCTTACATCACTCTTGGTTGATCATCCTAAAGATATAAGTATCGAAGAACGTCCATTCGGTGATACAATGACCCAATACATAATCAAAAGTAATCCCGAAGATACAGGCAAAATAATCGGCAAAGAAGGAAAAATTATCCAAGCCATACGAAATGTTTGCAAAGTACTTGCTGTTAAAGAAGGCAAACAAGTTAGAATCGAAATCGGATAAATTTGTGACCATCTCCATTCTCACTCTTTTTCCAAAAGTATTTCAAGATATCTTTTCTTCTTCTATCATTGGACGTGCCCAGAAGAGGAAACTTATAAAAATTTCTACCGTCAACATCCGTGATTTTGCATACAATCGCCACCATCAGGTAGACGATAAACCATACGGTGGAGGCATCGGAATGATAATGCGTGTAGACATAATTGATAAAGCCTTATCAAGTATAAAGCTAAAAAACAAAAATTCAGTATTTAAGGAAAAAATTGTATTGCTTGATCCCAAGGGGAAACAGTTTAATCAATCAAAAGCCAGAAGTTATTCCAAATTAGACCACTTGATTTTAATTTGCGGACATTACGAAGGCATAGACGAACGTATTAGTCATTTTATCGATGAAAGAATTTCTATAGGCAAATATGTGCTAACCGGTGGCGAGATACCGGCTATGGTCATTACAGACGCTGTAGTAAGGCTAATTTCAGGAGTCTTAGTAAAAAAACAGGCAACTATTGAAGAATCGTTTGGGACAGGCGGATATCTAGAAGAACCTCAATACACCAGACCTCCTGTCTATAAAGGTTTAAAGGTACCGCAGGTTCTTCTTTCGGGCAATCATAAAGAAATATCTGATTGGCGAAAGTCTAAAAGGATTCTATTGAAATAAGTTTTTCTTGCCTATACTATTTTTATCCAAATCAACAGTTACCGTATCCTGCGGCAAACTTAACAAGTTTATCTTTTGTAATATTGCATCCTGGCTTTTTTCAAGCTTTGGAAGCGGAGAATCTATCGAACCTAAAGTTCCCGGCAATATGTAAAAAAAAGCCCGCCCGCTTAATACAACATCTAAGGTATCGCTTTGCTTATTATTGACGGTCACTTCATCAAAAGTCATCAAACGGCCATTATAGTTGGAAACCAAATCCAAAAATTTCCTCAATCCTTCTAGATTACCCATCACTTCTACGGAAATCGGTATCATAAAAGCGGCAGTTCCGGCAGCGCGCTGTAAAGTTGCTGACGATGTTGAAACTACACCCAGTTGAAAATCCGTACGTACTATAGTTATTCCTGACTGTTTCTCCAATAAATCAAAAGTGCCAATTAGTGACACGTAATCTTTATTTTCAGGTAAAATTTGACTCGATTTCAGAAAAACATCTTTATAGAATTGATAATTTAATGACGTCAGAGATGAATCTTTTTGCGTTAATAACTCTACTTTCTTTTTTAAATCTTGCCCTTGAGCATAAATTTGATTGGCATGGTTGAGATTGGGAAGTAACATATTGAAAGTAAGAACTATAACTATCATCAGCACTCCGCTGGATGCTATGAGAATTTCGTATTGATGAAGATATGATAAATAATCAAATTTTGTTTTCATTCTAAAAGGCTGGTACTGGGTTTAAACGAAACTGATAATAAATAACCTGCATTTTTATCCCGTACGATACCAGAAGTCTTTATATCAGAAAAAAGTTTGGCTGCGTCAGCGTTTAGAAGTTTAGTAGCAAATTCGTCAAGCGAAGCGGCAGAAGAAGCAGTCACCGAGACTGTAACAGAATTTTTCTTGTCGATATTTGTTTGTGAAATTAAAACTCCGCTAGATTGCAGTTTTAAAATTTCTGATAAAAGAGATATAAATTTTTTATTCCCATTACTTAGTTGATCGATAGTTTTCACCCTGGAAACTGTAAGTATGTAAATTCCTTCTGCATTTTTATTTGCGGAAATTCTTTTTTCCAGATTATCGATTTGCAGTCGAAGAGAATTGTACTCGCTGTTATTTTTGTTGATATAAATAATTGACGATAAGAATAGGATAACAAATATAAACAGACTTACCGCGGAAAAAATAGGCAGAAGCAATCTTAGTTTTTTGACTACAGGTAATTCGTTTTCCTTTTTTATTACGAGATTAACCGAGTGTTTTGCCATATTTATTCGACGTCCTTAAGCGCTAGACCTATTGCTTGTGTATAAACTGGAGCATCGGGAGATAAGGAAGGCAAAATATTGGGGTCGATGGTCAGATTTATGAAAGGATTGCTGATTTGAGAATCCAGTCCTAGATTTTTGGTAAATGCCAATACTAGTCCCGGAAGTTTGGCCCCTCCACCGCATATCGTCAGGTTTGTAATCTCATCTTTGGGATATTGTTCCTTAAAATATGCGATATTTTTTTCTATTTCTGAATAAAGTGAAGTAAAATAAGGAGCAATACTTTTTGCTATCTTCCCCTCCAATTTATCCTCATCTAAACCATAAGTTTTTTTGTATTCTTCGGCTTGAGGGAATTCAAAGCCAAGCTCTTCTGCAATTGCACGGGTTAAAGTATTTCCTCCTAGAGGAATTGATTTTGTATAGACCAGCATTTGTTCATGCAAAAGAGCAACTTCGGTCGTTGTGGCTCCGCAACTGATTACCATTGCTTGCGAAAGAGTAGGAAAACTTGTTGTAATACTTCTGCTTGCAGCCAAAATTTCTGTCTCCAAGGCGGTAGGATTTAAACCAGCTAGGGTAATAATGTGCATATACTTTTCTATCAAATCAATCGGTGCGGCAATCAAAAGCAGTTTCATTTTTGTAGTCTGTTCATCACGATTTATAACAGTAAAATCTAATTTGACTTTAGATAATGGCATGGGGATATATTGTTCTGCTTCCCATTGTATGCTTGAAGCTAATTCTGAATCTGACATAAGAGGAAGCTCCAAAACTCGAGTTATGACATTCGCCGACGGAAGGGAAGCAGATACATCTGAAGTAGAAATCTTCATATCATGAACCAGTCTATTGATAGAATCAGCCATAATCTGATCATTATTGGAGTTTTTACTGTTTAAAGAAGTAACTTTGGTAGGAGTAGGGATGTAACCAGCCGCAAGAAGTTGATTTCTGTTTTTTTCCCGCGACATCTGGACCGCTTTTATAGTTTGAGTACCAATATCAAGGCCAACAAGTAATTTTTGCATGGGCAGATGTTTCTATTATCTGGCTTTTAGGAGCGTTTTGTCAACAGAAGTTTACTGCTTGGTTTCAGCAAATAAAGTAAAATCCAGTAGCGTTGGAAGGACGTTATATCCTTGTGTTACTTGAATCTTCCTCACCACTCCTGTCGTTGTTTGTCCTACTGAAGTTATGATTTTTCCTTGTACTGGTAAATTAGCATTTGCTTTTATTGCAAAAGTCGTATTTTCATAGACCGGCATAATCCTTAAAAATAACAATTTTGGGTTCTTAAGTGCATCCAATTTAAAATCACCCAAGGGACTTATTGTTTTCCGGTATTGATAATTGCCGTCACAATAATTATTGGGACCGCTTTCAACAACATTATCAAAATTATTTGCGACAGGATTACGAGACGTTCCATTCTTATCATACGCGCTACGTGCAAACTTATAGCCATCAGTATCTTTATAAAAAAGGCTCAATGCAATTGCCGCATTATTATTTGTGTCTGTTCCCCAACATAAATCGAAAGTAAATCCGGTAGGATCTTTGCCAGATGCTTCATTTAGAGTCCCATCATTTTTATGATCCGCAAGCCAAATTGTCTGCGTTTCTGTATGAGAAGTAACAGGAAAGGAAAGAGTATTCGTATTTCCTATTGAAGATACTGAATATGTTCCAGTTGTATATGTTCCATTGGCATCTGGCAGCCTAACTGTACTTTGTTGATTACCGACTATTGCACCTTTTAGTGCATTCTCCACTCCGGCCTCTGCCGCAGAAAATGCCCGGCCGGATTGTTCAATCTGACTAGAAATACGGATATCGGTAACAGTCCGGGAAATTAAAGACAAACCAATTGTTAATCCCACAATTGTAATTAATACCAACATTAACACAATTTGACCATTTTCTTTTACCTTATTATTTGAAAATTGAAAATTGAAAATTGAAAATTTATTCATCATGGTTTTACCTCCTGCCAGTTTACTTGGCTTCGTCCTAGATACGGAAGCAAGGCAACTGCATATTGCGGCTTATAAATAAATTCATATGTTGGATCGATAAAACTGCGGTAGGTCCTCTTTAAAGATAAAGTTTTGGTATAAACCATACCGTTCAATTTAAATTGATTAGCACTTTTGTCTACAGTAAATGACTGACTTGCGATAAAAAGACCTGTTATACCCGGAGCATTCGTAACATTTCCACTGACATGTATATTTCCGTTTACTATAAAGACAACCGTATCCTTAGAATCAGTCAATGAATAGTTTTTGGGTATATCTAATGAACCGGAGATCAAAAATATAGTTACATCTGCTCCATTTGTCCTATTAACGTTAAATGCATTATCTAATGAATACAAACCTTGCCCGGAATACGAGTAAATTGCATTAGTTGCATCCAAATCACTAGGTTTACCTACTGTTTGATTGGGATAAAGACCAGGATTACTCAAATCTGTTGCTTTATTTTTCAAGGCTTCCCAATAATAAGTAAAATTATTTGCCGTGGAAAGGCTACCGGCAACTTTCAAATCAAGAGGAGCACGAGAAGATAGAAATCCTAGGCCAGGGAAAAATCCACCATTCCCTGACCAAAGTATGCCTACGGAATTATTATTGGTATCCCAAGATAATTCATCCAAAAAATACTTATTTGGGCCGGTTGATTGGTTTATGGTATTTAGGTAAACATCTCCGCCTTGGACATGCATCCAATCTCCAGGGGTGGGAGTAGGAGTAATGGTAGGCGTAGGAGTATTTGAGGCAGTAGGAGTAGCAGATGGCAAACCACCCGGTGTGGGCGTATCAGAAAAATTTAAGCGAGGACAAGTGAAAGGCCCCCCTATGGCGGAAGCACTTGAGACGTTTCCAAGGCTATCTTTAGCTTCCAGTTGTGCGTAAAGTTCTACACCGTCACTTGTTGTATTCACTGTAGTTGTAAGGCTATTACCGATCCAGCCGGGATCTGACATTTGAGATCTTGGTGAAGTCCAAAAGATGGCATGGTAATTCGCAGTATCACTGCAAGAATTATCTACTTCCGGATCAGCCGGCCATGTACAGGAAAATGTACAACCCCCGCTGACAAAATCCTGATTTTGCAAAGTACAATTAGGAGACTCTGGTGCAGGAGGTGCACTATAATCCATGTTTAATAGAAACGCTGGTGCATCTGCTGATTTAGTGCAAGTTGTTGCGGAGTTTTGAGTATAGGCTGTCCACCAATAACCGCCATTGGAATTTAGCATATACGCATCTGGTACATACTGACTATAAGTTCCAGTAGGATATGGTGGTAATTGCGATGTACCCATACGTTTAAACTTTTCATATGCATCGCTATAAAAAATCGCCCAGACGTTTTCACCATTGGGATCGGATACATATGCGGAGAAAGTAGGTTTAGAATTGGTGCATAATTCGTGCGCAGGAGCTTGAAGAATAGGAGTAGGCAATGGTATACATACTGAAGGGGTCGGTTTGATAGGTGAAGGTGTGGGTTGGTCAGTTGGTATACCATTAGGAGGTGTTGGCGTGAACGTTGCGGGAGCAAAAGGAGGAGTAGCTGTTGGGCTACCAGTCGGAGTCACAGTAACAAAAGGAAAATCAGCTTTCAAATCATATCCGGCAAGTGGAATTGCAACTTGAGGATTGGTATAGCCAGATTGGCACGGAGGATTACTACATGGCGGTTGATATAGGACAGATCCCGTCGGTGTGACTGCCATTGCCACGTTATAAATACCATTTGTAGTCAAAGGAGTAAAAAGATAATTGCCTAAAATTCCTCCAACCGGACCAATAGATGTGGA
>JACPZE010000007.1 GCA_016195685.1 Candidatus Gottesmanbacteria bacterium
CCATTGGCTCCCGTCGCTCCTGTTGCTCCTCCTGGTCCGGCATCCCCCTGATTTCCTTTATCTCCTTTATCACCCTTGTCACCTTTTGCTCCGGCTGCTCCTGTTGAACCGGCTGGTCCTATCTCTCCGGGTGCGCCCTTTGGTCCTTCTGCTCCAGTTGATCCGTCTTTCCCACTGCCTTGTACAATAGTTTCTACTTTTCCGGGTAATTGGATAGAGGGTATTGAAATACTTGTTTGTGGTTTATCCGATTGTGCAAAAACCACATTTGCAGGTTTCATGTATATTGATACTGTCGTTGCCAATTTTGGGGAAAAAGTAGAGGCGATTGTAGAAATAGCACCAGTGATTGGTCTGGGTAGACTGTAACCTAAATTTGATACCCTCAAGTCATTTAATCTGGTGAAAAATATCAAACAGAAAATTAACACACTCAGTCCTATTGCAGCGATATGTATTGATTGGTGGGGCCAGATATCAGAGTGAGTAAAATCCCAAAAGCGAGGTTCTGCAGTATCCCCTAATTTTTCTTTCGGTAAATAAAGATGATGGGTAGCATCTTTGATGATATTTATTTTTCCTTTTTTACCCCACCTTTTTATAGTTTGTTTGGAGACTCCGAGTTCATGACTGGCTTGTTTGGCAGAAAGTAGAGGAGAATTGGAAAGAGGACCGTATTTTTTTACTCGTTCCAATTCATCGTAAGTAAATCTGCGGAAATTTCCTTGAGTTCTAAGGCATGTAATTTTTCCGTCCGCGACCCATCTGCGCAGAGTCATAATGGATTTATCCAGGAACTCTGCGGCTTCACCTATAGTATATATTCTTTTAGTTTTTACAACAGGCACAGGTTTTCTCTGATGGACAATTGCTGGAGCAACAAATAACACTCAATTTCTTGAGTTTTTTACAATTGTCATCATGGAACTGCCTAGGTCCCTGTTGACAATGCTAGTAGATCAGAATGTATACATTTGTGCCTGTTTTTGAGGCTATATGTATAGTTTTGTATACTTTTTTGTATAGATTTGTAAGGCATAATATCAGCTTAAATATTATTTGGTTATTTGTCAAGTGTTTAGATTATTGCAGTTGATCTATTTATTATTTATGAAGTATCCAATTGCGCAACAAAGGTAGTATGATGGAATAATATCGGATCAAGTTCATTTGGAGTATTTGAAATAGGCCGTAAAATCTATACAAACGCGATGAAATTAGAATATGTTTTGCAAATAGACTCTATAGGATAGAAAGAAAGAGGAAGTTTTTCAATAAACCATTTTTATCTTGCGAAGTACGTAAGATATAAGACTGAGAGCGAAAATGAGAGCTGATAAGATGATAAGCCAGGTAATTTTTTGCACTTTATAGATAGGAGCAAAGACATCGTCTTGACTAATCAGGTTGACGACAGTCCAACCATACCCATCCACGGGTAACATAGCCCCCAGATATGTTTTGGTAGAATTAGGCAATTTCTCATTTTCGACGATATTTACCTTGTGGGAATCGTATTTAGCCAGGAACGGCAGGTTATTAAATACCGTTTTTTCAGCATCGTTTGGTAGGGCTTTATGCAAGATAAGAGCGAGTTTTCCATCCTGGTCATATAGGAGTACTGTATATTTATCATCCAGAGGCAAGACGCTATCCATCTTTGCTTTCAAAGCTTCCATTTCATAAAAACTACCTACCACCGCAGTAACTTTGCCTTTATCGATGATTGGGGCAGCCATGACGATGCCTTGCGTATCCCGGAATTTATTAGTCAATATGCCGGATATAGCAGGTTTTTGAGTCTCTATCACTTTCTGGAAATAATTCCTGTCGGCTAGAGAGGTTTGGTCTTTTTGCTCTTTGGAGATTTCCCGTGACATAAATATGCTTTTACCGGAAGTATTTGAGATATTGATTCCACTGATTTCGGGTATGTTATCTGTGATAGTTCTTAAAGTACTTTCGACGATGCTCGGGTCCTTTTCTATCAGGGACTTAAACCCGGGATTTGTTGCAACGATAGTAGATATATGTGTTCCAAGCTTAAAGGATTCTTCTACGGTTTGGGATATGAGCCTGCCCTGGTTAATAGTGTTTTCAAGGACTATGGATCTTCTTACATCAAACCACAGGTCAAAGATATAGAAGATAAAAAGAAGAAGCGGTATGATAGCAATGAGCTGGATGACGAGAAGCTTAATTTTTATAGCCCGTTGGGAGTTCATAGTTAATGATAGGCATAAACATCATAATTTTGCAATAGTCGATTAATAAAATAAACTTGTACAGATAAAATAAACTATACAAACCTATACACATATAGCCTTGAAAATGTGGTCAAATCTATACATACTAGTTTAGACACCCTAGAATATATAATTTATAAGAATTATAATGTTTATAAGATTATGGTAGAAGTGATACCAGCCATTTTAGAAATAGATTTCCCCGAGATAGAAAAAAAAGTCCATATGGTAGAAGGTTTAGTGAATTGGGTGCAGATAGATATAGCAGATGGTACACTGGTTCCCAATACTACATTTATAGATCCTACTTCTTTCACTAATTTGAAAACATCTATTCAGTTAGAACTCCACATGATGGTAAAGGATCCATTGCGTTATCTGGTTAATTTCCACAAAGCAGGGTTTAAGAGATTTTTCGCCCATGTGGAAGGAGACTTTGTTGCCGAGTATATAGAGAAATGCTTTCAGTTGGGAGTGGAGGTAGGATTGGCAATAGATGGACCGACTGATTTTGAAAAGATACATAAGTATATGGATGATATTGATTGTATATTAGTAATGGCGATTCAAGCTGGAGAGTCAGGGAGACCTTTTCGGGAAGATACAGTAGAAAAAATTAAAAAAATCAGAGATGTTGATTTCGAAATTCCTATTGCAGTGGATGGGGCGATGAATGATGTGAATGCGGCGAAGGTGATATCAGCCGGAGCCACTCGGATCAATTCCAACTCTTTTATATTTAGCGCAACTGATGTTAAAATGGCGATTGAGAAATTGAAAAATATCTCTGTCATTGCGAGCGAAGCGAAGCAATCTATAGATGATTCAGCGTAATAGTTATTTTGTATATATTGCAACCAATCGAACTAATCGCGTATTATATACAGGTGTTACTAACAATCTTATAAGAAGATTGTTTTCTCACAAAAATAAATTAGTTTCAAGTTTTACTTCAAAATATAATATTCAGAAATTGGTTTATTACGAGATGTTTGCTGATATAAATGAAGCAATAATAAGAGAAAAGCAAATAAAGGGTGGATCAAGACAAAAAAAGCTTGATTTAATAAAATCAGTAAATCCGAATTATAATGATCTGTATGAGGATATTATTCGATGAGATTGCTTCGTCGATTCTCTCCTCGCAATGACAAATGAATATTAATACTATCCAAAAACTTACCAAACTTATCCGTTACTATATTCTCACGATGACTACTACAGCCGGAAGCGGTCATACGACTTCATCTTTATCTGCTGTAGAACTAATGACAGCCCTTATGTTCGGCGGATTTTTCAGGACAGACCTTTCTAATCGCCAAAATCCTACCAACGACAGATTGATTTTTTCCAAAGGCCACGCTAGCCCACTTTTTTACTCTTTATATGCCGCAGCTGGGAAAATATCCATGGATGAGTTATTGCAATATCGCAAGTTTTCTAGTCCCTTGGAGGGGCACCCCACACTAGAATTCCCATATACAGAAGCCCCGACGGGCTCTCTAGGTCAGGGATTGCCGATAGGACTGGGAATGGCGATGGCTCTTCGACAATTGACGGGTCCTGCCGCTCACGTATCCCAACGCTACGATACATCTCCGGTTGGGACCCCTCGTTCTCGTCACCCGTCAATTCCGATTGTGTATGTGTTACTAGGCGATGGTGAGATGGCAGAAGGATCTGTATGGGAGGCGATACAAGCTGCTTCATATAATAATGTAGACAATTTAGTCGCGGTACTTGATGTCAACAGATTAGGACAGAGTCAACCGACAATGTTTGAGCATCATTTGGATGAGTATAAAAAACGATTTGAAGTTTTCGGTTGGAAAACTGTCATTGTAAAAAATGGTCATGATCTCTCACAGGTGGTTACAGCTTACAAAGCAATGCAGAAACTTTCCGGCCACGGCAAGCCAGTCGCAATTATCGCCAAAACTTTCAAAGGTTATGGCATAAAAAGTTTGCAGGATAAAGATAATTGGCATGGAAAACCGCTACCGAAAGATTTATATGACCAGGCGATCAAAGAGCTGGGAAATGTGGATATGAAAATTAGAGGTGAAGTGAAAAAACCTGTATTAAGTAGTAAGTATCAAGTATCAAGTATGAAAAAAAATATACCTAATAAGAAATACGTAATACGTAATACGATATACAAATTCGGTGACTCCATCGCTACCCGGCAAGCTGCAGGAGATGCATTAACAAGTCTAATGTATACATATACTAATGTAGTGGTTCTTGATGGAGACGTGAAGAATTCTCTTTTTACAGAAACCACGCAGAGAGAACATAGGGAGCGATATTTTGAGATGTTTATCGCGGAACAAAACATGACCGGGACGGCAATCGGATTTTCCAGAAGAGGATTTATACCTTTCATGACGACATTTTCCGCATTCATGACCCGCGCCTATGATCAGATCAGGATGGCGGCACTGGCAAAGGCGAATATCAAATTTTTAGGTTCTCACGCTGGTGTATCTATCGGTGAGGATGGGGCATCCCAAATGGGACTAGAGGATCTATCGATGTTTCGAAGCATTTGGGGCAGTAGTGTTTTATATCCGGCGGATGGAGTGTCTACCGCAAAATTGATGGAGGAAATGATAAAAAAACCGGGAATATCGTATATCCGGGTCGCTAGACCGACAACTTCAGTAATTTATGATGAGAAGGAAGAGTTTCCGATAGGAGGGAGTAAGTTGCACACTTTGTCATCCCGAGCGAAGCGTGGCGATCCCGGAGTAGGATCAGGGATTGCTTCTCCCGCTTCGCGTGATCGCAATGACAATAAAAAAGTCATTATCATCGCTGCAGGTATCACCCTATATGAAGCCTTGAAAGCTCAAGAAGAGCTTGGAAAAGAGGGGATTGAAGCGATAGTTGTCGACTGTTATTCCATAAAACCAATCGATAAAAAGACGTTAATTGATTTAATTAAACCATCAACTACTAACTACCAACCAATCACTAATATTATTACCGTTGAAGATCATTGGTTTGAGGGTGGATTGGGGGATGCGGTACTCAATGTTTACGCAACCGAACAAAAAGTAAAAGTCTATAAACTTGCAGTGACAAAACTTCCTCATTCCGGCAAACCGGCTGAACTTTTGGAATATGAGGGAATTTCTACAAAAGGTATTGTTTCCAAAGTAAAAGAAATATTACAATAATAAAATGGACAAAAAGATTTTCTCTAAAATTTTCATCGACGGCGGGGATCCGGCTGAAACGAGAGAAGCAAAGAAACTGCTGGGATATATCGATGGCCAGACGACAAATCCTACTTTGATTTCCAAAAACCCAGAGGTAGCAGCCAAACTGGCTAAAGGAGAAAAATTTACCGAAAAAGAAGCCTATGAATTTTATAAAAAAGTAGTCTCGGAGATCTCACCGCTTGTAGATTGGTCAGTATCTATAGAAACTTATTCGGATAAAAATACAACTGCCTCTGAAATGTTTGAGCAGTCCAAAGATATGTATAAATGGATTCCAAACGCCTGGATAAAATTTCCTACAACGAAAGAAGGTCTGAAAGCAGCTTCTATGGCTGTAAAAGCTGGGATGCGAGTGAATATGACTCTCGTTTTCTCCCAGGAGCAGGCTGCTGCGGTATACGTAGCCACACTCGGAGCTAAAAGAGGGGATGTTTTCCTTTCTCCCTTCGTGGGTAGATTGGATGATATGGGAGAAGATGGTATGAGCTTGGTATCAAATATACTCAAAATGTATAAAAATGGTGATAACCATGTATTTACTCTATCAGCTTCTGTAAGGACGCTTAGCCATCTTCTCTATGCCTTAAAGCTACAGTCTCCGATAATCACTTTACCGTTTAAAGTTTTCAAACAATGGGCAGAGACCAATTTCCAATTGCCGGAGGAGAATTTCACCTACGCGCCTAGTGATTTGGTCCCCATAGAATATAAAAACTTGGATCTGACCAAACCCTGGACTTCATTTGATATCCACCACGAACTTACAGATGTAGGTATCGAAAAATTCTCCGCAGATTGGAATAGCTTGGTGAAATAACTTGTCTATAGAAAAATTGTACTTTCATACTGGTTTAAGTATAATTTATTCTTTGATAAAACTTATTCAAGTTTTAGGTTCATAATATGTCTGAAATATTCGTAAAGCCCAGACCCTTATACCTTATAGGTGGGGGTGCTCGATATCAATATGTTATTGGTTTTGAATATTTTGTTCGTCCAGCGGATGTGTTTCATTCAGTTAACCTATATCAAAGAGCAATAGTGGTAAGACAGACCGTAGATACAAGCGTTTGTAATAATTGCCCGATTAGACCAATGAACGGTGATGAAAGTGGCAGTCGATGTACTGGTCCGATTATAAATAAAAACAAAAAGTATCCTGCTGTACAGGCTGAAGTAGACGAAGTTTTATATCATCATACTGCTGCGCCATGTAAAAATGGAGGAAATGTTTGGATACCATTAAATTTATCCACCACTTTCTGTGAAACCTGATATAACCACAATCACTAAAAAGTATTTTTCTTTAATTACACCTTCACAAATTCTCCATTGAGTTTAAGGTAGAGGGGGACGACTTTCAGTTTCGGGAATTTCTGAGTCAATATATCTTTGGCCAAAAGAAGATCTTCTTTGTGTTTCTCAAAAGTGCCTTCTTCACCGTATGCTCCGCAGTCTTCGTGGTTGATAAGATATGCTTCATTTACGTTGTGGAGCTTGACAGATAATGCCACTTGGTCTACCAGAAGGCCAAAATTCTTCACCCCTCCAGCAACCGCCACTCGGTCATATCCGCCTTTAGTTAATATTTTTGAGGCCCAATCGATCAAATGTTTACGTAGTCGGAAATCCATACACGAAACAACTATTGCCTGACAAGTATACGAGCGATGATCTTTTTTGACCATAAGAAAAATTTATTTTAACAATAACAGCGAAAATTTGTCAATGGCATATCGTACATTTCGACTCCTTGTAAGTTTTGTAAATAAATTTTATTTACAGGGATGTATTTCTTCTTGTTTTTCTTCCCCAAAGATATATAATGATTTTATGTCTGCCCTGAATAAAATTTCCGTATATCTCGTTGGACTTGCCGCTACTTTTGTTTTCCTTCTTCTTATAAAAATTTTCAACGTATCGTATCCTTTGAATTTACTGATTACTAATACCACCAAATCATCAGAGCTTGCAGTAGTAGGAGAGGGGAAGGTAGATGTAGTCCCGGATACTGTTTATGTGGAATTGGGGATAAGCGTAAGTAATGTTGCTACCGCAGAAGAAGCGCAAAAGAAGATAGATGAAGTGAATAATAAAGTTATAGACGCTTTGAAAAATTTGGGAGTAGACGCAAAAGATATACAAACTTCAAATTACAACATAAACCCAAACTACAATTATTTACCGAGTAATGAAAACAAAATTACCGGCTATAACGGCAACGCGACTGTGAATGTGAAGTTAAAAGATGCAAAATTGGCAACACAGGTCATAAATGAAGCCACCAAAGCAGGTGCGAACCAAGTGATGGGTAATCGTTTCGTGGTAGATGATCCGGCAAAATACCGAGAAGTTGCCAGAAATAAAGCGATAGAAAATGCGAAAGAACAGGCAGCCAAACTTTCCAAAGAGCTCGGGATTTCTTTGGGTAAAATTGTAAATATTGTTGAATCTAACGGTGGAAACGATTATCCTATGTATGCCAGGGCTGACATAGCTATGCCTAAAACAGGCGGGGGTGGTCCGCAACTGGAACCCGGTACCCAGACAGTCACCTCGACAGTAACTCTATTTTTTGAGAAAAAATAAGTTAGTGAATTTGTTAGTTAGTTAATTGGTTAATTAGTAGTTATCTAAATATTTCTAATTAACAAAGTAACTAATTAACTCCTTGGCTAAGTAACTAATCTTCTTGACTTTCATCAGCGATAATCCGATACTTATTCCCAAAATGAGTAGAAAAAGAAAAGTAAAGAAAAGGAAAAATACTTTTGTCCCAATAATCATACTTTCCATAATTTTACTGGGTATTGTTGCAGGAAATATTGCGTTGAAATCTACTCTGCAAACCAGATCCAGCGCGGAGGATGCACCTACTCCTACCGGTCCCGATTGCGCTAGTGATCCGCAACGGGAAGATTATTGCGGTGACAGCGCGCCTTTTCGCGGATGTAACGGAGGAGGAGAATGGCTTTGTCAATGCAGGCTTCCCAGCGGAAAATGGTGGAGCGAATGTTCAGTTATTGAAAGTGGTGAGGAAAAACAAAGATATAGAGATAAATGCGGTGGTGATGACGGAAAAGCTAATCTACAGTGGAAATATGACGTTGCATTAGCTGAAACAGGAGGACAATGCAGTTGTGGCGGACAAAATCTGTGTGGAAGCCTTGTACCCACTCGAGGTGCAAATCCCAAATTTCCTCCTGCCGGGAGTCCGCCCGTAGTTCCGACCTATGTTATAGATACACCAATCGCTACTCCGACTCTTACTTATCGGGTAATTGATCAACCTACAATTCCCAAACGGATTTATATTCCGCCTACCAATATCCCAATTTCCGTAAGACCGACTATAAATTATAGTCAACCTACAAATGTGCCTGCTAATAATGATGAAGTTATTCTTTCTCCAACCCCAGTTTCCAGGCAAGGTGTAAATATAGATTTCAGCGGGATAAATAAATTCTTTGAGGAAACAAAAAAATCTATTGTAAATTTTTTCTCACAAGTCTTGCCGTAATCTTACGAAGTAACCAAGTAACTAAGTAACTAATTCACTATCCCATCGATCTTCGCAGCCAGGATAAAGTCATTTAGGTGCAATCCCTTTATTTTATGGGTAAAGCAGGTGAGTTTTACATTGTTCCAGCCAAAAACAGTGATATTGGGGTGATGTTGTTCTGACTCTGCTAGATCTGCAACCTTATTCACAAAAGCGATTGCTTCTTTAAAATCCTTAAACCTCAATCTTCTTACCAACTTACCTTCCTCGAGTATCCATTGGGTCACCATCGGGAGATATTTTTGAACTTCATCTTCCTTCATCGGTTCTACACCGCCTTCGCAAGGAACACATTTCTTGATAGTTAAGTCATTGCCCATATTGGTAGTTGATTTTTTATCGGTAGGTAATATTATTTTAACACATGATTGTGGCGCATTTGGATATGGATGCTTTCTTTGCTGCTTGTGAAGAACGGGCAAATCCGCAATTTGTTGGACTGGGAATTGTAGTGGGAGCCGATCCGAAAAACGGAATCGGTAGAGGTGTAGTTTCCACAGCTAATTATCAGGCCAGAAAATATGGAATCCATTCGGCTATGCCCATCTCAACTGCTTGGAAATTATCCCAACAGGCATTGCAAAAGGGAGAACCGAAGACAGTTTTTCTGCCGGTGAACGGATCATATTACAGCCAGGTTTCAGAAAAGATTTTCAGTATTGTCCGTAAATATGTTCGGGTTGTCGAACAATCTAGTGTCGATGAGGCATATTTGGATTTGTCTTTTGGAGATGATTCTGCGTCTGATATGAAATTTTTCGGACTCTACAACTCGCGCTCGTCGGGAAACGAAGCTTCTGTCCATGAATCTTCTTACTCTCGCGCTCAAATGCAGAGATCGTCAAAATTTATATCATCCTTGAATTCATCTCTTGCTTCCCCGCAAAATCTATCTGGATATGATAAAGCAATAGAATTGATTAAAAAAATAAAATTAGAGATAAAACAACAGGAAAATCTTACTGCCACAGTAGGGATAGGTCCGAACAAGCTGATTGCGAAAATGACCTCCGCCAGATTTAAACCGGATGGATTGACCGCTATTTATCCTGATGAAGTGGAAAAATTCCTAGATCCATTGCCTATTGGTGATATTCCTGGGGTTGGCCCGAAAAGCGAGGAATTTTTCCACAGGAAGAATATTTATAAAGTTTCAGACCTTAAAAAAGTTTCCAAAGAACAGTTAGCCAGTTGGATGGGGAAGTGGGGAGAGGATATTTATCTAAAGGTTCGCGGAATAGATGATTCACCGGTTACGGTAGAAAGGGAAATAAAGTCTATTAGTGAACAAGAAACTTTTGAGAATGATACTTTAAGTGCTGCCTATATACTAGATAGGCTGAATGAATTGGCTGCTAGGGTTGTTGAGCGTATGAAATATGACAAAGTTGAAGTCTTTAAAACAGTGACTATTGTAGTCAGATTTTCTGATTTTACCACCAAAACAAGAGCTCATACTTTGAAGGTTGCGACCAATAGTCTGCCGCTTTTTAAAACAGAAGTGATGAAATTGATACTTCCATTTCTGGATCGTCGGGAAAATCCTCAACTTAAAAAAATAAGATTAATTGGCGTAGGGATAGAACATTTTAAAGAAGAAGAAAATTTAGTAGATAAAAAAGAGAAAAAAATTATCGAACAGACAAAGTTATTTAATACTTGATACTTCATTATCAATAGGTAATACTGTACTAAAGTGGCCAAATTCGTACCAGACGTCAAAACTCAAAGATGGATTGTGATTGCTCCTGCACGACAGGACCGGCCAGACGAACACGCAGAGCCTGGAAGTTTGAAAATCTGTCACTTTTGTTCCGGGAACGAAGAGCATACTCCTTCGGAAATCATGCGAGTAGGCCCGGGAGAAAAAGATAAACCAGGATGGACAATCAGGGTAGTTCCAAATAAATTCCCCATAACCGATATCCATGAAGTTATCATCCATTCTCCGGATCATAAAAAAGATATTGAGGATTTTGATCAAAATCACGTTGCACTTCTTCTCACTGTTTATCGGGATCGGTTTAAAGCACATTTATCTGACGGACAGGTCATGATATTTTGTAATCATGGAGAGCATGCTGGAGCATCTTTGGACCATCCTCATTCGCAATTGGTGGTTTTACCCAAGCAGATTAATCTAGATGCCTTAGTGCGTGAACCTGTGATGAATGTGGTAGATGACAATAATTATTTTTATACTTACTGTCCTGATTTTTCCCAATGGCCATATGAAATTTGGATTGCGCCAAAAGTTGAAGGAGC
Organism: Candidatus Gottesmanbacteria bacterium; assembly: GCA_016195685.1. GTDB lineage: Bacteria > Patescibacteriota > Microgenomatia > 2-02-FULL-39-11 > 2-02-FULL-39-11 > JACPZE01. The sequence goes on from JACPZE010000007.1 coordinate 11,301, forward strand.
GATATATGCGGACATCAAAGATGAAGAAATCAAAGATTTAGCGATGATATTGCGGAGGACGATCAAAAGATTAAGTGTCGTTTACAGCCAGCCGGATACTAAAAAAATTCATGTGTTTGCTCCATTTGCTTACAATTTTTACATCCATCACGGGAAAAATTGGTTTTTCCGTATTATTCCCAGGTTGGTACATCGAGCCGGATTTGAATTGGGAACTGGATTATCGGTAAATGTAGTAGATCCTACAGACGCTGCAAGAGAATTAAGGGGAATACAAGTTAGCTAGTTACTTTGTTACTTCGTGACTTGGTAGAAATATTTTCTAAGTAACTAAGTGTCTAAGTAACAAAATAACTATTTAAACTGTAGCCTTCTGTTGTAATCCCAGTAGCCAAAGTACCGCTTCTTTCTTGTATCTTCGGTCTCCCCGGGAATTTATTCTAATTGCAGGAAGTTTACCTCTTTTGCCCCATCTTTTGATGGTAAGAGGTGATACGCGAAGGTCTCCAAAACCCATATAAGCCCTCCAAAATTAAGAGGCAGAATATTTATAACAATTAGTTACATACTGTAACACAAGTATTTTTATATTGTCAATAGTGATCAAAGAAGGGCAGCCACATTGATATATATTGATGATGTTACAAATTACGTAAAACCCCGCCTTGGGCGGGGAATACGTTGAATAATCAAAAGTTAAATTTAAAATGTAAAATTATTTTAATTCTACAGTTGCACCGGCTGCAGTTAGTTTGGTTTTCGCTTCGTCTGCTGTTTTCTTGTTGACTCCGGTCATCACGTCTTTCGGAGCGGATTCAACTAGAGCTTTTGCTTCCTGAAGACCCAATGTTGGGACTAATTCTCTTACAGCTTTGATTACTGAGATTTTGTTGGCTCCTGCGTTTGCCAAGACTACATTAAATGTAGTTTGTTCAGGTGCTGTTTCTCCTGGAGTTTCTTGCCCTGAGGCGCTAGCCGAAGGGGCTGCTACTGCTATCGGAGCTGCTGATACGCCAAATTTTTCTTCCAAAGCTTTTACAAAATCTGCCAGTTCCAATACTGACATATCGGAAACTTGCTTCATGAGTTCTTCTTTTGATAATTTTGCCATAAATATAAGTCACCCCCGATCTATAAAATTAATTGCTTGCCGATTTCTTGTCTTTTATATTTCCCAATACTGTGACTAATTTTCTTAGATTCCAGCTCATTGCATAATGTAATCCAGAAATAGGGGATTTAAGTTGACCTACCAACATAGACAGTAGTACCTCACGGGAAGGGAGGCTGGCTAATTTCTTAAAATCAGCCTCATTAGCTAACTTACCGTCAAAAAATCCAAGTTTTATTTTCGGTAGTTGAGTGGTTTTTATAAAATTTGCCAATTCTTTTATCGCTGCAATTTCATCGCCATAAGCAAATAATGTGGCAGTAGGGTTTTTCAGTTCCTTTTCCAATTTTTGCATTGATGCGTTTTCCATTTTTGCGTTCTTTTGCATTGCTATTTTCAATAGCGTGTTCTTGGCAACGACGAATTCTCCTTCAACTTTTTTCAATCCCTTTTTCAATGTTTCCAACTGCTGATGGGTGAGTCCACGATAATCAGTCAAAAACATGGCTTTTGCTTTGCCAAATTTATCAGAAAGCACAGATACGGCATCTGTTTTTCTTGGGTTTAATTTTGTAGAACCTTTTTTATCATTCATAAAAAAATCCTCGGTACCGAGGATTTATAGTTAATTAGTTACTTAGACACTTAGTTACTTCGTATTTTTCTTTTTCTAAGTAACAAAGTAACCAATTAACTAAGTAACTTTACTACCCTCGGTAGGTCTTATTTTTGCCTGGCCAGTAGCGTGCTTCGCTCTGCTACTAGAGTGCCTACTGTCTTTGGATACTGTATTTATACCACGAACTTATGGAAAAAACAATATAGAACTTTAGGCCGGTTTTACTATCTTGGTATATAAGCGTAACCGCTTATCTTCCGATCTGATCGTCTAATTTCAACCCTCATATAATCAAGGCGTGACCCAAAAATTGTTTCCCAATCAACCGATTGGGTTCTTCCTGGTTCTACTAGATTGAATTTAGTTTGCAGAGATGTCGTTGCTTTCGTAATTCTATCTAAATGCCAAGTACCTACGGGTTCATCCAGATCGGCAGGTGACACACGAAATGCTTGATATATCTTGATACTAGCATTTAAGTGATCAGGATTATGCTTGTCGTTTGGTTGAGGGTATATCAGCTCTACAGTTTTATGATTTCGTACTAATTCTAGAAGCAAATTGTATTCCTCATAAGACAAAAGTCCATATGATCCAGGTTGTTCTGGTAATAAAGTAACTTTTATTCCTTGTTTAGCTGCATTTTCTAGCGCGCCCAAGAAATTCACTCTTTTCAATTGATTGAAATAATTTCCTGCATACCAATGATCCTGTATTTTAAATGCTCCGGTAATAGATTTTTTCGCGTTTTTGTTAATGATTCTGTCTATGCGTTCCAATCCAGAAGTTGTTACACCGGCAGGAGATACTAGAATAATTTTATCAAGTAATCTTAGAAGTTCGCTTGAAGCAGTGTACTTTTCCAACATATGAGCAGCCAGATAGCCTCCCTGGGAAAATGCAAAAAGAGTTATTTTTTCCAATTTTGGTACTCTCTGTTTGTCCAGTAATTCTTTCTCTAAGGCTTTAAATGTCTTTTCGGTCAATTGTTCAAGATTTAAAGGAGAAATTCTTGAGTTTTTTGGCGGAGAAACTACTATAGTTTGATGCATACCGCAGTAAGGTATAGTATCTAGAAAAGTCGCCATACCAAATGGATTGTAATATGCATCATCTACTTGATCTTTAAGTCGAAAACCAATACCGGGAAGGACTGCAACTACTCTTGGGGTTGGTTTACCTACAATCTCTGCTGTTACTCCTGAAACGTCCTGTATGTTTGGCCAAGCAGGGGCATATTTGTGGTTCAACAGATGCCTCATTTGTGTTTCAGGCCTCGGGATAGATAGATAAACGTTACCTTCTTTACTCATATAATTTATGAGATATGAGGCAGGAATAAGGATCAATTATATATGACTGAGAGGATATAATCCAAAAAGCGGATTTACTTGTAGTAGGATTTGACCTGGAAAAGCAGATAAAAAGAGATTAGTCCTCCAATGACGAGATTCATAAATTGGTAGTGTACGAGGTTGGATAATATGTTTACCAAAGTAGAATAAAAGACAAAATTCCATCCGGCTTTTGTTTTCTTAAAAAGTCCCGGAATAGCTAGTGCCTCCAGTACCATACTGAGAGCCAAAAAGATAAGGGACAACATATAGGAATATCCTGCATTTACCCCACCCAAGAAACTAAAAGGAGCCATAATAGAGCCGATGCCCAAAATTGCTAAAACTGGTGGTAAGCTTACAAACAACATGACTACTGTGATCCATGGTGCAAAATTGACAATTGCTTCTTTGGCTCCTGTAGGAAGGGCCGGTGCTTTTTGGCCAAAATAAAGATCTAAATTTTCTTCCAATTGGGAAAGTGGAGAAGAACTTGATTTTGGAGTTTCTTTTGCCATTTGAGCTAATAATATGAATAATTGTTTTGTATGTCAAGACCTAAATTAGCGTGAAAGAAAGATTGAGGTAGTAGAAATTGCCCCATTCATTACCCTTTTGATAGGTGAAACATTATCGATAGTTGATAAGGTGGATTGGAAAATGAATAGAAATAATATTGCTGTAGTGATAACTAATCCTTTATGGAAAGAAAGGCTTTTAAATCCGGCTGCAAATCCTACCCGAATTATTGAGTGGGATAATTCTTGCATTTTGGCATTCTCAATTTGTGCATTCGTAATTTCCATATAAGTGCGCGATTATACCATACCTATCAAAGTATTTCAAAAAGATAGAAAAAATATCAAAGAGTATCATGAAAACTTGATAAATCCCTATACCAAGATATAAAATTGACGGTTATGATAGAGAAGTTTGCGAGGAGATTGCCAAGGCTGAGATTATTCCAAAGGTCAGAAGAGCATATAAGTAATCTGGTTCAAATATCAACTATATGCCACGATGGGCCAGGTGGACAAACCCACTGGCAAAAGGATTTACCTGCATTTCAAGCACGAAACGCATCTGGAAAAGCATTAATTTTGGAAACTCTTGAAGTGAATAGACCTTTACTTGAAGCAGAAGCGCAACTACACAGCTTGGAATGTTCTGGTGCTTTACAAGTGATCATTATCGCTCCCAATTATAACCATAAGGTATCCATAGAATATTAATCTAATTTACCAATATACAAGCCAGAATTGTTATATTAAAGACATGAGATGGGTAATGGAAAAGATGACTGTTTATGCTAGTTTCCAGCTCTCTAACTTGAGGTTCACCCGGACGCTTAGCTTCATATAGAACTTTACGACCTACTCCAAGACCATGATAACCATCACAATATGAAAAAATTTCTGTATCTTCCCTAGTTTCTGCGAAATATTTGTCTATAAAAATTCCTCTACTCTCGAGAGGTCTAAGAAATTCCATATGTGTAATTTATATAATAAGATACTTTTGTCAAAATATCTTGTCCAAATTGCAATTTCCAGACTTGGTAAGTAATCCAAATGATGTTAAAATATATATCTTATGCCTCCAGTTGCACCTGATCTTCAGCAAAATATCATAGTTACTCTTTATCTTCTTTTTTCGCATAACTACGAGGCGATAGGGTTTTTCATGGGGTTAGTTATATCTATTGTCTTGGCTATTTACAGGCCGTCGCGATTTACGACATTTGCTTTCCTGGGATTTGCGATACTCCTTTTTTCCTTCGAATATGACAAACATATTATAGTAGGGCTGAGGGAACAGACAGTAAGGTCACTTATCACCATGCAGCCGCACTACAAAGTACAGAAACTCGTAAATCTGGTGATTTCTGAATTATTGCCTGTGTTATTTTATGTGACGGGGTGGGCATTTCTCTACCTCTCAGTTATCTATGGGGCCAGGAAAATAGGGAAGAAGAAATAAAACCTCGATTGACTTTCTTTATACTTTCGCATAATATATGGCTCCAATATGGACACTGAAAGAAGACTTGCCTTGCCTGTTGCTCCTGAGCTAGATTTTGACTCTCAGAAATTATGTAAAGAGAATTCCATCGGTTTTGAAGCTATAAGAGGAGAACCAAATTATTTGGAAAGATTATTTACCACAGTAGAAGCGATAGGTGATCAGTATGCTGCTAATAAAGTTGATAGACTTACAATTCCCAGACCTCAAGTAGAATTTATAAAACACGCTTTAATCCAGCGTGACATGGGAGACTTAGAAAAAAAAGATAAAGCTGCGTTTGATAATTATGCTGTAGGTATACTTCGAGATACTCAAAGACTCAAAAGGAGAATTATTAGCCAAGGAATAACCCAAAATCCAGAATCACTTCCTCCCATGGAGAAAATTTTACTTTTGGGTGGCCTTCTTCTTTCAGAGCAAACAGATGATATTTTTTGGGATGACTGGAGGCCTGCTATCAAGGATAGTCCGATTGGAGAAAAATTAAAGGAGATAGAAGATGCAAATCCCGGAGCTGCATCGGCTCTTTTACCCGGAAAAACTGATGCAATTCGTTGGCATACCAGAGAGTGGAAAAAACCCGGAGAAACTTTACGTCCCGAAGATATAAAACTTGTTCGTTATCAAGAATCCCTAGCAGGTGTAAAAGGCTTGATAGAGACTCTTGATGATTTGACTATTCTACTTGCCCAAGTTAAATCTCAACATAGCGTAAATGATTTTGGGTATGAAGAATTCTTTCATGCGTGGGCTAGATGTTTACAAGGAGTCAACGAGGAGGAAGATGTATTTCCTGATCAAAAAAAACTCGAGGATGATATGATGATTGCTTGGCGAAATATAGACTCGGATGCTCCCATCTTTATGGTTCCTTGGGCAGAATATGCTCAGGATGATCCCGCGGCGGTCGCGATCGCCCCGTCATTTCGGATAGGCGTTTTAAATACTTCGTCTCAAGCGATAAAGCTTAAAGAAGAAAGTGAAGAAGTCAAAAAAAGCATCATCGAATTTGTAAAGTCACAGGGATATCAAGGTATAGATGCTATAGGTAAATCACTTGAGCAAATACGCGTTTGGACCGGCCATGCGGGTTTAAATCATATAATCTCTATGACTTCCCAAGTTTTGCCAAATGATGCGGATTTGCGAAGAAATAGGGGTACTTATATCTTTCCTGATTTAGTAGAACAGGGACGGGGTGAAGCTAAAAGGGAAACCGAGGCGCTGAAAGTTTTCACACCTGAAATTTTAGAGAGACTCCACCAACTGAAACTGACCGTTTTAGAAAAAGCATCGGGTGAAATCGCCGCCCACGAGTATACGCATCCTGTCGGTGTAACTCAAAAAGGTGAAAATAGGTTGGGTAAGTTAGCAGTCCTTATAGACGAAACCAAAAGTACACTTGGTGGGATGCTTGCACAAGTGAAAAAACACAATGATAAAGAGTTTAGTAAAAGATTATTAGCTTCATGTCTTTACTTTAGCCCCAGATATCTTACCAGAGATGGAAATTCTTCACATCAGGGTTATGGAAATATCGCCAGAATAGTTTTGGGTATTGCAGAGCATGAGAAAGTTCTTACTCTAGATATGCATAATAATTTAGTTTTAGATATCGAGGACCCAATAAAAATAAATAGGTTTTGGTCCAGAGTAGAATCATTTATCACTTGGGCTGTGGATGCGTATAGTCTTGCAGACAGATCAGATGATAAAGATGTTGAAAAGAATATTGGAATAGTAAGTGCTCAATTGGACGAATGGACCGGAAAAGCAAAAGAAGAGGATGGATTTTATCAACCTAGAGTTATCACTTACATGAAGCAAAAACTTGCTCCGCCCCAAAAATAAAATTGACTTTTTTATTTTGATTTTGTAATATATCAAATATTAGGAACAAAGAAGTTCCTCCTGTAAAAGGGAGGAATTTTGTTTTTTATGAGACAAATAGAATTTGCTCCAACAAGACGAGATGAAGAAAAATCTCAGGAAACACAAGATACTGATGATGGATATGCAGAAAGTCACATCGGGCCGGGGCCGCCAGGTGGGATCATTGGAGTTGGAAAGGAAGGCGGACTGGGAAAAAATATCAAAGTGATTCCGATGAGGTAAAGTACAAACCATAAAATAGTGAAAAGTATTGAAACTATACCCCAAGTTGTACCCTTTTTCTTCCAGAAATAGACTATTGGACCGATAAGGGCTATCAGTTCGACGATAAGTAGCAGTAATCCCAAAATCAGGTTGATCAAAACCCTAAAAACTTGCATTTCTGAATAACTTCCATAAGAATTCAATGAAAATTTGTTTACCAGGATATAAACAAGCACACATATGGAAAATACCAAAGACGCTGCAAAAGTACCTCCCGCAACTTCCAATAAATTTGTATACATATTGGGAGCAATTTTCAAGTTTTGATTCTGTGAATTATCATTTGAAGAAGGAGTGATTGATTTGTAGTTTTTATATATCAAACGAAAACTGATGATGATTATTCCCAAAACTATCAAACCTAAAAATATTCCCAGAAGTATATCTTTTGCATTAAGGCGCAAATTTGAATCTGCAAAAGAACCTTTCACTGTATAGGATTCGCCGGATTGTAGATTATTTGCAGTTTTTGAAATTTCTCCAAGGCCAATTTGACTGTAATAATTGTTCAGCTGCACGCTGGATTCTTTGCCGACTAAGTCAGGAGCGCCTATGGAAGGAAGTGCATTACTGAGCTGATAGTTTATTTTACCCTTAGCGTCTTTGAGTATCAGATCGGTGTCAGCTGTGATACCGACTTGAAGATTGTATATCTTGTCATTTATCAAAAAAGTCTGGAATTTATAATCATAAGCCCCGAAAATATTTTTCTTCGCAAAACCGTTGGCCCGCATGTAAAAGACTATTGAGCCGTATGATTTGGGATATATATTTACATAAGGATCCAATGTGACAAAGACTTCATTGTCTTTCAATTCATATTTTAACTTCACGTAATTACTGTTGCCCGAAAGATATGCATTGTAATTATCCGGCTGACTGAAAGATACACATGTTGCCGGCAAAGCCTTGGCGCAAGTTTCGGCAACTGACGTACCGGTAGTGAGGCATTTCTTCACACAATCGTACCATGAACACTGGACTGTCCATTTCTGGGCATAATTACAATCATCCACAGTTTTAAATCTAGTACAGGCATCATTAAAATTAATGGAATCAGGAATTGATGGTTGACTGTATTGTACACACGCGCCTTGTGTTTCTTGCTGAAACAATACCAGGTCATTTATATGTATATTGGAAGGAAGTTTAAATGAATAATCCGTCATCGGTTGGTCAGTACTATTGGCAAAGATAAATTTACCGGTGACTATAGCTTCTCCGTTGCCTCGGAAGTTGACTGTGTAAAGATGCTTTTGGCCTAAGAAATCCAAGGGTAATTGATTTGTACCGACATAATCTGGTCTTCCTATGGGATAAAATTTTGGATCGGAAGTCGTTTGAGTTAGATTGCTTAATCTTGCGTTTGTTTGAGGAGGATATGTACTAAGTAGAAAGAAAAAGATAAAAACAAGAGAAAATATTTTCCTGGGCATTATTATCATTGAACCATATTATTTTAATTACTGTCAACTTTTTTACATTGAAAGCCTTGACACGAAGGTGTAAGATATATTAAAGAAACTAAGAAGTTTTTAAACAGTGCCGTTTTTAGGACAATGTTGTTCTTTGCAATAAAAGGAGACCGATATGGACGGCCCAGGTACACCAAAAGAATAAAAAAATGATTGAATTAGGTATAAGCGGGAAGTAATCTTAATTATTTACTTGCACTTTTATCCCCGGACTCATTGTGGATTTGAGAGTTACGCTTTTTATTTTTAATTCTCCGATGGCTTTAACAAAAGCCGCAAAGTTTTCTTCTAATTGATTATCTTTGAAAGAAAGTTTTCCAATGACCTGGTGGACTATGGGAAATTCTGATTCTGTTTTCCAAGTGAATTCTCCACCTTCCAATTTCTTGGCTACCTTTTCCGGAGTGGGGGAGATGGTACCGTTTTTGGGATTGGGCATAAGTCCCCTGGGACCTAAAAATTTTGCTACTTTTGCCAATTTGCCCATGACAGAAGGGTGAGCAACGAGTGCCTCAAAATCTAATTTTCCTTTTTCCACATCTGCCACGATTTTGTCTATGGTTGTGTTATCTGCTATCGCGACTCTAATTTTTTTGCCGGTTCCGTGAGGCAGTTGCACCTGACCACGTAGTCCAGTTTCGGAAGTATTTATGTGTAGTTCAACTGAAGCGTCAAATTTGGTGAGTGATACTTGACGCAGAAGTTCCAATGCTTGTGATATGGGATAAAGTTTGCCCGGTTCTACTTTCATCAAAGCTTCTTTGTAACGGTTTGATCGGATTTTTATTTTCTTTTTCCTTTTGGGTTTTTCGCCTTCGTCTAGTTTGATTCCTTCTGCTTGGTCTTTATCCACTTCCTCTGTCAACTTCGCCATCCTGTCGAGTTCTTCTTCACTGGTAGCTCCGACTGACTTGACTCGTTCTCCGCCTTTCATGCCGGAGATATGTACTTTTTCCGCATGTTCACGTTTCTTTTTTTCTTCACGCTGGATCTTGCGTTTATCTCGCTGTTGGTCTTCTTGATCAGATCCTAGTGCTGCAACTTTTATTTTTCCCATATTATTCCACCTTCACTCCCATCGATCTTGCCGTTCCGGCAACTACTTTCATAGCGGATTCGATAGTATCGCAATTTAGATCTCCCATTTTTGCCCGGGCTATCTCTTCAACTTGTGTTTTGGAAAGTTTACCAACCTGTTCACGACCTGCTTTTCCGGTGCCTTTTTCTATACCAATTTTTTTCTTGATGAGTTCTGATACTGGGGCAAGTTTGGTGATAAAAGAGAAAGTGCGGTCGGTATATACAGTAATAACTGCTGGGATGACTTCACCTTTCTTGTCTTTGGTTTTTTCATTATAAGCTCTGACAAAATCCATGATAGGAAGTCCATGCTGACCAAGGGCTGGGCCAACTGGTGGGGCTGGGGTAGCCTCACCGGCTTTTAGATTTAATTTAATGATTGTTTTTACTTTTTTTGCTGGCATTTTGTTTCTGAGGGGAAACGATTACAAAAGAAGGAAATGAAATGCTTTTGCTTTCGGCTTCCGCCTCCCTCGTAATTTCGAGGTAAGGAAAGTATAGCAAAATAAACTTATACTGTAAATAGGTAAACATCTTGCAATAGGAGTAAAAAGGCATTATATTTAATTATATGGTTCTTTCAGCACAAATTTCTGCTGAACAATCTAATCCTCTTGAAACGGCCATTACCAATCCCAAGATTGCCGCTGCAAGAAGACTTTTAGGCAAATTAGGTATTTTATCCCCAACCCCGGCTGACTTGAAAGGTTGGGTATACACTGAACCTGATGATTTAACTGTCAGATTAAGTCCTTGGGGTGAAAAGGGACTCGCAAATGATAGTCCAGAGAAAGCATATTTTGAGGTTACTGTGGATGAAGATAATCAAGCAATCGGAGCAGTTTTCAAGAGGGAATCAGTTAGGAGAGAAAAAGCTAAAGTTATTAGACCTGCTGCACAAGGTATGGACGAGTCGAAAGAAGTTGAACAATCTCTAGTATTTGACTTATCTTCAACAATTGAGATTGCATTAGAACCAGAATCAATTGATGCAGCAAGAAGAAGGGCTATAGGTTCAAACGGTGATTTAGAGGAAGTGGAAGTCATAGTAGGTCACAAAGACCGCTTACCCCGAAGTTGGAATGTAGTGAAAATTCATAATATCGATCTTGATCATGAAGGGGATGTAGAGTTGAGACTTGACCCGGCAGGTCAAGCTAGCAACATTGCGGTATGGTCTGATTTGGATTTTGAAAATCATGATTATGAATTTGCATATAGAAAGGAAAAGGAAGATAATAAATTGAGACAAGCAAAAGCTGTAGTTATAATGAATAAAGCATTAGGACTTCAAGAGAATGCGTTTGTAGCTACTAGAGAAGTTAATCCTAGAGTAAAAGTAAACCCTTTGCAACTTATTCTTAACTGTATGACTCAAAGAGCTCCTTTGACACAGAATGTCTTTCAAGATGTATCTATAGTTTAGCTACGATTATCTTTTTTCTTCTCCACGATTTCCTTTATCATGAAGACATTTAAGTTTGACTTCTGGGACATAACCTGGATAAACAATATTTTATAAATTAACTATAATTGAGAATAAATATTCGGAAAAAAAGGAGATTATAATTTACTTACTTGCAAGAAATCCAGTTCCACTGGGGTTTCTCGGCCGAAGATAGAGACTAAGACGCGGATTTTACCTTTTTCTTCATCTATAGTTTCTATAGTTCCCAAAAAATCCGCAAACGGTCCGTCAACAATTTTAACAGCCTCGCCTTTACTGAATTTGGTCTTAAATTTCGGTGCTGCAAGTTGGGAAAACTTCAGTATAGCCTCTACTTCCTTATCTGAAATAGGTGTGGGTTTGTTACCTATTCCGACAAATGCAGTTACTCCGGGAGTTGTCCGAACAGCTAGCCAACTGTCATCTTCCAAAGTCATGCGGACCAAAAGATAACCAGGGAATATTTTTTCTTTTTGTTCTTCTTTCTTGCCGTGCCGTACCACGACTATATTTCTTATAGGTACGACTACTTCATAAATCTTGTGGGACAGATTCATAGTGGAGACACGCTGTCTTAGCGCGTCAGAGGCTTTGTTTTCATGTCCGGAATATGTGTGGACCACGTACCATTTGCCCTGTCCGGGATGTGAAACCGCAGGAACAACAGGAGTTGCTTCTTGCACTTTAACTACTTCTTTGTTGTCAGATGGTTGTTGTGATTGAGTATCGGTCATAATTTTTAATTTTCAATTATCAATTTATAATGAATTTTCAATGATTTAATTTTCAAATTGAAAAATTGATATTTCACTGAAAATTGAAAATTGTGAATTGTAAATTCCTATCTTCTCACCAATAAATCCGTCAATTTTGTAAAAGTGAGATCCAGACCTCCGATATAGATGCCGATAGCCAGTGAAACTACTACTACGACGATGGTCAGTTTGATTACGTCATTTTTGGTTGGCCAGATGACTTTGCCTAGTTCTGCTTTGACCTCTTTTAAAAAAACCACCGGACCTCCTTTGAAATCCGGCATCATTGGTGTCGGGATCGCCATTTGTTAAAAATTTTAACACACTCAAGTTGACTTGTAAAGGAAAAATATATATCGTAAAATAACCAAGATATAAAACAAGAGCGAAGCAATATGAATTTTTCGAAGCGCACACACGGGACGCTTAAACCAAGTAAATAAATCAGAATCAAGTAATAAGATTCTGAAACAAGTTAAGAATGACAATGCAGTAACGGAATACTGTAATCTTGTAAGCTAGAAAAATTTATATGCGAGCTTATATTTATAAGACCTGTAACTTATGAAATCATCCAAAATCAAAAAAGCCGTTATACCGGCAGCAGGATTTGGAACCCGTTTTCTTCCTCAAACCAAGGCAATGCCGAAGGAGATGCTTCCAATTGTAGACAAACCAGTGATTCAATACGTGGTGGAAGAAATAGTGGCATCCGGAATTACGGATATCATCATGATCACAGGTTGGCATAAACGGTCTATCGAGGATCATTTCGATTATCCCTTTGAGTTGGAAAAAAGACTGGAGGAAGCGGGTAAGGAGAAAGAATTAGCAGAAGTGAGAAGAATTGCCGACATGGCTAACTTTATATACGTCAGGCAAAAAGGTCCGTATGGTAATGCCACTCCCGTTCTTTGTGCTAGAAACGTCATAGGCAATGAGCCTTTTGCGGTACTGTGGGGCGATGAATTCATCCATGCTACACCTCCGAGGCTTAAACAAATGATAGATGTCTATGAAGAATATGGGAAACCTGTCATTTCCGGTGTTAGGATACAAGACAAAAAAGACCTTTCCCGTTATGGAATTGCGGATATAAAACTTATCAAAGATAATGTTTTCAAGATACTAGATATTGTAGAGAAGCCTGATCCGAAAAATGCGCCATCTAATTTAGCCGCCCATGGAGCTTATATTTTGCCTCCGGAAATTTTCCCGATCATAGAAAATCTTAAACCAGGCAGGGGAGGAGAATTATGGCTTCCGGAAGCCATAGATCAGCTTATCCAGATAGAAGAAGTCTTGGTGTGCGAGATAAAAAATGCTACGTATTACGATACGGGAAATAAATTTGAATATCTCAAAACTGTGATCGAACTTGCACTCCAACACCCGGACCTAAACGGTGATCTTAGGAGCTACCTCAAAAGCCTGAAAATATAATATACCTCACAAAAGTATCCTAGAGTTGCAACTATAGCGGTATTTATAATATAATTCGTGAAATTTATGGCAACGCCTAACAATGAAAGATCAGCTTGGCAGAGATTTTTGCATGGTGATTCAGAATGGGCGACAAGAAAAGCTGGTTATGGAACAAAAGCTGCAATAGGTTTATTTTTTGTAACCTCTTTATTTTCTATATATCTAATGGCAAGTAATCCAGCCCCGAAACCTATTTATGGTAGGGCATATATAAAAAGTATGAATTGTTTACCAGTAGCCGCAGAAAAAGCACCAGCATCATATACAATATTTCATGATCAATATCAAGCTTTAGCAATTCAAAACCCAACAGTAAAATATAATTCTGGATCAGGCGCATTAAGTATAACCGCAGGTCAAGGTGATATATATCGATCTGATAGTTTTCAAACAACAAGTGGTCCAGTTGAATCATGGAAGCAAATCGGTCCTACTGTAGAAATGACTGGCACTCAGAGAGCCCCACAACAAGGTTGTGTGCTGACTGAACGAGAAGTAGTTTATACAATAAGATAACGATAATTTCATTTATGCTAAAATTATCCCTATGACAGCTTTTTTTACCGCATCGTTTACAGGGAAGAAATACCACTTGAAACAGTATTTGGCCATCATCAATCATCTTAAGTCCAAAAATATCGAAGTCATCTCTGACCACATTATAAATACTACAGAAAGTTTCGTGCATACCCAAAACAAAACAGAAAGGCTACGTTTCCATGCCCAACTGGAAAAATGGCTAAATGAATGCGATTTTGTGGTAGCAGAAAGTTCTTTCCCCAGTATCAGTGTAGGATATGAGATAGCGCTAGCACTCAATTTAGGCAAACCCATCCTCATCCTTTATACGGAAGATGGCGGGGCGCCATCTGTATTGGCCCACCACAAAGATGAAAAAGTAGTCTGTGAGAGGTATACGATGGAATCATTTAAGGGATTGATAGATGATTTTGTGGAATTTGCAGAAGGGAAAGCGGATACACGCTTTACTTTCTTTTTGCCCCATGAATTTGATGCATACATAGAAAAAATCTCCAGACAAAGGAAGGTCCCCAAATCCGTGTATCTTCGCCGCCTCATAGACGAAGATATGAAAAAGAAGTAAATTTCTTCTCTTATCTTCACTTTTGATTTTTGAGTTTTGACTTTTGAATTTTTAGGATGCATCACCGTGATGTATAGCGTTTTTACAGTCCCCATAGTACTATACCTATAATATGCGAAGATCCATTATCTCTATCCGGCTTTTTAGTCTCGTTTTCGAGGTTATCACCTGATAGGGAGGTAGATCTAATATAAAACAAGCGAAAAACCTCCCACCAAGCGGGAGGATTTTTTTGCCTAAAATTTGGCACTTTAAAATTGCGAGGAAAACAAAATCTACTGCCACAAGCGGCAGGAAAATTTTGTATATGGGTTGGTGTCACGGGAGATCTCCATGATATAGCTGGAGGAAGATTGAGAATCTAAATCAGATTTTCAGCCTCACTCTAGCTATTCTTATACGAGGCTTTCCCGGTCCGGCACCGACTAGGAATGAAGAATAGCGGCATTCTCTGCAGCTACTGAGAGAATGTATCGAAAACTTGAAACGTTCGACAATAACGAGGAGTGAAATCTCATGAAAATCAACTTTCGACTGATCTTTGTTTTCGTTGCGCTCGCCGCAGTTACAATTCCCCTGATGGGCGTGGGCGGATGCGGAAACAATCCAGACGTTATCGCGAGCGCGACGCGCGCACCGACGATGACGCCGAAACCCGGAGATTGGACCGTTATACAAAAGTCGCTTCCGAATGACATGACGACGCAGATGCAACAACTGCCTCCTGGAGAGAAAAAGGTCGTTCTGAAATTCAAGGGCTTTGAGATTGAAGCGTACAAGTCCGTGAATGGAACGATTTATTTCACCGTGTACAACACCGGTCCCGATGGAAAACGCGGTTCGTACATCGTGAACTCTCTCGGATTGAATTCGGAAAAACAAGTCAGTGTGTTCGTCGGGTTTTCCCCGCTTGAACCTTTTCCGAACACCAATGGGCAAGTCTTTTTGTTCGCGCGACTTCGGACGGAGAGTCCCAACGTGTACGTCGATTTTACCTCGAACACAGTCGGCGCCAAATTGGCGACTTTTCAGGGCGCGGACGCGTCTCACTAAAATCAAAATGGCTGGCAATTCCTCGCACCAGCTGGATCAATTCAAGGTTAAAACCTTGACCGATGAGTGCAGCGGTGCACATGGTTGTCCCTTTAATGGGATTTTCATGCGCTTTGCTCGTCGGTTTTTTTGTGGGAAAAAATTATGGTTTAGTGATGAAAGAATTTTCTCCGGTGGTATAAATTCTTCCTTTTTCATCTGTCAAAATAATTTTGAAGATATAAAGAGTCTTGGGATAAAGACCGGTTAATAGTATATGGTGATTAGTTGATAGTTCTTGGTTGATGGTTTTGGTTTGCATACTAAACAGATCTACCCCATAAGATATATTGGATTTCACAGCTGATTTTGTCTGGAAAATTATACTGACAGATGTGGGAGAAATGGGTAATGTAGTTATGCCGGAAATAGTATTTTCCGCTTTGGTCCTATTTTCCGAAGACTGCTGTAGTGTGGCAATGGTGGTAAAAGTGACGAAAAGAAGCATGAGGACAAAAACTGCCGGGACAAAAACTACGGAAAGAGACGGAAAAGCAGTATTGCCTGTTTTGTATTCAGTGATCGTATCTTCCTGGTGAATTTTGAATTCCGTAAGTGCTTTTTGTGTAGCCCAGATGCCGCCACATTTGGAACAGCGCAGCATACTTACTCCTTTGGGTACGCTTTCATAATGTGAAGATACTAAATCTTTGTGGCATCGGGGACATTTGTGGAACAATTGTTCAGAGGGTGATTTTTGCGGTAAAACTGTAAGTTTGGCTATCCGGGAAACCTCATGATAAGGGATTCTATTTATTTCATACGGGTCAAACCAGGTGCCACCGCAACGTCCGCAGTGGTCCACGTCGAATTTACCGTTGGAATTAGTGGTTACGGAAAGTTTTTGCAATAAATTTCCACAAGTTGGACA
>JACPZE010000008.1 GCA_016195685.1 Candidatus Gottesmanbacteria bacterium
TTCGGTTGTGCCCAAAACGTATCTGATTCAGAAAGGATTGCTGCAGAATTATCTTCCCGTGGTATGGTAGCTGCCAAAGATATAGATACCGCACATCACGTAATCATAAATACCTGCATGATACGGGAAATGGCGGAAAATAGGGTATACGGCGCAGTCTACAATTTGACTCAGAAGAAACTCAAAACCGGTCTTCCCCAAAAAATAGTAGTCACCGGTTGCATGGTAGGTATGGCGGCACGGGATAAAACAGGGAAATTCATGAGACTTATAAAAAAGCGGATGCCTGCCGTAGATGAATTTCTGCCCATAGAAGAGGTAGGATTTGACCATGCTCCGGTTCGGACAGATGCCCAAAATGCCCTGGTTCCCATAAGTAACGGCTGCAATAATTTCTGTACTTTTTGTGTCGTGCCTTTTACTAGGGGACGGGAAATCAGTAGGCCCTATGAGGATATACTCCATGAATGTATAACTTTGGCTAGGGAAGGATACAAAAAAATTACGCTTTTGGGAATGAACGTAAATTCATACGGGGCGGATCTAGTGGTAGGAGCGGATAATATACAGGTTCTTCGGGATATCGAAAAAAGATATTTCAGAAATGCCAAAATGCAAAAATTGAAAAATGCAAAAATGAGCGGATATAAATTATTGGACGGACGTATTATTAAACCGGTTTTTGTTACCCACTTAAACAGACTAAGAATCCCCACACTTTTCCCATATTTGCTGGAAGATATTTGCAAAATTCCCGGTATAGAGAAGATAGACTTTATTTCCAGTAACCCTTGGGATTTTTCCGATAAACTGATAGATGTGATTGGGGAAAATAAAAAAATTACCAGAACCATACATTTGCCGGTGCAATCTGGAAGTACGTCGGTACTAAAAAGAATGAACAGATGGTATACCCGCGATGATTATCTGGAATTGGTGAAGAAATTAAAATCAAAAGTAAAAGATGTAAATATAAGTACAGATATCATAGTCGGGTTTTGCGGAGAAACAGAAAAAGAATTTGCAGATACTGTGGACTTGGCGGAAAAAGTGGGATTTTTCAAAGCGTATGTAGCGATGTATTCGGACAGACCCATGACTGCGGCGCATAAGGCATTCAAAGATGAAATTCCTCATGAAGTGAAGAAAAAGAGATGGCAGATACTTGAAAATCTTATCAATCAACCCAATCTCCATAAATTTCATACATATTAAGCTCCACTTAAATAATTTATGAACAACAAATTATTAGTCATCTGCGGGCCGACTGCTACAGGTAAAACAGAATTGGGCATTTTGTTGGCCAAAAAATATAATGGAGAAATCATTTCTGCAGATAGCAGGCAAGTTTACAGAGGCTTGGATATAGTATCAGGAAAAGATATCCCTCAGAGTTCAAAACTGGAAAATAAAAACTCAAAATTAAGTATCACAAATCGTGATTTATCCGTAGGATTTCGGGAGAAAGATGGAGTGCCGATATGGTTGGTGGACATAATAGATCCGGATTATCACTTCAATGTGGGCGAATATCTGCAGATTGCGCAAAGAGTGCTTTCGGATATCTGGTCCAGAGGAAAACTGCCTATCGTGGTTGGGGGAACCGGATATTATATAAAATCCATTGTGAATCCTGCCGAATCTATGATGATACCGCCGGATAAAAGAGTCAGAAATATTATGGCAAAATATACGGTAGAGGAATTCCAGGAGAAATTAAAAGAGGTAGATATAGACAAATGGAACAGCATGAATGATTCAGACAGGGGAAATCCGAGGCGGCTGATAAGAGCTATAGAGGTGGCAATTATCCGCAAAAACAGGCCGGAATTAGTACGAGTATTAAATCTTCCTAAAATAGAGTCATTTCTACTATTGGGACTGCGGGCACCATTTCCGATATTGTATGAAAGAATAGATAAGAGAGTAAAAAAAAGGATAGAAAAAGGAGCAGTTGAAGAAATAAAAAATCTGATGGGACAATATAATAACTGGGGATTACCTGCTTTTAGCACCGCCGGTTGCCGTGAACTGAAGTCTTACTTTGAGGGTAGGGAATCTTTAGTTGATGCTACAAAATCATGGCAGTTTAAGGAACATCAGTATGCCAAGCAGCAAATAGCCTGGTTTACTCAAGAAAAAAGGATACAGTGGTTTGACGTGACTAGCGAAAATTATCCCGCCATAATAGTAGAAAATGTTTCAAAATGGTATACTTCGACTTAAAATATGGCCATACCTGCAAAAGTAGAAATTTCGCACAAAACAATAATCTTTACCTTAATTTTCTTGATCTCCTTGTGGTTTTTATACCAGATAAGGGAAATAATTTTCTTGGTTTTTGTGGCTTTTATATTGATGTCATCTTTTAAGCCGTGGGCAGATTTTTTGGAGAAATACCGAATCCCTAGGATAATTTCAGTCTTTATTATTTACATTTTTTTAATAACGCTACTTGCATGGGGAGCTTCAAATTTGCTTCCGGCTCTTGTAACCCAATCCATACATCTAGGTGAAAATCTCCCTAAATATCTTAAATCTACAGCTCCGTTTCTGACAATCGATTACCAAATCCTATCCCAGCAAGTGACTCCATTGGGAGAAAATGTTTTGAGGCTCACCATCGGGATTTTCTCAAATATCATTACTCTTTTTACTTTAATCATTATTTCTTTTTATCTTCTTTTGGAAAGAAGAAATCTCATCAAATACCTCTCAAACATTACAGATGAAAATAAAGCAAAAAATTGGGTGGAAATCGTGGCAAAAATAGAAGAAAGATTAGGAGCTTGGGTGCGGGGACAACTGATTTTGGCATTTACCATCGGAATTGCAGCATATATCTCCTTATCAATTATCGGGATACCATATACCTTGTCTTTGGCAATTTTGGCCGGAATTCTGGAAATAGTTCCGATAATCGGACCAATTATTTCTGCGATTCCAGCTGTATTGATAGCTTTGACGACCTCACCATTTTTGGCTCTTGTAACAGTGCTTTCATACTTTGTTATCCAACAACTGGAATCACATTTAATTGTTCCTTTGGTCATGAGAAAAACGGTAGGTTTACCTCCGCTAGTAACAATTATTTCTCTTCTAATCGGAGCAAAAATTGCAGGGATTGGTGGAGCATTGTTAGCTATACCTATTGTAGTTGCAGGATCAACTTTTCTGATTGAATATATTAAATTAAAAGAACCTCACTAATCTAATTTAAAACCTGCGGAAGTTCGTAAGCCAGATTCTGTTTTTAGACAATCATTTCTCTCGGTTGATGATTTTGTCACCCTACCGTCCCGCTTAGCGGGATGCTCTCAATCTTCGGGCTTCGGGAAGGCATCCGTCTTTGTCAGCCCATTCGGAGATTGCCACAGGTGGGATTGCCTACGTTTCACTCCTTTTCCATA
Organism: Candidatus Gottesmanbacteria bacterium; assembly: GCA_016195685.1. GTDB lineage: Bacteria > Patescibacteriota > Microgenomatia > 2-02-FULL-39-11 > 2-02-FULL-39-11 > JACPZE01. The sequence continues at coordinate 3,411 of JACPZE010000008.1, forward strand.
TTGTTTCCAATTTAGAAAAAGGTTCGTCTCTGTTGCTCTCTCATCCCGTCAATTCGGGATTCGTTTCCCTCACCTTTCGGTTCGGGATCACCAGCCCGCCAGCAACTGTGTAGCTGTTTGGCGGGTCACGCGTTACCGCGAGTCCCTTGCCTTCTGTGGTCTGGACTTTCCTCCCGCCTCTCAGCCCAAAGGGCAGTGAGGGCGGGTGATTATCCGTCTTCCGCAGGCTTATATATTATAGCACTTATAGCGGTGGAGATCTAATTAATAAAGATTATATTTTTACTTTTCGAAAGCATAAATTTGTAGTGGAAAAACAGGGAAATATATATCATTTGGCGAAAAATTTCCATAAAGCCAAATTTATACACTATAGAAACTGTCATGGCAAAATCATTCCACCAGCCCCTCAACATGCCATATTTCTTATATTTCAGTGTTTGAGTGAGTTTATTGCATGAGACGATCGCAATTTTTTTCCTGTTGTCCAGAAAATATTTATTCATGGCGGTTTCGGTTTGGAAGTTTTTTAACTTTTTGTTTGTAATGATTTTGACATAGTCACTTTTTTTGAGGCATCTTTCTCCCGTCAGGCAAGGTTCTGTAAGAAAATAAATGTATTTAAAAATTGAATTGCCGTTTCTATAACCCATGGCTATATCAGCTGCGTTTTTATAAACGGGGATAATAAGTTGATCGACGATAGAGGTGGTTAAATTATTCAAATCTGAATCCAGGAACAAGATGATATTTCCGTGTGCACGTTTGATGCCTATGTTGAGAGCATGATGCTTACCCAGATTGCGCTTATTTCTAACCAGCGTCACGCGATCAAATTTGGCTATCTCCTGTGATGTGCCGTCGGTTGAACCGTCATCAACGGCTATAATTTCGCTAACCAGACGGGATTGTAAAAGAGGATGCAAAACTTTTGCGATTCTCGGTTGTTCATTAAACGCGGTCAGAATAGCTGTAACTTTTAAAGAGTTGTTCATTTGACAAATTTCTCAACCTCCGTTTGCGGCCGGCTGAGTAATATATTACAAACTTTGTAGCGGAGCAAGGGGAGATAGTTGAGGAAGGGTAGGCAATGTAGGCAAAGCACCAGGATTCCACTCAAGTGAATCGATCTGTGGAATCGGATCCAGTTTGGGTAACGTCGGTAATCCAGGGAGAGTGGGTAAAGTCGGTAGTGTTACCATAAACACTGATAAAGCTACAGTGACAATTCCTTTTCTCATAAAATATTCACCTCCCTTCGCTCATTTTATGCCCTCAGGGTCAACCCTTTCATTCATTCAGGCTAAACCCCTCGCTGGAAACTTTTAAGGTAGTCAATCCTTAATATAGGATTACATTTATAATGGCAACTGTCAAGGGAAGTGTGCAATTATTTAAAATATTTAGATTAATAGTTTTGCTAATAAATCCAAAACAAATATATTTCCTCCGATGGTAAGATATTGATTGAGGGAAAGATTGTGTTGGAGAATTTCCTTAATTTTATCTATATTTTCGTCTGCGACGATGACTAATTGTCTTGCCGATGTATTTGTCCTGATGATTACGACACCAAACCCCAGTTTCTCAGTCGTATTAAATGAATTTAAAATAATCCAAGGATAAAAAAGTCCAGTATACAATATACCCTTATTAGTGAGAACTGTATCTACTTCGATGGGTTTAGCCAATAAAAAAAGCAGAGTGGCCAAAACAATTACAAAAAAAAGTATCATATAAATTACCTCATGGAAAATAGCCATGATCATGAGTCCTGCGAAAAAACACACAACTAAAAATATAATTAATTTGGTTCTATTGACCTTGGGAATATATAAGCGGGAGACAGATATCCAATGAAGTAATTCTACAGTTTCTGGGGGGATATTAGATGATACAATTGCGTCTACAGATTGTTGTGCGGCTATAGCTTTTCGCTTTTCCACTTCCTGAATTTTATCGATTACCTCATCAGCTTTTTTTCCGGCAATATTATCAAAAATCATCCAATCGAGAATACTCATACTATTCTAATTTAGATCTTTTCGAAAGAATTATCCAGTCTTTTTATACTGACTTTTAGACAAAAAATAAATAACATTTGAATTCAATAAATTATGATAAAATTCTCTTATGTTTGCGAAGGTTCTTTCTGGTGCTACCGTCGGATTGGAATCTATCCCTGTTACTGTTGAAGTCGATATCCACGCCCAATCACTGCCATCCTTTACTATTGTAGGGCTTCCTTCCAAATCTGTAGAAGAGTCCAAAGAAAGAGTGCGAGCAGCCATAAAAAACTCCGGCGCAGAATTTCCACCCCATCGAATTACAGTAAATCTTGCTCCAGCTGATTTGCCCAAAGAAGGTCCAGCCTATGATTTACCGATAGCAATCGGGATACTTATAGCTTCAGGACAGTTGGTGGATAATTCCCCCAAATCATTATATTTCGGAGAACTATCATTGGATGGAACATTGCGTCATACCAACGGAATATTGCCGATTGCTCTTTTGGCAAAAGAGAAAAAATACCAAGCTGTATATTTGCCGGAGATAAATGCAAAAGAGGCTGCAATAGTGACTGGTATAAAAATTTATCCGATATCTTCTATAATTTCTCTTTTTCATCATCTGAACGGGACAAATTTGATAAAATTATTCTCTCATATTTCTTTTTCCAAACTCCGGGGAGAAGTTTTAGCAGAATTTGATCTCTCGGATATAAAAGGCCAGGAACAGGCAAAAAGAGCATTGGAGTTGTCCGCCGCCGGAGGACATAATTTATCGATGAAAGGAGTGCCGGGTGCTGGGAAAACTATGCTGGCTCGCTCTTTACCGGCGATCCTTCCCGATCTTACAGAAGCAGAAGCTTTAGAAGTGACAAAAATTTACTCCATCACCGGAAACATACCCGATGGATCATCTATTATAAAAACCAGACCGTTTCGTGCTCCTCACCATACAACATCAAGAATTGGCCTTATCGGAGGCAGTGCCCATCCGATTCCAGGAGAAATATCTTTGGCTCACAGAGGAGTATTATTTTTAGATGAATTTCCGGAATTTCCCCGGCACGTCCTGGAATCACTTCGCCAACCTATCGACAAGGGTTGTGCATTGTAAATACTTTACAAGTAGAAGAATTACCAATCTCCGAAGCCAATTATGACTTTCTCAATTAGTTTACTTTATATTGCAGAGGAATTATTATAGAATCAGAAGACGCCCTAGGGTTATGAAGATAAAAATAAATCATACAGTCCTAAGAAAGTTAAGAGAAGATCATAATATTCCTATTGATAAATTAGCACAGAAATTAAGCCTTTCCCAATCAGAGTATGCTAGGTATGAAAATGAAGATATTGAAGTAGATTTGGATTTTGCAGAACGAATCGCAGGTTTCTTTAATTACAACTGGTCTGTTTTCTTGTTGAATAGCCCCCCAAACCTAATTGGTAATAATCCTGATAATAGAACTCAGGAGAATAAAACCCCTACTTTAAGTAATAAAACAATTAAAGCAATCGAGGATGCCCGTTTTATATTAAATTTTTCGGATTCGTTGCCGAATAAACTTAAAGTACAACTTCCGTCTTATGATGATATCAAAAGTATCAGCCCTGAAGAGTTGGGTAATAAGATAAGAAAACTAAGTGAGATTTCAATAGATCAGCAAGAAAAGTTTAATAGCACTTCTGAGGCTTTTAAGACCTGGATTAAATTTGTAGAGAGCCGAAGTGTTTTTGTTTCTCAGTACAGGTTAGGTAATGAAGATAAAGTTAGAGCCTTTTCAATATCAGAGAACAACCAAGCAATAATTGTATTGAATTCAGCAGATGAATTCACTGGGCGTATTTTTTCATTATTCCATGAATTTTGTCATATTCTTAGAAGAAACGCAGGATTGTGTGATTTACACTCTTCCAAGGACAGCGATGTCGAGGTATATTGCAATCGATTTGCGGCAGCATTTCTAGCCCCGTTAGATGTAATACAAAATTATATTGAAACCATTGGAACAAGAACTATTTCAGCAAATCTTGATTTATATGTTAAAAAAATTGCAAATAAATTGAGAGTAAGTAGGTTAGTCATTTATCGAAGATTCACAACTGTAAATTTAATTCCAGAATTTGAGTATAACAAAATTCATAATTCCTATTTAATTGAACAGAAAGATTTTGGGTCTAATCGTCAAGCAGAAGAAATAGAAACCGAGGAAGAAGGATTTGGAAATTATTATTTATCAAAGAAGCTCAATAATGGAGAGTCTTATACACATAGCATTTTTCATGCGTATGACTCTGGGAACATATCGCCAATTGAAGCAAGTAGCGGATTAGGTATATCTGTTAAAAATCTTGAAAAATATAGGAGAGTAACTGCCCCAATTTATTAATGTCCCAAAGGAATTTACTTAATAAGTATATTATAGATACAAGTGCAATTTTTGATTTTTGGCTTACTGAACCAAGAACAGTTCGACCCTATCATGTTAAAATTCACAAATTTAGATCAATTTGGGATCATATTTCATCTTTAGTGGAAAACGGAACTCTCCTGGTTCCACATTGCGTTGTCAACGAAGTGGTTTGGGCAGATCAAGAACTGCTAGATTGGGTTAAGAAACACAAACATTTTTTTATTGGCCATAACGATTGTTTAGCTGAATTATCAAAAATTATTAACGCCTTTAAGGGTTACAGCATGAAGAGAGTTAATAAATTGACAGATGCTTATGTGGTTAGTCTAGGAATGAATAAGGGTTTAATTGTTATTACATCTGAAAAATTTTGTACAGGTACCCCTAGTCAAATTAATCCACAAATTCCTAATGTATGTGATTATTTCTCTGTTAAGTGGCAGAACTTGCCAGAGTTTTTTGAGGCAGAAGGACTCTAATAATATTTGATAAGAAATAGAGAAGTAATTAATGTTAAAAAAGAAAAAGCTGAGACTTTCTTATAAAAGTAACTGGAACAACGCTACTCCAGCACAAAAGAAAGAGTTCCAAATTAGATTAGATGAGGCGTATGATATGCTGTTTAAGAAAGTTGTTGAAAGACACTTAAAGAACTTACCTGATAAATAATCTTATGGTTGGTATCAAAATAGCTTCTTTTGCTCTTATTTTTCTTGAACGGGTTATGTTAAGTCTTCTAGATTGTATTTCTCCTGACATTTGTATAAACTTAATTTAGTGAAGAGAATTAAAAAACTATTAGTTTTTAACACTATTTTGGGAGTGGCGGGACTGGTTAGCTCTGGAGTTTTCCTTCCCGAAATATATGGTTGGTATTCTACACTCCAAAAACCATTATTTGCTCCTCCTCGCTGGTTTTTCGGTAGTGCGTGGACGATTTTTTTCCTTCTGATGGTTGTATCTGTTTATTTAGTCTGGGAGAAGGGAATAAAAAACAAAAAAATCAAAGATGCTTTGGTATACTTCTCCATCCAGCTTATTCTTGAGTTTATCTGGCGATTTCTTTTCTTTGACAGGCACGAGTTGTTGTTTTCATCTGTTGAGATAATTTTACTCTGGTTTGCGGTTTTATTAACAATCATTAAATTCTGGAAAGTCTCCAAAACAGCAGCTTACCTTCTCATTCCTTATATTTTGTGGGTTAGCTATATTGCGTTTCTTAATTACTCCATTTTCAAATTAAATCCTTAGAATTGTGTTAATTTGACCAATCCCTGATAAATAAAGTAATATGCAGATATGGAAAATATATATACTGTAAAACAAGTTGCTGAAAAACTTCAAGTCAGTCTTCTTACCGTCAGGAGATATATTAAGGCAGGTAAATTACAGGCTAGTAAGTTAGGGAAAGATTATCGTATTTTGGAGACCGATATTATGAAGTTCTTACAGAATACTAAGATTCAAATGAGTAAATAATTTATTCATGGAAAATCCATGGATTAAATCAAAAATCCTGTAATAAATACTGCATGAATGATATTAACTTTGCGAGAAACTTAACCAAAGGAAAAATTGCAGAAACTATTTTTTGGATGATGTTTAGAGAGGATGAGAGATTTATACTATTGCCTTTTGGTTATGAATACACCATTCCTGAACTTACCCATTACCGTAAATATCTAAAAGATAGTATAAAAACGGTCGAGAAAATTTCAAGTTCACCTGATTTTATTATGTTATCTTCAGATAAATCCCAACTATATATAGTCGATGTAAAGTATAGGACTACTCTTAGCGATAGATTGAAGTTAAATGCAGAAAAAACTTTTGAAAAATGGGAAGAGTGTTATTATTTTGTAGCAACACCAGAAGGATTTTATTTTGACACCTGTAAATCAATTGTTCAAAACAATGGAAAGATAAGTTCATTATCTGACACTCTTGTCTCAAA
>JACPZE010000009.1 GCA_016195685.1 Candidatus Gottesmanbacteria bacterium
ACTTTGAAAGATGATCCAGCCGTTATAGAGTTCATAGGAGGTGTAGGTTATAAAGATATTCCAAATAAGGATGCTGCCAAAAAAGCGGTAGATACTTATAATAAAAATATAACAAATGGAAAAGTACTATTCGGTGGAGGTATAAATAAAGGGAGGTATTTTAAAGCAATAGATCCAGACAAAGCAATAACCGATATTAAGGGCAATGTTGTTGGACAAAAAACTGTTGATGATAAAGGTAACATTAAGTTTGAATACACTGATGGTACGACAGAAGATCATTCTGCTGATGGAAAATCTGTCAAATTTACAAATGAAGATGGAAAATCAACAACATTTACCTCAATAGGAGACGGTAAGACACAGATAACAAAGGATGGTAAAACTTGGGTATCAGAATATGGTAATGACTAAATATCCATAATAAAATATGAAACTCTCCAAAAAACAAATAATTATTTTTATAGTCATATTTCTACTTGTTGTTTCGTTTTTGGCAGTAATATTATTAAGTAAAAATCAAAGAGATTCTCAGTCCAAAATCACTAAACAACTCATCCCCACTCAAAAACCTAGTAATTCTAACTCACAATCTGGTAATTGCAAATCCGTTAAATTATCAGGACGCGTATTGTCAAATAATAAATTACTTAATATTATATCTGAAACAAAAAATCCGAATGTTATTAAGTTTCTCTATGTTTTCCTAAACCTAGACAATATAGCATCGGATTCTGGTATGCCGATGAATATAAGATTTGACGCACAAAAAGATTTCAAAATATCTCATAAGTATAGTGAGGGTGGATTAATGATGGATATGATATCTATAAATTTTGCGGATATAGATAAACCTGATCTGAACTGGAATAGTAAAAAACCAAAACATATTCAAGTGAATGTTCTTTTTGAAGATAACAATGGAAACCGATCAGTCAGCGATCCCAAATGCGAAGTATCTTTTGATATAGAATAAATGACCCATTTCCCCCTTGACAGAGGACATTTTTATTACATATATTGTATATAAGACGTGCCCGTAAACAACCCACTCTCAACTGGAAGAAAAGTTCTGATTACCTTACTTATCGTAAGTTTCTTTTTCATCGGATTTACCGCCTCCTATAAATACGTACATCAGCAATTTGCGAAGGCACAGTCTAAAACACCCAGTATTCCCACCCCTGCTCCTATAAACCTGGCACTCACCGCAGTCAAAAATACCGTTAATAAAGGCAAATACATCTCAGTCACTCTAAATCTTGCTACAGGAAATCAGACTTTAGACGCAGCTGACTTTGTGGTGAACTTTGACCCGAAATACCTTCAAGTGGCTAAAATCTTCCCCGGCAATTTTTTCAAAACCTACCCATCCACGAAAATGGATAAAGACTTCATAAAGATCACCGGCATCGCTACACTTTCCGGAAATTCTGTTTTTATACCGAAAGGAACAGGAACTGTAGCTATAATTTCTTTTCTTGCAACAGAAAAAACACCCAAAACTTCCATCACTATAGATAAAGTGAAAACAGTCCTAGCATCTGGCGGGAATAACCTTAAAAATAGGTTAATATTTTCGGATCTGGATCTGACAATAAATTAAACTATGCGAGTGTTTAAATATTTAAGATTTGGTAGTCAAAAAGGAGAAATTGCAACTCTTCTGACTATCGTCTCTCTGGCGGTGATGCTCTCAGGTGTAGTCGCCGGCACCTTTGCCGCCCAAAAAGCCAGGACAAAGACCCAAAGTAAGGCTGCCAATAGCGTGTCCTATTGTAAGAATGGCGATTGGGAATGCGATACTGATACTGGATGGCATCAGTGTGCAAATGCAGAAGAACAAGCTAAATGGAGAGATCCCAATGACCAAAATCTGATGAATCAATGGGCCCAGGTGATAAGTGATCAAGGACGTGGAAGTTGTATTCCTTTTATCAGTCATGTTTCAGAAGATGATACTCTAAATAAAACTCTGGAAAACAGCGGTTTAAATGATAACCAATCACCTAAACTAGAACCTCAAAATCCGGTAAATAGCGTTACAGTAGATAATATATATTTTATTGAGCCGCCCACGGTAAACAATACGACTCATGGCATCGTGAATCTGAATAATCCAAATAATGTTGCCATAGATAAAATTTCAGCATATTCAAGCCCATCAATAAATTTATCACCTCTTATACCTATAGATATTTATGATACCAATGGAAAAGGCTACAATATCACATGGACACCAACTGAATCCGGTCAGCACTGGATACTTATAGAAATCCATGCTGCCGGTGCGCCATATTATTCATTCACCCAAATAGAAATGGTAGCCGACGAAAATACATCCGGACCAAAAGAAAATCCACTCCCAACACCTTCTTATTACTTTAGTTTAAATATTTTTGATCCAATCAACGGAAAATACCCAAATGGAGAAGCTACTTTAAATAATGAATATTCATTCCAAATATTTGCTGATAATCCGGTCGGTTCACTGCCTCCAAATCTGGACTATACTGTGAATATCGATCGAGTTTCTAAAAATGGGGTACCTTTAAATTTCGCTGAGAATTTAGGGATGACGCTAAACCCATTACCTTTAAAGGACTCCAGTGGCAACAAAACGTATCTATTTAGCTGGATTCCCAGAGAAACAGGTAATTACACAGTTACATTTAGAGGTATGGACAATAGTACGCTACAAGACGCATTCTTTTATGCGATTGTCAATGTGACAGATGCAAATTCATCTAGCGGATCCCTTTTTCAGCTTGTAGAAAAACTTGATTGTAATCCAAATCGACCTGAATCAGATGGTTGTAACACGATTACAGGCGGCGAAACATTTAGATCCGAAATCAAGCCTGAATTTAAAATGCCTGACGGATTTACTTTTGATTTGAAGTTGGAAAATTCTGTCGATGGAGCACAGGTTCAGAAAAACGGCAATGGAGAATCCTGGACATTTACTTTCACACCCATAAATTACTCACACAATTATACTTTTAACTTCACCGGAACTTCCCCTACAGGTGATGAATCTAAATTAAGTTCGTATATAATTGTAAAACCAAACACTTCAGGATCAGTAAATAAGATTTCTCAATCAAACTGCAAAGATATTATGAAGCAATATATCGAAAATCAAGCTACTCCTGTAGATGTATCTTCCTGTCTGAATCGGATGATAAATCAACTTTCTCCTATGTCCATCCATAAATGTGACGTGAAAAAAGGCTGCAAGTAATATTACAATCCCCTCTTGATCCTAGGTATTGTTTTTTGTACTCTTAATATAACTGCCTATGAATTATCTTACTTGGCATTATTTAGAGGTTTGGCCGAAGATACTTACTCTCTGGCGCAATCTCATACTCTTCCCCTTTTATTATTTCTCCATTCCCCTGCACCTAAAAACACTTTTTGCTCCCTGGCACAGGCAGCAAACGAAGACGAAAAGAGGATTTCATCTGGATGATTTCTTGGGAACTCTCAGTTTTAACATAATTTCCAGAATTTTGGGAGCGATTCTTCGAACCATGACCATCTTTTACGGGTTGCTCCTCATGACCGTTGTAGGAGTACTGTGGCTTGTACCTGTTGTCGTCTGGCCACTTATACCCATCCTTACTCTACCTTCATATCTGGCAAAAAAACCAAAAAAGGAAGAGGAGGTTTTGTTTATTCTCGCGATAACAAGAAATGATCCTGGCAGATTGATGCACTTACTTTTCAAACAACCGATGGGAAAATTCATCCTTTCCCACTTAGGATTGGACGGGGAAAATATTCTCACACCGCCGATTGTCAATGCAACACAATTTGATTTATCGCAGTTTATTCACCTTACTCTCCCTCAGCTTTTTTATAAAATGGCGGAGATTTATCCATCATTCAAAGCTACTTTAGATCAAAACAATCTCAAAAGCGAAGATGTAATGAGGACCGCACTTTGGTTTGAAAAGTTGTATGAGAAGAAAGAACCATCCCTTATACTGGATCTTCCCAGGATCAAAAATCTGCAAGGCATAGGCCACAATTGGGCATATGGTTATACCGTGGAGCTAGATAAGCTTTCTCATGACCTGACGCACGATATACCCGCCTTTCCCCTATTGGTTGGCCGGGAAGAGGAAATTTCTACCATAGAAAGGGTACTTTTAAAAACCGAGGCTAATAACGTCATTGTCGCAGGAGAGCCCGGGGTCGCCAGACACTTGTTGGTGGAAACTTTAGCCTACCGCATACTCACAGGACACGCCCAGCCGGCCTTGGGAGTCAAAAGAATACTTTCTGTGAATATGCACGCTCTTATATCCGCTAAACCCTCCATTTTGGAAGTGAAGGGCATGGCGGAGGAACTTTTAGCTGAAGCAAGTAGTGCCGGCAACATCATCATCTGCCTCGATGAAATAGACAAATTTGTAAGTCAGGGTGAAGGGCGGATTGATCTATCAGATGTGATTTCCAAATTTGCCGAAAGCTCAATCGGCGTCATCGGTATCACCACTCCTTTTGCATACCATAAATTCATACAAACCAACTCTACATTGTCCCCTCTTTTTGAAAAAGTCGAAGTGGAAGCTTTCCCAAAAGAGCAAATGCTTGAAATACTTGAGATTTCCATAGCGCCGATCCTTGAGAAAAAATATCATCTCACGATCACTTATCCGGCAATTGTCAAAACTATCGATGATGCCGACCGCTACATCACCCAAACTCCATTCCCCGCCAAGGCTATCGAGTTACTGGATGAAGCATGCGTTGATCTCGTTACCAAAGGAAAGAAATATATACTGACTGCTCCGGATATCGACAATTTTCTTACAGAAAAAATGCATATGCCTCTTGGAGATCTGCAAAAAAAAGAAGCAGAAAAATTGACTAATCTGGAAAATCTTCTCCACGAAAAGATCATAAACCAGGAAGAAGCAATCCGCGTCATCGCGGGAGCCCTAAGACGAGCCAGATTAAATGTGGGCAATCCTAACAGACCGATAGGCACTTTTCTTTTCTTAGGCCCAACAGGGGTGGGCAAAACTGAGACAGCGAAAGCATTAGCTTCTGTTTATTTTAATTCGGTGGAAAAGTTAATAAGGTTTGACATGAGCCAATACCAAAAAGAAGAAGGGCTGGAAAGGCTAATTGGCAGTGCAGGGAGCGGTTCGCCCGGAGAACTTACGTCAAAGTTGGCAGATAATCCCTTTTCTGTCCTCCTTCTGGACGAGTTTGAAAAGGCAGATCGGGAAATCTACAATCTTTTCCTCACTCTTTTGGATGAAGGATATATTACAGACGCCACAGGCAGAAAAATCTTTGCGAAAAACAATATCATCATCGCCACATCCAATGCCGGGGCTGAGTTTATAAGGGAAAGGATAAATCAGGGTATAGTAGCGGCTGATCTGCAAAAAGAACTGCTCGAATATGTACAGAAAGAGAAAATATTTTCACCAGAACTTCTGAACCGTTTTGACGCTACCGTAGTCTTTACTCCTCTGACTGAAGGACAACTTCGCGAAGTGGCTAAACTGATGCTGGATGATCTAAATAAAAGACTCTCGCCCAAAGAGATATCACTATTTGTAGATCAGGAACTTATCAGGAAAATTGCCTCGCTTGGTTTTGATCCGCAATTTGGGGCAAGGTCGATGAGACGGGCGATAACGGAAAACATCGAAGATCAAATCGCACAAAAGCTACTCGCCGGTGAAGCCAAAAAGGGAGAACAGATCCAGGTACAGTTATAAAATCAGCGTCTTCTAAAAATTTTCTTTATATTCATTTAATCTTATCGACCAAATCATTTTATCTATAGCTATCGGAAAATCATCTAGCTTATGCAACACAAACTTAAAGTATGTGAACTTTCCTTTCACGGAAGTATGTATTTCATTTAGCAAATATTTTGACCATCCTCCATATCCTTCTTTATCATCATATAATATTCCAAATATATCATTGCAAATATATTCAGCTTGAGCACTTGATTGTAAACAATTAGATAATCTTGGATATTCAAACCCTCTCTCTTTGGCTTCTTGTCCACTGATCTTTCTGATTTCATATGCCGGTGTATCAGCAAATTCACCCGAAAAACCATTGCAATCATTAATTGATATTCTTATATCATCTTCCACTATTTTCCAAAAGGCCTGTCCACCACAACCTAAACTTTGCGGTATCGAAATTTAATACCCATCTTGGAATTATATATAGGCCAACTATTATAATTATCTAAAAACTTCACCTCTTCTTTTACTTTAGCATCTGATAATGCCTTCACCACTTTTTCTTCATCTGATATGATCTCGAATCTACTTTTTGGTTGATCTTGTTGAATATCTTTTTTTTGATTTATCAATCCAATCAATTGATTATCCAGGAATTTTATTTTAGAGGTAGTAATAAAATAAAAATAAGTAATGAATAAAGAAAAAATTATTATAATTGATAGATAAATCAATAAGTGATATTTATTATTCATATTTTATTTAAATCTAACATTTACTGAAAATTTGTGCAAATCAAAATATACCGATATTGCCTAAATCCTAGCTTTTCTGTTAAAATTACAAATACCGGCGAAACGTCAACGTTTCAGCCAAGTTTGACTTGGCGCAGTGGCCAAGAGGAAATCCTTCACTACGTTTAGGACAAGCGCGGTAAGTCTGACTATTAATGGCTCGATGGCGAAGTGGTAACGCGGCTGTCTGCAAAACAGCTATGCGCGAGTTCAATTCTCGCTCGAGCCTCTATAAGCGCGCTTAGTTCATTGGTAGAACGCTTTCCTGATAAGAAAGAGGTGCATGGTTCGATTCCATGAGCGCGCACTCATTACAATGCTAAAAATTTCCTGGCCATATATAGAGCCGCGATCATCCGGGCTTCTGTAATTTTCTTTTGTGCTATAAGCGTTTCGAATTTGGCAAAAGGATGTATAACTATCTCCAATTCCTCATCTTCATCTCCCGGAAGTTTACTCTCTACAAGATCCCTGGCCAAAAATACATGAGTTTTTTGGGTGATGTATCCCGGGGACATCGTAAGCACTCCTATCTCCTCCAGTTTAAGTGCTTTGTAACAAATTTCTTCTTGCAATTCTTTGTTGGCTGTTTCGGCGGGGTCAAATCCAGGATCTACCCTTCCTTTGGGAAGACCCAATTGATATTCATCTATTGCCGGAAAATATTCTTTTACCATAATAAGCTCATCATGCATATTAATAGGAACGATAAGTGAGGTATCACCCTTATCCAAAATCTGACGCGTCACTTTTTTGCCGGTATCCAATTCTAACTCGAGTTCCTTTATCGTAAAAATCTTTGTTTTGAATAGTTCTTTCTCAGAAATTCTTTTGATCATTTTACTTTGTATAATTTTTCCCTTTTTAATACTTCTCCCGGAGTAAAAGCTAATATCGGAAGCTTATCAAAATCACGATCATATGAAACCACTATCATTTCTTTATCATAAACTTCAGACATTGAGGCAATAAGAGCATCGACATATTTAATGGAATATTTTTCGTATAAATCCAATGCAAGTAACTGATTATAATTATCCAAAATTTTCAAACCGCTAATATTTATGATTCCTTGCAACCCTTGAATTATTTTATATTTCTCAAAATTGTAAAATGATTTTAAAGTATATACAACTTCTGTAAGAATTATTGTCCCGGTATATGCATCCAATCTTTTTTCTTTTATTGCTTTTATGAAATCCACACATTCATTAAAAATCTTGGGATTTTCCTTGTAGAGAGAGCGAAGAAATATATTTGTATCGATGAAATATTGCATTTAAACTCTTTTATAGTGTTTTTCCATATATTCACGCGCTTTCAAAACAGATTTACCTTTATTCTTCCGAGGGTGAAATGTTCCGGCAATATCCAATATATCAAAGGTGGGCTTAATTTTTATATGATCCTTTCCAGCCTCGACGATGACTTTATCGTATTTATCTATACCGACAGCATCCCTGAATTGCTTTGGTAGAGTAATTTGTCCCTTTTGTGTAACGGTAGTAATAACTTGCATGAAAGTAATACTTTATATATAAGTAATACTTATACTATATTACTTACTAAGATTCCTGTCAAGCTCACAAAAAATCCGCCCTCAAAAGGACGGATTTTTTTACTGATTGCCAAAAATTGACAAGCAAAATGTGGTAGGACAGAAAACTAGCACACAAATAATAAAACTAAGTGCGATTAAAAAATAGAAAGGAGGTGATCCATCCCCACCTTCCAGTAGGGATACCTTGTTACGACTTAGTCCCCATCGCCGAGTTCGGCTTCATCGCGTCAGACGCGACATCGACCGCTCTCGACTTTGTTGGCTTGACGGGCGGTGTGTGCAAGACCCGAGAACGTATTCACCGCGACCTGCTGATTCGCGATTACTACCGATTCCAAGTTCATGGAGTCGAGTTGCAGACTCCAATCCCAACTGAGGCGAAATTTCAGAGATTTGCTTGAGGTCACCCTCTTGCGACTCATTGTTTTTCGCCATTGTAGGATGTGTGTGGCCCACGGCATAAGCGCCGTGCTGACTTGACGTCGTCCCCACCTTCCTTCCCGATATACATCGGGACCGTCCCCCGAGACAAATTTAACTCGGGGCAAGGGTTGCGCTCGTTATCTCACTTAAGAGAACACCTCACGGTACGAGCTGACGACAGCCATGCAGCAGCTTTGCTATCATCCTTGCGGATTTCAATCTGTTTCTAGATCGATAAACGATAGCATGTCAAACCGTGGTGAGGTCTTTCGCTTCGTCTCGAATTAAACCACATGCTCCACCGGTTGTGCGGGTCCCCGCCAATTCCTTTGAGTTTTAGCCTTGCGACCGTACTCCCCAGGCGGAGTGCTTAACGTGTTAACTTACGTCACCTCGTCTTACGACGGGGTAACTAGCACTCATGCGTTTACGGCTAGGACTACGCAGGTCTCTAATCTGCTTCGCTCCCCTAGCTGTCGTGCCTCAGCGTCAGAAAATGGTTGGTTTCCTGCCTTCGCTCTTGGTGTTCCTTTCGATATCAACGCATTTCACTGCTACACCGAAAGTTCCAGAAACCCCACCATCTCTCTAGCTCACCCATCTCTCACCCGAGACCTCGTTAAGCGAGGCTATTTAAGATGAGATGTTGTAAGCCGCCTACGCGACCCTTTACGCCCAATAAATTCGGATAACGCTTGCATCCTACGTATTACCGCGACTGCTGGCACGTAGTTAGTAGATGCTTATTCTCCAAGACTCGATGTCTTGGCAAAAGAGGTTTACATACCGAAATACTTCATCCCTCACGCGGCGTCGCGCGATCAGACTTTCGTCCATTGTCGACGATTCCCGGTTGCTGCCACCCGTAGGTGTATGGCCCGTATCTCAGTGCCATTGTGACTGGTCGTGCTCTCACACCAGTTACCCGTCATAGCCTTGGTAGGCCGTTACCCCACCAACTAGCTGATAGGAGTAAGGCTCCTCCCATAGCGGGCAGTTAAGCCCTTTAGTCTTACGACCATATGCAGGATTACCCCGTCTTTCGACGAGATGTCCTTCACTTTGGGATAGATTCCTTACCATTACTCACCCGTCTGCCGCTGGCCCCTTGCGGGGCCCGCTCGACTTGCATGCCTAAGGCACGCCGCCAGCGTTCATCCTGAGCCAGGATCAAACTCTCAAAAAAAAGTTCCTACCACATTTTGGTTGTCAAAGATGAATTGTCAAAGTGCTTTAAAGACCAAAAAACCCGCCAAGAAGCGGGTTTGTATCTTCTTGGTCTAGTTAAATTTTCATTTGTTTTTCAACAAAAAGTAAATTCAGTTCTTAATATAACATCCCAAACCCTGAGTGTCAATATGAAAATACAGCTCCGTCATGAAAAAGGTGAAGAAATAATAGGTACAAAGTTGACCGTAATATTACAAATTATTGAGAAATCTAAATATATTTTGCCTTTGCCACTCCTTATATTTTCCTGAATTAGCATCTACAAGACAAATGTAATCATTAATGGAGTCTTTATTTTTCTGAAATCTGCAGTTCCAATAAATTTCTTGTCCAAAAGAAAAGGTAGGAGACAAACTGTAATCGCAAGAAACTAGTGATAATTCGTTCTTTTTCCAAATATTCTCCATACAAACATCTATTACTTCTTTTAAGTCCGCTGTTGGAATACGTTTTTCTCTGGAAATTCCTTCATAATAACTATCGTAGGTTGCCGTATGATAATCGTCCACTCCGGAAGTATCAACAGTGTATCCAAAGTCAGATTTGTGTGAATTATATTGAGAAACAGACTTTCTTTGTGGCGAATAAACCATAAACTTATATTCACTAGAATTTGAGGTTGTTATACTTGTTATAACAAAATCAGGATCCCAAGCAGATAACTTTTTTTTCAAAATATCAATTGTTTTCGGATAGGCATCTGAAAGTGCGGAAAGATCTTTGGTGAGGGAAAAATCCGGTTCCAATTCCCTATCATAACTTATTCCCGGATGTTTGAATCCAAAATAACAAAGGTCTTTCTCATTTTGCTCCTGATTATAAATAGTTGTAAGATAATGCATATTAACCAGATATTGAAACGCAATCACCAGAGAGGGAATTATAAAGAATAGAGCAAATAATTTTAGAATTCTAGTCTTGAAAGATCCTACAGAAATAATGAATGTCCCGGAAATGATATCGTGCAGGAATTGTTTTTCTGGTGTGAAAAAAAATGGAATACAGTAGAGAGAAATAATAAAGATCGCTAATAATAATAGAGTTATGCTAATGACGGGAATATTTGTTAAACCGGAAAATATTTGGAAATAAGAAAATAATTTAATTATATTGAAAAAAGCTAATACTATACTGCCTGTAATAAATATTTTGCCTATAAATTCCCGTAAGGCTATTCTTCCGACAGACGGTTTTGAACCTGAAGAAACAATTATTTTATACCCGAATATATATTTTCCAAGCGTAGTCCCAAAGAAAACATAAGAAATAAAACAATAAACCGCATATGTACCAAAAAGAAAAACATCGAAAAAAACCTTATCTGATAACTCGAATATAGGACATGCTTTTTCAAAGATTACATGTAATGATAAGAAAAATACAATGTGGCGGAAAATATTGGCACAAATGATGATAAAAACAATATCAACCAAAGGTACAAATATTCTACCTAAAAAACCTACGTATTTGTTTTCTTTCTGTTGAAGAACAGCTTGCGTTTCTAAAACTTGATTATTGGCATTATTACCCGAAGCTTCCATTTATTCTAATCTAACATGCATCTAACAGGCGTGCAAACAGTTGATAGTGTATGAAAAATCATAATTTGCAGAAACTAATTAACTTCTGTCTACTACGATAAGAGGAAAAATGAGTCCTCCGGTTATAAAAATTGCGGCAAGAAGCAAAAAAGATACGGTCGTTTCTGTAGTGCCCGACCTGGGAAGTGCAGTCACAACCGGAGTAGTAGGTACTGGAGTCAAAGGAGGACTTGTAGGAGCAGTACCTATCACATATATACAATTAGTCACATCTGTCAGGATATTGGATATGCTGCCCCCTTCTGTTTTCTTCCCCCATACCTTGGCTGCTCCGCCTGCGATAGTCGTATCATCGTATTGTTGGAAAAAGACGAAGTTAAATTGTGCCTGGCCGGCCGCTTTTGCATGGAAAGTGATTTGCCCGATGGTTGAATTACAGTATCGCCTATATTATATGTTCCGCTACCAGGGGTACAAAGAAGAGATGCTCGGGTGGCAAAAGCAATCCCTTTGGGAAATATAAAAAGGGCAATTAATAACGCAACAAAAATACCTAAGATTTTCATTTTGAAATAGTAAATTTCACTCCTTGTGTTTGGCCCAAAATATTTTGTCCGAAAGCTTTATCTATAACTGCCGTACCACTGTCGACAAACTGTAGATCTCCATTTGTGCTGCCAGAATTAGACTTGGGAGTTACGGCAAAAGATGCCACTAACCCGGCAGTAGTTGACGATTTTTTGGCAATTGCAGAAAAAGTAAAAAGATTAGTTGGGCCGATATTCCCTCCGGATAGAATAAATGCAGGACCGCCCGAAAGACTTGATGGTAATATATTTATCTTATCTGCATTAAACTTAAGAGTCACATCTACCCCTTTTACATCTTTGTCCGAAGTCAAAAGTAAACTTACCAAATTCCCAGTTGAATATTTTAATATCAAACTAGCCGAAGAAGTGTTTGCCCTGGTTTTTGTGGAAGTAAAAGCCTGCTGGTTGCTGACTTTGACGACGGAAAGAATGATAGAAAATACTAAAACCGTCAATCCTAAATAAAGAGGGAGTTTTGTGAATGATTTCATCTTAAATCCATTATCTAAGAAACAACGATCATTTGTCAATCCGTAATCAATGATTATTTTTTCTCTTCAGTTTTTTCCGGAGGCGAATTCGCATCTGCCGGTTTTACCGGATCCTTTTTTTCTTGAGGAAATTCCATTGCTTGTTCTTCCGTCAGTTTTGCTGTTTTCTTCTCCTCGGCCTTTTTACCTTCGACATCTAAAAGAGTTTCTTCCTCTTCTTTGACTTCTGCCTTCACTTCTTCCTTTGCTTTTTCCTTAATCTCAAGCTCAGTCTGTACCTGTCTGGCTGCTTCAAGCTTGGCTTTCAGATAAGTCAGGGTTTCCAAATCCGAGAAGCCTCCCAACATAAGGAAAGGTAACAATTCTGCTACTTCCTCCAATCCTTTTTGCTTTACTTTCGGATCGCTGCTGGCTAACATGTTGGAAACATTGGTAAGTTTCTTTGCATCCTCAGACAACCAATTTTCTCTGGTTGTTATAATATCTGTAGTAGGAACAGGGGCTTCGCGGTAATGTTTTATCCACATTTTCTTCACTTCTTCATAATCTTCCACAGATACTTGCGTTTGGACTTCTTTACCGGCAACCGTTACCGGTTTTCTTACGACAGTCGGCGCATATTTACCTTTGGTCACGGGTGTCGCTACAGACGGACGCTTCGCCATGATTGATGCATTGGCAATTTGAGCTGCCAGTGTTTCCTTACTCCTTTCACTTGCTCCAAGCATGGCAGAGGCGGCAATATCACCGGTTGCTGCTCTAGTCTGCAATTCTTTCTTCAAGGTAGCAAACTTCTCTCTTTCAGAAGATGAGGCTACACTGGAAGGTTGGGACATCTTCTGTAAATTCTGTCTTGTCCTATCGGAGGCTAGTTTATCCATCTCCAGCCTGGATACGTCTTTGAGCGAAGATACAGACATATCAAAAGCCCTGGCAAGTTCGGCCGTATTGGCGGCAGAAATATCGCGAAGGTTGGAAATCGCTTCTTTTTGTGCCTGTTGGACTTTTTCTTCCACCTTTTGCCTAAATGGAAGTTCACGTGCCATACCCGCCGTAGAAGTGGATGTAGGAGCAGGTGCAGGCGGAGGCGGAGGAGGTATCTGGCGAATACGGTCAAAGATAGCAGTAAGCGTCGAATTTGCCGCCATAATAGCTTCACAACAATAATCTCGAAATATCCGAAGTAATAACCACGGTAAAATGATACATGTCCAAAGCATGACCAGGGCAATCACATATTCTGCATATGTATCGATATAATTGGCAGAATTTCCGGCTGAAAGTACCTGAGCCGGACCTCCGTAGAGGATATTTATGGCGGTTCTGTATACCTGCCCGGCGGGTGTATTCACCCTGTCGAAATGAAAAGGGAATGGTATTCCCGCCACCCAGATGCGAGTCAGTGCTCCTAAAAACAAAGTCATCATCGGCCCGTAAAAAAGCCACTGGAAAAATACGCCTATCCAAATCCATCCCACATTCCTTATAAATATAAAAGGCATAAGAAGCGCTAAAAATGGAGAGATTATCAGAAGAAACCATAATATAATAGTCCGAAGTATTAATATAATGGCCATGACATAGTATGTTAAAGAAGTAAGCCTGACTAAAAAAAGTGAGGAATTGACCATTTCCTGGTTTATCGGATTTACGTCTCGGTAACCTACGAAACCTGTGTAGTTTACTTCTGCATTTCCCGCTCCGGCAAAAACTACATTAAACAAGTCTTTTCCACCGACGTTGTTGATAAAAAACTGCATCATGACTTCGCCAATTTGGATAAGCCCCAAAATGATAATATAGGAAAACGTAGCATAAAGAAGTATGCCCCCGACTTTTACCATAATTGGGGGTATATTTACCGATGATACTCTTTTGCGAAATACGATATAAGTTATTCCGAAAGCGACAATGACTAAAATTATAAATGCGTAGACAATCGTCAGCGAAAACCGCCATAACGTAGCTAAGACGGGTGCTGTATGCACTGCAGGGTAATTAAAAACCCACCAGAGAAGCTGTCTTGCCCGCTCTGCATTTTTACCTACCTCAGTCACTACCGGATCAAACTGCCAATCAGCGGCAGAAGGACCCTCTCCCAACTTGGGTGTTTTCGCACCAGCATCCGCAAGAACGGTAAAATGACCCAAGAAACCCGGAGATAAATTAAAGACTAAAAAGAGTACGAAGACAAGGGAAAAAATCCACAGCAAATACTTTCGGGCAGGCAGAAATTTCATCTTTCCTTAAGAGTACTAATTTATTTTTTTTTTGTCAATTGGAAATTATCCAATTTGACAAATACTATAGGGTGTAGTAATGTGGGGGTACTTTTAGCCATAAACCGGACTTTTTGCAGTCCTTGGCTTGTAGCTAAAAGCTTTGCTCTTTAATAAAGGGTCCAGGAAAAAATCTCGATGTAGGTGTGATAACTATGGAGATAACCTAAATTGTCTTTATGGCTATCACAACCTACGTCGTAGAAACAAAAAATAAAATCAAAAAAGGAGAAAAGTAAGTAAATATCGAAGGGTTCGCTACCCTTGTATCGGTGTTCGTAAACCAAAAAATAGAGGCGTCTGCTAAAGACACCTCAGGAGGATGTCATGTACGAAAATAGAGGTCCATTAGTACTCGTGATCGCGGTAATTCTCGTCGTTAGCCTGGGGAGTTACTTTGGTCTTCAAACCATCGCGAGTCAAACCAGCAGCGTCACACTCCAGGAGAACGAGGTACTGGAAGTTGTGACCGCCTCAAGAACGCACTGGGACTACGGTCCAGGCGTTTTTGAATTCCCCACAAATTTTAGCGAGCACAAAATAAAGACACGCTGGTGGATCTATGTGGGGGACTTGAGAGGTACTTTGAGGGATGGTTCAATAGTTCAACTGCCAAGAGTCTGGGTTGGAGGAGAATATCCGGCTCGCGCCTCTCTCACATCCCAATTCTGGGATGACGAATCGCACAAAACCATGGTGGTGTCACTGGCGACGAAACAAGTGGTTTCGTCGTTAACGAAATTAAATAAGCCCGATTTTGACAGCGGAAGTAGAGAGGATATAAATGTAATTTTTGGGGATCTACAAAAAGCGTTTGGAAAGCAATTGTCCCAAGTGGGGTTTAACACTATGTCCATCGACAAACCCCAGTTTGGGGATTGATCCCTCCTCTCTCCATTTTTTGGTTCTCCTGGATCTTCAGGTAGTTGCGAAGTGAGTTTTTGCCCGCGATGCAGTTTTGCATCAACACGCTTATCGCGCATCTTCACAACTACCTGGTCCTTATAATCATAAATAAATTTGTGGTTATAAGAACCAGCTATCATAAATCTTGTTGTAAAACCTAAGATATGCGTCTGTACACCTTAGAGGTGTATCAGATAGGACACCTTTGGTAAATCGTCAGAGAAACTCCACGATTCTATATAGCACTATCCCGCAAGTGACCATTACATTAAGCGACTTATTAATTCCAAACATCGGCAGCTCCACAATTTTGTCTGCCATTTTCAAAACTTCCGGAGATACTCCATAGGTTTCGTTGCCTACTACTATTACTAGTGGAAATTCCGGCTTGAATTTCGAAAGTGGAACACTTTTGGGATGCTGCTCAATAGCAACAATTGTTGATTGTTGATTGTTAATTGATAATTGTTTAATCGCAGCAACAGCAGTCTTTTTATATTCCCAATCAACCCATTTCCAAGTATTTATTGAAGCTTTCTTAATTCTCGGATTTGGAGGAGTTTCAGTCGACCCGCATAGAAATATTTTTTTGCAAGCCAGCGCATCTGCAAGTCTAAAAACTGAACCTATATTATAGGTATCATAAACATTATCCAATACTATATAAATGGGGTTCTTTTTTATTTTTTTTATGACGTTTGGATCCGATTCCTGAGTACGTAGTTGCGCTGCATTTAATTTAATCATAATGTATAAATCCCTATAATGTCATTTCATTTCGACTTTTTGCGGATTCAGTTTGGCAATTTAATAATTCGCTTATGACGCTTTCAAGGTATGGATTTAATTCTTTTAGGCTTACCAAACTCAAATCCGTGTATTTACACGAGATTTCTCTTTTTTCGCTTTGGCATAATTTCCCTAATTTATACGGGTAATAAAATCGCCCTTTTACCAAACAATCCGGCATTGAATTATCAATGGTGCCAATGGCCCCGTATAAACTTTCTATAATTGCTACTTTTTGTTGAACCATTTCCAATAAATCTTTTCTATCCCTTTCATAGATTTCTTTATATATAAAATAAAATATTCCTCCGGAGATTGTGGTAAAAATCAATGCAGCATAAATGAGAAAAAGTACCACCATCAGGACTTTTGTCCCCCTAGAATTAGTGACTGCTTGTGTTTGATTTACATCAAATGCTACTATATTTTCACTCATATCAAGATTTGCCTCTTTTTTCAACCCCGGGGGTTGATAAGGGCTTTGGCATAATCTGACTAGTAATTTTGAATGATAATTTCCCGATAATTAAACCCAAAATTGCCCCCGCCAATACATCACTGGGATAATGCTTGCCCAGATAGATCCGCGAAAAAGAAATTAGAAAAGCTAATAAATAAAAGAGCCATTTCTTTTGTTTATTATATTTACTCAAGACTAATGCTGCCGCAAAAGCAATACACGCATGTCCTGAAGGGAATGAAAATGAATGATAAAAATCAAACGGAAGAATTGTTGTATTTATTTCATACTGGGGTCTTTGCCTTTGAATCAAATTTTTCAGTATCAATTCACTTAAAACAAATGATGAAAAGGAGGCTAAAATGACGGATATAAGCATTTTTTTATATTTTATCTTATTTTTAATATATAAAAATATTGCAATAAAAATCCAGATCGCTCCGAAATAACCAACGAGCGTAACAATCCCAAAAAAAATATCAAGAATTGAATTATGCGGGAGATGGTTGATGAAGATAAAAAGCTGGGTATCAAATAAGAAAATTTCTTGGGTCACAAATCTATAATATCATTTTACGGAACAATTGTAGCTGATGGTTTTGGAGTAACCGTAGAAGAAGCCGTAACTGTAGGTGATGGCGCCTTCGTAGGCGTTACCTTCACTTTGGGTGTAGCAGATGGGGTTGAAGTAGGTGTAATTTCACCCGGTGTCGGAGTGTAATAAATGACTTTGAAACTTGGTTCCGCAGGTATGGGCGAGATGAATTTCTGCTTTCCGCCTAAGAATAAATATAGTCCTCCTCCAATTACTAATAAAATTCCTGAGATTACCAGAAACATTCCCCACTTTTTTGGTTTTTCCTCCATATGGATTAATTATATCCTAAGGAAGCAAATATACAAAATTATTTATAAAGTTTATCCTGGCAAAGAACAAACGGCAGATTGGCGCATTCTACCAAAGGCAATGATATATCCATCATTTTTTCCTGATTTTTGTTTTTATCGTCTGCAGATCCTAAAACATTGGTGGAATTTGAGGTATTTTGTGCGATAGAATTTTGCACAGGATTAACTTTTTGTGTCTGCACTGTATTTACTGCACTATTTATATCTGGAATCGTCAAAGCAGCAAAGTTCTTCGCACTTTCATTGCCTATATTTAAAAGAAGCTTTCCCTTATCCAATATGCCGACTAAAATATCTGTCCAGCTTAGAGATACTTTTCCAACTTCCCAGGGTAAATTTGTAGCAGCAGCTATCGTGTATCCTCCTGCTTCCCTAGTTTTTTCATCCGGTTTATTCGTATCAACTGTTTTTGTATTTCCTCCAACATCAACGACAGGGGCAATATCTCCACTTACTTCATACGGCAAAGAGGCCTTGTTTATATTATCCAGCCTATTTGACAATATTTTATTGAGAAAATCTTCAAATCCACCCTGAGGATTTAACCCGCTAGACACATTGGAAGTATCAACTTTTTCCTGAGCATTAACAGGCTTTATAAGAAGAAAAAAAACTATAGAAAGCAAAAATAAAACAGGCAGGAATCGTGTCATCAATAATAGTATAACAGTAAAAAGTTACTTTGTTAATTTGTTACTTAGAATAATCGTAGAAATAATGATTATCTACCAACTAACCAAGTGTCTAAGTAACTCATCACTATTTTATGTCTTCTTTCTTCCATGCGGCAAAAGTGCATTGGGGGTAATTGCTACAGCCGTAGAATTGTTTACCCCTACGCGTTTTTTTTACTACTATGTCTCCTTTGCATCTGGGGCAAGGGATTCCTGCTTTTTCTATGACGTTTTTGGTGAATTTGCATGTAGGATAATTACTGCAGGCTAAAAACTTACCGAATTTTGAAAGTCGATATACCAGGACAGATCCGCACTCGGGACACTTCTCATCTGTAGTACCCAGATCGACTTTCACCCTATCAGCCACTTTCATGACATCATCGATTTTTAATTTAAATGGCGCATAAAAATCACCTATGACATCATTCCATTCCATCTTGCCGTTAGCAATCTCATCCAATTCATCTTCCATCCTGGCAGTAAACCCTATATCAAAAACGTCGGGAAAATATTTAATCAAAAAATCATTCACCGCAAATCCCAAATCAGTCGGTTTGAACTTGCGCTCAATTTTCTCTACATATTTTCTGTCTTGGATGGTGGAAATAATAGGAGCATATGTCGAAGGCCGGCCGATACCTTTCTCCTCAAGGGCTTTTATAATAGTGGCTTCGGTATACCTAGCAGGAGGTTCGGTAAATTTCTGTTGGGGTAAAATATTTATGAAATTTAAATCTTCGCCCTGAACAAGAGGCGGCAATTCTTTTTCCAGTTTTTCACCATAAAGTACAATCCATCCGTCAAATTTCATCCTTTCACCTTGGGATTTTAATAAATATGTTTTGCTATCTTCAGACTCAACATTAGTTGAAACTTCTCCAACGCTTTCAGATTTAATACTCTTTGCTAGTATTTCCACATTTGTCTGTTCTACCACTGCTTCATTCATCTGGCAAGCCACGAATTTTTTCCAGATAAGGTCGTAAAGCATTCCGGGATCCCGACCTAACTTATTTGTAATTTGTAATTTGTAATTTGTAATTTCTTGTATGACGGTAGGCCTGATTGCCTCGTGGGCTTCCTGGGCTACTTTTGATTTGGTCTTGTAAAATTTGGGTGCTTGTGGCAGATAATTTTTCCCGTATACATTATATATATAGTCCCTGACCATTTTTATAGCTTCTGAGGATAGGTTTGTTGAGTCTGTACGGTGGTAAGAAATATGACCTTCTTCGTATAAATTTTGGGCCGTCCTCATAGTCCTTTTTGCAGTCCACCCAAATCTGTTGGCAGCAGCCTGCTGCAAAGTAGAAGTAGTAAAAGGCGGTGTTGGATACCGACGCGATTCTTTGACTTCTATATTTGATATTTTGTATGGGAACTGTTTTAAATCGTCTACAATTTTATCTGCTTGTTCTTTATTGACAACTTCCGCTTTTTTAGAGTTTATTTTCTCCAGTCTTGCAATAATATTTTCTCCTGTTTCGTTTTGAGTTTTTTGTAATTGTACATCTATCACCCAATACTCCACTGCTTTAAAAGCCAAAATCTCCCTCTCCCGTTCTACTATTAACCTCACAGCCACAGATTGGACTCTTCCGGCAGAAAGCCATCTTTTACCAAGCTTATTCCATAAAACCGGAGATAATTTATAACCCACCAGCCTATCTAAAATTCTTCTGGCTTGCTGGGCATCCACGAGTTGCATATCCAGTTCCCTCGGAGATGCCAATGCATGTTTGATAGCAGATTCTGTAATTTCGTGAAATACAATTCTCTTTAAAGCAGATTTTTTTCCCAGCACTTGACCAATATGATAAGCAATCGCTTCCCCTTCACGATCGGGGTCTGTCGCCAATATCACTTCAGCTCCATCCGCCAGTTTTTTTAGTTCTGAAATTTTTTCTTTTCTACTCGGAATAGATTGGTAATCGGGAATAAATTTATATTTTGTTGTTTGCCCGCCTCGCGTCGACTCGTCTCCGCGAATCGAGGCGGGTTTTATTTCTATCCCGAGTTTTTTCTCGGGCAAGTCCCTTATGTGACCCATGGTCGCTTCTATCCGATACTCTGTACCCAAATAACGGGAAAGAGTTTTTGCTTTGGTAGGACTTTCAACTATTACTAGACTTGGCATATCTTTCATAACAAATCATTTTACAGCACTTGTCAAGATTTAAAGATGAATAAATCCTTGGAAAATTTAAATACCTCTTGACAAAATTTATAATTAATTTATTCTTATTTTGTATTGGGTAATACAAAAATTTTAACATTTAATTTTCAATTTATTTACCGTGCCTGCCAGTAAAAAAAATTCTTTCAAAGTTACAGCATTAAATACTCAATTGGTTAAAAATAATTTTTTACCCGAAAACCAAATTTCCTCAACGTCGCCAAAATGGGAAATAAAAATCTCCCAAAATCTCACTGAATGTCACAACCTCTGGAATAAGTTTTCTCCCAATGAATCTGTCTTTGACCTTTGGGAAATTCGAGATGCGTTTTACCAAGGATATAAGTTTTCGCCGCATTTTCTTTCCATTTACCAAAAATCTGAAATTGTTGGAGTCTTGCCGCTTTGGTTTAACGCTACTCCGACTTTTGGAAAGACAGCAAGTGATTTTGAAAAATATACCTGGTTTGGCAGTAACTGGCCTGAGGATAATACTTTTTTTGTACAAGATCCCCAGATAATTCCGTTTCTGCTTTTATCTTGTCCAAAACCGGTTGAACTGGCTTGTATCAAACCTCTTCCCTCTTATGATTTCTTAAAAGAGTATCCGGGATATGCCCTGGAGGAAGATAAGAAATATTTTCTGGATTTATCCCAAGTGAATACTTTGGATGATTTCCTCTCGCAACTGAAAAAGAAAAAAAGATACAACTTGAGAAGAGATAGGAAGCGTATCATGCATTACGATCCAATTATCAACATTGAAGATCATGAAAATATTGAGGAAATGTTTAGACTTTCTATCGAGCGTTTTCGCAAGAAATATCCGGATGAACCATCGGAACAATCTGCATTTGAGGATGAGAGAAGAAAAGAAGTTTTCCGAAGTCTTATTAATAACGCCAAAGATTATAAAGTCCGATTAATCACAACTACAATCAACGGAAAGATCGAAGCAGTGGAGTTTGGTCTGGTATATAAAAAAACTTATTATGCACTAAATGCCGGAGTAGACGTGAGCCATTTTTCTGGACTGGGAGTATTTTCAAATTTACTTGTGATAGAAGATGCGCTGAATTTGGGTTGTACAAAGATCGACTTTTTGGAAAGTGATAATAACTGGAAAGCGTCTTGGCATCTATCCACCTATTACCAATACCAATTTACGAAATAAATCCTCTTCTTAATTATTTTTTTAATAATCTTTTTTTTCATTGATTCCATAGATTCCTACTAGATGATTTCTGACAAATAAGACCACGTGGTCTATTTTGTCATGAATCTGATATACTTTTAAACTCCGAAGAAATCGCGATAAAGAGTATCATTTTCTATTCTATACACGGAAAAAATTCTTACATATTCACCTAATCCCAGATATTCCCGCAAGAATTCCATCTGCTTTTCACAAGGATAAGCATGAAGATATACACTTTCATGTAATGAGTAAAAACCCCAATTAGTAATATATTCTCGCAATATTTTACGCAGACTTGTATATTTTTTGGGAATATCGTAACTAACGAGTCTCCATCTTCTATCCCAGTTTTTTGGTTTTTTGATTTCTATCTCGTCAAGAGCATATTTTAATATTCTTCTTCTACCTCTTTGTGTGATTTCTACTATTTGATGACTTTTAGTGTCTTTAATCTGTACTAACTTCTCCCGTTCAAGTCTTTCCAAAGTTCTTTTAAGATATGGAATATTAAATCGCTTCCATGCTTCGTATTTATTTTCGTCCATAAGAAATGGTTTCAATATTATGGGTAAATTAGGTATAGCAATTGACGTAGCTAGTAATGCACCTGCTCCAACTAATTTGAGAATCTCTGCAGAATGGGCATGCTTTTTATTAAATACTTCTTTATCTATTTGTTTCCCAAGTGATTTGGCAATCTCATCTATTGTAGATTCAAGATGCTTTGATATAGGAAGGTCTTCTATATGGGTTTTCTTTATTCTTTTTATTTTATTTTTGACTTTATTCAATTTATTCATCATTGACAATATAGACTACGTGGTCCATTTTGTCTATTATTGAAATAACAATTAAATGGAAGGGAATTTCCCACCACCTTAATTTTCTATAAAATAGTTACTTCCGCCGTTATTTTTTATAAGTTTTTTCATCTCCATCATAGTTAAAATACTACCGAGTTTTGAAGCAGATATTCCGGATTTCTTCACCAATTCATCAAAATGCAAACTTTCATTTTGTAAAAGATCCAGTATTATTTTTTCTTCCTTATTTAAGTTTTGAAAATTTGGATTTTGGATTTTATTTGAAATTTGTAATTTAGATTTTGGATTTATTTTAAGCTCTTCAAGAATATCACCTACCTCCGTCACCAATTTCGCTCCTTGTTTCAAAAGGATTGTTGGACCTTCAGACATTTGTGAAGTGATCGGACCCGGCACTGCAAATACTTCCCTTCCTTGTTCTGCTGCATATCTGGCAGTGATTAAAGCCCCGCTATCTTCTGCGCCTTCCGTAACCAAAGTCCCCAATGATAATCCGCTTATGATTCTGTTTCTCGCTGGAAATAAACCTATATCCGCATACATACCCACAGGAAATTCTGAAACTACAATCCCGTATTTTTTCACAATTTGCCAATAAAGTTCTGTATTAGTTCTGGGATGTATTATATCTACTCCGCAACCAAGTACGGCTACCGTTTTCCCTCCATTTAAAACGGCCGTTTTATGAGCCACGGTATCTACCCCATATGCCATACCGGATACAATTGTTACCCCGGCGTCAACTAACCCTTCTGTCAATTTGCGAGTTACCTCTTCACCATAATGAGTGATTTTTCTGGTACCCACTACACCTACAGTTTTATCCAAATCCAAACTTTCTATATCACCCATCACATACAATAGAAATGGGGCATCGGATATTTGAAAAAGAAGATTGGGATAAATTTTTTCTTGTAGAATAATAATCTTTATATTTTTCTTTTTAATCTTTTCGATATATTCATCAAGTAAAAAGGTTTTTCTGAAATGGTCAAATTTTGCTGTCAGCTTTTCCCCCAATCCGGTACCGAGTAATTTTTTCACATCTGCATTCCATGCTTTCTCAGCAGTTGAGAAATAACTAAGTAAAAGTTTAAAACGGAGTGGCCCAATTCCAGGGAAAGCCGAAAACCCCAACCAATATTTTTTATCTTCAGTAGTCACATTTTTATTCTACTTGCTTTTATGTATCAATACAAAATTTCTTTCTACTTTTTTGGATTGACAAGTAATCTGATTGTCAATAAACTACAAATAGATCTCCGCATGAAAAAAAAGAAAATTCGGCATTATCGACATACCTTTTTCTGGACGCTTTTTCATAAACCTTTGCTTTTTTTATTTCTTTTGATATTCCTTCCTTTTGTAATATTTGGTATTCAACAATCACATCAGCTAACTTCATTTGGGAAAAATACGGTGGTACTTAAACCCCTTGGTAATTACGGAACTATAGATCCTTTGGAGGGATATCCCTCTGGTGATCCTCCAGCTGAGAATAATCCTGACTTAAATTTGAGTATAAGAGGTCATGTATCTACCAATGGGGAAAAATATCCTATTGATCTAAGTTCCGGACAAATGGGAGAAAAGACTCCCCAAATCGGAAAGATGCTAGACGGCCGGCCTACCATAGTTTCTCTTTATAGGATTTACAGCTGGGTCGGAGATTTTAAAACTGGAAGAAAAGGAGTCCCCATGCCTGTACCGGATGATCCAGCGGCAGGAGTAAAACAGGTCCAAATGATTGGTTTACAAACTTCAAACGGAGAGTCTATAAAAGTACCTCCAGTATACGGAAACCCCATAAGCCCTGAGTATAATGCAATGGTCATTTATGCCGATGACAACAGTATTACTCTCAAATATACCAGAGAGGATAACATCGGCATAAAAAACGGATATGCTATACAGATTGAGGAAATTACCGTAGATCCCGGTCTTCTTGGTTTATACAGATCTACCAATGAAGGCGGCAGAAGAGAGTTGCCCGCGGTATCAAATGAGCAAGTGATTGGCACAGCCAAAGCGAGTGAAATCCGGGTGGTTATAAGAGATACCGGAGATTTTCTAGACCCCAGAAGCAAACTCGATTGGTGGCAGGGAATAGATTATCCTCCTGTACCTACAGATGTAGTGGAAAACCCGACTCCAACTGATACTCAAATTGCAGAAGTCACCAATCCTCCAAAACCAACAAATCCACCTGTTGTAAATAATCCATCACCGACAATTCCCCCTCAAATTCCTACCAGAGTTGTTATCAACCCAAGACCCACACGTCCGCCAAATGATATCATCATTGTACCTCCAACCCGATCACCGCCTACACCTACTCCTACTCCGGGTCAATTTATAGATATCGGGAAAACGGTAAATGATGCAAAAAGTTTTTGGGACAAAATCGTTTCCAGTGTGATCAAATTTACTCTAGTGATCTTACCTTGAAAAAAGTATTTTTGCTGATTTTTATCATCATTTTCATTGCTGTATTTTCTGTTCTTTTATCAATCCCCAATAAAAAAACACCTGGCACTAGATCCAAAGCCGCCGGAAATACTGTTTTGTATCCTCAAGAAGGAAGTATAACCGACATTCAGTCTATGATTGATTCTGCAAAAGATGGCGACACGATAACTATACCACCTGGCAGCTACTTAGGTGGAACTGCAATTCCTATAAACTCTAATAGATCATACACAGGAAATGAAAAGGGAGGTTCTGATACCTGTTTTGTAAGAATAGAAAAGAAAAATATTACTATCATCGGTCGCGGTGTCACATTTTACGGTGAGGGTCATGCTAAACCTTATCAGGATCCCTATCAGAATAGAGCCGGAGTCTGTGTTTTAGATAGTAATGTTACATTTGATGGCCTTCGGATAAAAGAGTTTCAGAAAAGAGGTATGGTAATAGCTGATTCTACAATAGTATATAAAAACGGAGTAATGGACGGATGCGATGAAGGGGGCATTTCTCTTGTAGGAAGTTCTAAGGCTGTAATATTAAATAATATTTTTGTAGGATTTAACTTTGGCGGAATCATGCTTTGGCAAAATGCTCAGGCAAAAATATTTAATAATCTTTTCCACGGTGCAAATGTAATGTTTTTTCATTCTCCCAATTATAAAACCAGTGCTCGTGCAGATATCACAAATAATATATTTACCAGCGGTTCAGCAGTGACACAAGTGGATTGGTGGACTAGTGAAGTTGCTAAACTCAAAACAAATAACCTTTCATACAATCTTATTTGGTATGGTGATAAGACCTGTGGACCAAATGATTTCTGTGATAATTATGTCGGAAAAGTTGAGGCTGATCCACTACTAAATGATGCAGCTATTGATCCCACTGGGTGGGTCTATGGCTCTCTTGATCTAAGAGCGGAATCACCGGCGGTAGGAAAGGGAGATCCATCCCTTCCTGGTCCCAAAAATTTGGGGAATTCCGGAGGACCTTGTGCAGATGGAAATTCGGCTGCTTGTACCAGCTTTATAGAACAATTAAAATCATCCCTCAAACCAATTACTTCTCCTACAAATTCTGTCCCTACATCTTCACCATATCAAAACCCAACTCAGCCACCTCGGGATGAGAATAATCCTACCCGTCAACCGGGACAACCTAGACCAACATCTTCTGATGACGGCCCGCCTATCACCTATTACATTCCTCCGACCATGAGCTTCTCCAATCCTACAAGAAAACCGTCAAATAATACCCAAAATCCTACCCCCGGAAATGAAGAAAATCCGATCACTCCCACAATTACACCTACGCCAAAGCCTTTGATAGATGTGGGTAAAACTGTGGAGAATGCAAAAAAAAGTATCAACAATCTTTGGAATTCATTTATAAACTTCACCAAATCAATTTTGCCTTAAATATTGTAAAAAACCTTACAACTGTCTTATAATACTCACAATTTACTTAAACCTGTTATCCATGGGCAGGTTTGTATTTTATTTTTTGTTGATTATGCAAAGCGCAAAAGAAGCACTGGTAACCGGAAGATCAAATCAAATGACAGAATTTCGGGTCGCACCTGATTTTATATTGCCTCCAAATCATTTTCAGACGCTTCATTTTCTAGAAACCACTCCACAAGAAAGTAGAACTCCTAATGTAACTCTTTTCCGACACACGGAACCTGCAAGACAATCTGTTGGAATTCACGATGTATATGAAAGGATGGATTTACTGGAGATGCAGAAAGAAGTATGGAGACAACTTCATCACTATGGCAGAAGAAAAGATAATATTGCAACACCTATTCCTGTAAAAGAAAATACCCATCCAAAAACTAAAGCATCTCCTGTAGAAATCTTTAGTAGAGCAAAATTATCAATTGCAAATATGGTAGATAGGGCCGGTTATGGATTACTGGAAATGCAACGCACTCCTGGCTTATTTGAACAAACATTAGTTGATAAGGCCTTACAACTTTTAAATGACTCTAGCCGTGGAATAATTCATGCCGCGGACATGATAAGACCCAGACGCAAATATCCTCTTGTTCTAGCTAGCGCCGTAGTGTTGGCACTTGCTATCGTAGCTTGTGGTCCTACGCCGCCAAATAATGGCACACCACAAACTTCAGTTTCACAGTCAGATTGTGCGTATATTCCACCAAATCAACAATACGGTAAACTTCTGGATATAGGATCCCACGGAGGCAGCGCAATTTCCAAAAAAGATTATGTCGCAACACGAAAAAATATTAACTGTGCAAACCCAGGTGATGACGTAGTTAAAGAAATTTATAGCCCAAGAACCATAATCTATGACAAGTCATTTCTCTTGGGAAACGTTTCCTCCATTCGCGAAAATCTTTTAGATTTAAAGGCTAGCGGTCAATACCCAATTATACGTGTCGCAACATCCTACACTGACACACAAGATTGGGAACAATTTAATGCAGATGATGCCGAAAAAATGGGCGAAAATCTAGCCCGAGCACTGCAAGACATTCAGGGTTTTCCAATAAGACCTATTATAGTTTTTGGTAATGAACCTAATCTAAACCATGAATGGAAAGGCGGGGCAGATCCCAAGGCATTTGCCCAATCATTATTTAGCTTTATGATGGGACTTGATAAGGCGTCAGGTCCAAATTATAGAAATTTTCAGGTTTTTTTTCCGGCGCTTAGTCATAGTATAGACGGACAAAATGGAATAAAACCTGATGTGTTTATAAAGATTACATTTCAAGAATTAGATAGACTTATAAAAAGTTCCTCAAATAAATTTGCTGGTGGTCCCCAAGCAAGAAATTTTGATGGAATTGCTATTAATTTATGGGAAAAAGATATGAATGGCATGAATGATAGTCTCACAACACAAGCAATATTATTCCGTTTATATGCAAAATATTTCAATTATGCCATCCGAGAAGTGATAACTGAATACGGTGCTGTTGCAGGTGGTAGGGCATTTGATAATTGTTCTGATGCTGAAACATGGGAGAGACTTAATAATCCTTTGATAAAGGCCTATCTGCGGGGTGGACTCAAAAGTGCTCACAATCTTCTCGCTCTTACCATTGGTTGTTTTGAAGATGGTAGAGTAGTTCCTGGTATTATTAGGTTTGCTGACAGCGAAGCATCACTTGCTGGAAATTGACCAAAGTCTAATCTTACCCATCTAATTAAATAATTATTTTCAACCCCCAAACCACT
This sequence comes from Candidatus Gottesmanbacteria bacterium, assembly GCA_016195685.1. GTDB lineage: Bacteria > Patescibacteriota > Microgenomatia > 2-02-FULL-39-11 > 2-02-FULL-39-11 > JACPZE01. The sequence goes on from JACPZE010000009.1 coordinate 28,259, forward strand.
TCTCCAGAATTTTTTTGGCGATTGGGGCGGATGGAGGAGTTTATCGATACACTCCTTGACGATGTTCAATTTTCACTATCGATACTGTGCTTTTCTTCATATCAAATACATAAACTATCCGATAATCACCAATTCTCACTTTATAATATCCCGTTAAACGCCCAAGTAATTTTACACCCATAATCGGATTTTGTTTAATTTCCACAAAAATCATCGGAAGTCGGTTTTGTACGCTTGGAGGAAGTTTATTTAAGCTTTTTCTTACTTTTTCTGGCAGGAGAAAATTTTTTGCTGGCATTGAATTTTCTTATATATTCTTCAAGTGTAACATATTTTCCGTCAGCGATATCTTTTTCTGCAACTTTAATATCTTTCATGGAATTCTCAAGCGTATAAATAGTTTCTTCCAATGAATCCAGATATTCGGGAGACACCAACGTTGCTTTCACTCTGCCATTTTTAGTCAAATCCACCCGAGAATATTCCTCGTCTATCTTATCTACGAGGCGCAATAAATCTTTTCTAGCTTGAGTCACTGGAATAACTTGGTCCATGTCTTTAGTGTACACTTTTACGTACACTGTGTCAAATGAAATTTACAGATTAACTACTAAACCACTTCTCCAAAATCTTTTTTGCAATAGGTGCTGCGACGTTACTCCCTTCCCCTCCGCCTTCAACTAATACGGTCACTGATATTTGCGGATTAGCTACAGGTGCAAAGACTGTAAACCAAGCATGAGTACGATTTTGTGGATCTCCAAATTCTGCAGTTCCGGTTTTGCATGCCGTGGAAATTCCAATCATTCTTTTACCAGATATCGTTGAGATGGGAGAATCGGTAAAATCAATGCCATCGATTTTTATCTTTCCAGAATCACTTGCAGCGGGAATTGCAAAATTAAAAAGAGGCCATCCAGTCCCGCCGGGACTACAAGCTTCTCTCATCCCTTCTTTGATGAGAGAAATCGTTTCTTTTTTTATCCCTAAATCTTTGCATATATTTTTTTTGTCTTTATTTAGATAGGGCTGGCATAATTTCCCATCATCAGCAATGACATTCGTCCAAGCATTTACTTGTAGTGGAGTGACTTGCAGATCTCCCTGCCCGATGGATACATGATAAGTATCTCCCAAATACCAGCTTTCTCCTTTTATTTTTTCCCTCCACGCTGGATCCGGCATGGTACCGGCTGCTTCATCGCTTATGTCTATACCCAAAGTACTTCCAAGCCCCATTTTCTTACCCCAGCGGCTTATCGTATCTATACCTGTTGTTTCACCTGCTTTGTAAAAGAAAATATCATTTGATCTTTTGATGGCTGTGACTATATCTACCATTCCTTCTTTTTTGCCGTATTGCAGAAAATACCAATTACCGAAGGAAAATTGCCCTACATGTAATATACCGGTATCTTCAAACTGGGTATCTTTATCTACCGCACCGCTTTGTAGCGCAGAGAGAGCCAACACTATTTTAAATGTAGACCCCGGCGGATAAAGACCGGAAATGACCCTGTTGAAAAATGGCTTATCTTTATCGGCAAAAAGTTCTTCTACTGAATCACTTCTTATGAGCCTGTTTGGATCAAAAGAAGGCGATGAATAAAGAGCGAGTATTTCCCCGGTTTTGGGGTTTTCCACCACAACAGCTCCTTTTTTGCCGTTTAACTCCTGACTTGCAATTTTTTGCAATTCTATATCAATTGATAAAGTCAGATTTTTGCCGGCGGTAGGTTGCTGACTGCCCAAAACCCGGACTTCTGCACCTGTTGCGTCTACCTCGGATAAC
>JACPZE010000011.1 GCA_016195685.1 Candidatus Gottesmanbacteria bacterium
AATCACGAATAGAAATTTCCTGTCTTTTTTTGTTATCTGTTGTCTGTTGTATGTTGTTTGTTATCTGACAATCCGCCTAGCCCAACCCTATGCTTTTTCCAACGGAAATTTCTTTGACTTCACCTTAAACCAAAAAGTATTAGATAACTGGAAACAATTGAAATCGTTTGACGATCCGAATGGATGGTTTCCCCCCGGAGTCCAATGGATTACTACAAAACCCTACCTGTTTCCGATGAAAAATATGATCTTGTGGGGATTAGGACTGCCTCTGGGAATTATATCTGTATTTGCAATAACGTATCACGTATTACTTATCATGTATTACATATCGAAGAAAAAAATATACTTAATACTAAATACTAAATACTTAATACTATTTTTATCTTTTTTTTGGATTCTATTTCTGTTTATCTACCAGGGCGGACAATTTGCGAAAAATATGCGTTATTTCATACCTATTTATCCCTTCCTCGCAATAATTGCTTCTTATTTTCTTTATAAATATAAAATTGGTACATTGGTTTATGGGATTATTGGGATACTATTCATGATCTACCCCATATCTTTCATCTCTATCTATTCCCACCCCCATTCACGTGTGACAGCATCAAATTGGATTTATGAAAATATCCCAGTGGGTTCTACCCTCTCCGGAGAACACTGGGATGATTTTCTTCCTGTTAGTCTTCCTAAGACAAATCTTATCCATGAAAAATATCAAGGCATAGAATTTCCATTATATGGAGTAGATAATCAAGCAAAATGGAAAGATATGGATGAAAAACTAAAAAAAGTAGACTACATCATTCTTACTAGCAACAGACTCTACGGCTCTATTATGACAGTCCCGAAGCGATACCCTATCACCTCCCGCTATTACCAGGCATTATTTGATGGCTCACTCGGATTTACAAAAGTTGCAGAGTTTACTTCCAGACCAAACCTTCCAATCCCATTTATCAAAATGTGTCTTACTCCACCATTCGCACGATATGGAATCGTAGCTATGAAATCTCAGGAATGTACGCAAACTGGAATAAGTTTTTTAGATGATTATAGTGATGAATCCTTCACTGTTTATGACCATCCGAAAGTACTGATATTTAAAAAAAGCAAACCGGTTGATTATTATGATTTATTATTAACTCAAAAATGATTAAAAGGTTTTTGAAACACACCCATTTTATCCCCTGGATGTTGTTTGTATTTTTCACCACGATATACTTTGCAAGTACCGTTGGTATTATGAATAGTTCCGATGGGACGCAATACGCACTTACAAAAGCTTTAGTTGAAGAAAAAACTATCTTCATAGACAAATTTTTACAGTGGACATATTTCACAGATTATGCAAATTATAACCATCATTTCCTATCAGACAGACAGCTCGGCCAATCTATATTTGGAATTCCCTTTTATTTCATAGGTAAGATTCTTTTACCATTGACTAACGATCCATATAACGGTTTACATCCAGGAATAAATCCTGATTCAAAAATCCAGGTCTTAACAATTCTTTCAAGTGCAGTTATTGGCTCAGGATCAGTTGTGATTTATTATCTCTTTATTGTTCTTAAACTTAAAGCATCTAAATATATTGCTCTCTTATCATCTTTAATATTTGGATTAGGTACTCTTCATTGGAAATATAGCAGTGTTTATTATCGGCAACCACTCTCAATTTTTTTCCTTTTGGGAACATTATATTTATTGATAAACAATCATAAAAATAGTATTAATCGCTATTTATCCTTTTTGACAGGACTATTTATAGGATTAGTCATTTTTATAGATAGTTCTTTGATTGTCACGTTACCGATTCTTTTCTTATACTATCTGAATACACAAATGAGGTTTACTAATTTCCGTCAGCGGATTATTCAAGGTCTTATTGGTATTATGTTACCCGTTTCTATTAATAGTATTTATACTTATTTTGCATTTGGCCAATTATTTACCAATCCTTATTTTTTTGAAGTAAATACTAAGTTCCACTTCATGAAAAATCTATACACAGCTTTTCAAACCCCATTGTTACCAAGTTTATTGGTCAACTTATTTAGTAATAATTATCCTATCCCTCCATCTACAATTGCTCCTTTCATATGGGAAAACGAAAATCTAAGAAATGCTTTGAGTGCCTATTGGGCTACAGTACATCCTTATAGGGGTATATTTTCTCAAACACCAGCTTTATTTTTAGCATTTATTGGACTGATTATTATCTCCATCAAGAGATTGAAACTGTTTATTTTATTAATCACTACATCTTTATCAATCATAATAATCCAATCAAAATACTCCATGTTTTATTCAGCTAATAATTATGACACACGCTTTTTCTTACCAGCAGTCCCTTTTCTAATTCTCGGACTAACCTCTTGGTGGAATTTTATCTTATTAATGAAAAATAAAAATATAAAGACAGCAATAATCTTGCTTACAATATTTTTGTCATTAATGTCAATTTACAATGGCTGGTACTCGAACTTAACTAACTACGCTCCCAATGTTACCGGCGAACACCGGTTTTCCTTTGAGCAGTTGAGACAACCTGTATTTTCTTCCGAAAATATAAAAGAAAATTTGTGGCTTCTTTTTCTCAATACCTTCCCCAACATCTATAATATTCACTTACTTTTCATTTTCTATTTTCCTTTATTTTTTGTGATCTATCTCTTTATCTTTCAAAGAAAATTTATGATACGTGTGTGGAAAAAATTAAAAACTAAATAGTTTTTTATAAAATCCATTTGTCTTCTCAAAATCAAATTCTTTTGCCAAAAAGTTCCTGATATTGGCCAAGTGTTTTTTGGTATTCATATATTTCTATAGCCTTTTCTTTATTTTTAATATATTTTGCTTTATTGTTTAACACTTCAATTATTCCAACCGCCAACTCTTGCTCATCTTGCGATTTTACTATTTTACCCATTCCCGTATCCATTACTTGGACTCTAGCTCCCGGAATATCTGTAACCACTAAAGGAACTCCAGCAAGCATTGCCTCTACTCCAATCGATGGAAAGCAATCGCTTCTTGAAGAGATTACAAATACGTCACAAAGTTTATAAAACGAGGGCATTTCGCTCTCTTCTAATCTACCAAATATTATTAAAGTACTCTTATTCTTATCTACTAATTTTTTAGTCTGATTAAAAAAATCTTCATATGTAACTTTCGTCTCGCCTGCAAAAATGAATTGAGTATTTGGTAATTGATGCAAAACGATAGGAATTGCTTTAAGCAAAATATCAAATCCTTTTTCTTCCACAAACCTCCCTGCAAAACCTACTGTGTATTTTTTATTGGAAAAAAGCTTAGTCTTTAATTTAGAAGTATCAATGCTACTTATATGTCTTTTCTCAAAAAGAGGCAGAATCACTTTCCATTTATTTTTATATTTTGATAATAGTTTTGAACTGTTGCCGTAGTCTTGCGTCTGGATGATAATTCCTTTGGCAAGAATTATCGCAATTTCTGTTGAAAAATAATAAAATTTCTCTATCAATCTGTTAACTATACCATCAGGTAATTTTAAATCTCCGTTGTGAACCAGATAAATAGGCTTTCTAAGAATCTTCCCGATAATAGAAGCCAGCAATACTTCGGCAAAAGGTAAATAAATTACAACCTTGTCAGAATGCTTAATTTCTTCCCAAAATGCCCAAATAAAACTGGGAGAAACAAGCGTGCGGGATAATCTAAATAAAATTGGCTTTCTGCAAATCTCGACACCGTTTATATTTTCTTTACTTTTCAAACTGCTCTCATGTCTGGTGGTTAAAACTTTTATCTGCAATGACTTTTTGGCTAAACCTTCTGCAAGCCTGCGCGCGTATTGAGTAAGTCCTGTCCAATGGGGATAATAATAAGTGAGTAAAAAAAGTATTCTCATTCCTGATTTATAATTGCTTCGATAGCTTTCTTAAGATAAGGAAATTTATGCTGATACGCCACAAAGTGGTCTAAAATATTATAAATCCAATAAATTTTCGTGTGTTTCTTACCGGCAGTCTCTTGTCTGGTATGTAAATACTTCACTATATCCCAGTTATCTTCGATAAAATAATCAAACTTGTGTTTTTCTATCATCCTCTCTTTAAATATATGCGGTTGCTCGTCATTTTTGTTTAAATTGATAGTTTTGAAATATTTCCGGAGTTTATATCTATCAATCCAGCGGTAAAGGTGATTATCCAAAAAACTATATCGTGCTGTTACTAGATGGGCTTCAATGTAGCCCTTATCGACTAAATCTTTAAGCAGATCAACACCTTTTGATGGAAATATACTTGATTCATGCAGAATGGCCCAATATATTTGTTGCCATCGAGCTTTTGGATACCAAAATTCAAGCTTGTTAACTCCAAATATTTTTCTTTTAACAAAAGCTACAACCGGTCTGATAATCCTAAAAGGATTGTAAGCCACTACTCCATCGAAATCCAAACCCACTTTGATTACTCTTTTTATCATGTCCCAGATTATACACTCTTCTCATTCTAGAAGAAAATATTTATAATATACCCTATTGTCATCGCGAGCCCCGCCAAAGTGCGGGGCGTGGCGATCTCTATTAATAAAGATTGCTTCGTCGCTTTGCTCCTCGCAATGACAATTTCATACTATGTCTGATTCTTTTTCCGTCATCATCTGGTGGCTGACTATATTTGTAGTTGGGTCTATCTTTCTGCCTATCACCACTTCAATATTTCGCAAGTTTATTGATCGAGGCTACATCTTTACCAAAGTTGTAGGCATCCTTATATCTTCATATCTCATGTGGCTTCTAGGCAGTTTGCATTTATTGCCTTTTACGAAGCTTACTCTTATCGTCATCCTATTGGGCTTATCGCTTCTCTCTATGTATCTTATGTCCAAAAAAAATAAAGACGACGCAAAATCTGTTCCCTGGCGTTGGTATATCTTTGAAGAAATCTTATTTTTCACAGCACTTTCTTTCTGGTCATATGTGAGAGCTGCCGAACCATCTATAAGAAGTTTGGAGAAGTTCATGGATTTCGGGTTTGTGAATTCGATCCTGCGCACTACATACTTCCCTCCATTGGATATGTGGCTGACGAAATCTCCGGATTATGCCGGGGGATTTGCCATAAATTATTATTATTTCGGCCATTATATTGCAGCATTTCTCACCAAACTATCTGGACTGGATTCTGCCATCACCTACAACCTCATGATAGCCACCCTCTTTGCGTTTACATTCACGCTTCCTTTTTCAATTGGAGCAAATTTATTGCATTTATTAAATAAAGAGGACAGCGAACGACCGGATCCGCGGATGAACTTAAAGATCATTATCGTCGGTCTTCTTGCGGCATTTCTCGTTTCATTGGGCGGCAATTTGCATACTCTGTATGTGTTCACTTCAGGCTATCCCAATGATAATCCGCAACCTTTCTGGCAATTGGAACCAGGGATTCATCCGGAGCGATACTGGTATCCGAATGCCACACGTTTTATTCCCTTCACTATCCACGAATTTCCCATCTATTCATTCGTGGTAGCAGATCTACACGGTCATGTCTCTGATATTCCTTTGGTCATGTTGGTTATCGCCTTGCTTTTAAATATCATCACAAACAGAAAAAAACAGGAACAACCAGATAGGCAAAATTCCAGCACGATGCAAAATATCTTTTACGAATTTGAAAATCATACTTCGTTTTCGCTTCCAACTCTTATTTTTTTGGGAGTACTACTTGCATCTATGTACATGACCAACGCTTGGGATGGGATGATTTATATGGTACTTGCAGGACTGGTATTTTTTTACGTGAATTTGCAAAGAGTCATCCTGACAAACAAGGAACAAATCAATCCTGGCCCGGCAAAGGATTCCGGACAGATCAAAATGACGATGTTTGATGCTCTTTACAAAACTTTTTCCGCCTCTTTGTTTCTTTTGTTTTTTTTCTTGTTAGGCAACCTTCCTTTTTCTCTCAACTTTAAGCCTTTTGTTTCTGGAGTGGGAGTCCTTTGTGCACCAAAATCATTACTCGGCAAATCGCTAGGGCCGATACTTTTTGAAGTCGGTAAATGCCAAAAATCCCCTCCGTATCAACTAGCTGTCCTTTGGGGATTTTTCTACTTCAATGTGATGGGATATCTACTTCTGGTCATTATTCCCAATATAAAAAATGCCTGGTTAAATAAAGTAGATTTTAAAGCCG
>JACPZE010000010.1 GCA_016195685.1 Candidatus Gottesmanbacteria bacterium
AATTTCTTGTAGGCTTAAATTTTAGGTTAAATATAAAAGATTGAGACTTCTAGCTGATCGATCTTGTTATCTTTTACAATTAATAAAAAAGTCGATAGATACATCAAGGAGCGGTAAGAGTGAGGGTGGTTTGTTTTTCTTTGCCTTGCCAGAAGAAAAATAAATCGACTGGGAAAGTAGTACCACTTGCAGGAAAGTTAGAAATATTAGAAAAAGTGATAACTTTGCAGTTACCACCAGCCGTAAAAACGTCTCCGGTTGATAGGTGTGCTATTCCACGAGAAACGGTTTGAAAAGCGATGTTTATGCCATTCCAACTACATGCTTGATTCAGGTTGGCAGGGGAGATTGTTATTGTATTACTTGAGGGAGAAAATGTAGATTGAAATGATTGAGGCAGGTTAAAATCAAGACCGTTTACGTGTTCAAGATTTGTAATTCTTGCCGCATCGCTTGCTATAGAAGCTCCTTGACTGGATATTGTTGTTTCGTCACTAGTTAATCTTGAATTAATTCCTCCAATGTTGTTCTCTGCAGAAGTAAGTCGAATAAAAATAGCTGCTACATTTGACTCAAGGCTTGATACCCTTGTTTGCAGTTCTGAGACGGCAATCTGAATACTAGTCACAGTAGTATTTAAACTGCTAATTGCACTATTTATTGGTGCTATTGAGGTATCAATCATATTTTGGATATCTAGTCGAGTAATAGCATTAGCAGGTGATGGGTGAAAAAAAAGAAAGAAAGTCAAGAAAGTAAGATATATAAATGCCTTTTTCATTCTTTTTGAAGAAACATACTTTGAGAATTAATAATATAAGGGTTTGGTCTATTACTAGAATAGATAATATAAAAACAAAATGCAAGCTATGTGAGGGATAATCAGTATAATAGATATTTATTCATCAAAATCACAGTTCTGATAATATCCACAGAATCCAATTCTGTGTAAACCACTGGGGGAGCAAGAATCTCATAAAACAGTCTTAATGTATCTTAAGGTTTATATGTTTGACTCAAAAAATCACTGAATGCCTCAACAGCATCATTGAGGTTGTCATTATTCTCTATAGTGGTGGTAGCAAGAGCATCAAAAATATTAGTTCTGAGTTCATCATCTACTAAAGTTGCCCTATCAACTCGTTGCCTTCTTACACTAGGACTAGCTTTGATATGGACTATTCGTGCAAGAGGAAGATTCTTTCTTAACTTGACTGCATCATTTAAGACACCACTAACTAATAGTATTTTTGTCTCATCTCCTCCTGCCACACTGCGCCTGTATGCATCCATAAGATCAGACTCACAGATCGCATAATAATTTACACCCGAATTCTTCCTTCTTTCTCGAATGGATATAATATCTTGCAATTTTAATAGGTCTTCTTCTGGCATTGGTATATCTTCTACTATTCCAGTCTCTGATAGATATGCAACTTCATCTTCTCTTAGTGGTCTTGTTGTACGTATTGGGTATCTTACTGACTTGATTTTTTTACTCCGTTCTACTTCTCTTACTATAGACGTTTTGCCTGCACCTGATTGGCCAAGAATAATTATTAATCTCTCCCCAATATCTTTGAGAATTGGAGGCGATTGTTCTGAAATAGGATGTTCAAGATGAGGTAAACTAAGAAGAGGAACTTCGATATCTTTAAATTTGAAAGTTTCACTAGTCATTAGTTTATATTAAATTCAATTCATAGTGATGTAAAGTAATATATGTTAAATTCCATAGCTAAAGTGAGCAAATGTAGGTGCTAATACCATCCTCAGAGCTCCAATCCTAAAAATATGATTCAATAACTCTCTTGATTTCTCATTTATGAATATGAAATAGTTAAGATAATGTTAGGTTTAATACTATTAGGTTTTTCCCTGGGTTTAAGTAACTTTGCAGCTACAATAGGCATTGGATTAAGCGGAGTAACCCATAAAACTAGAGTTTGGGTAGGTATTATTTTTGGGTTCTTTGAAGCTGTTATGTTAGTAGTTGGTCTTTTAATTGGAAGCAGTTTGTCTAAATCATTGGATAGATTAGGAAATTACATTGGCGGAGGATTACTTGTGCTGGTCGGTCTCTTTATTTTTTGGGAGGCAATAAAGATTAAATCACATAAGATAAACAAACATAAAAAAGAGGCAAAATTTCATAATCTATTACTTACTGGTATAGCTGTTAGTATTGATAACCTTGTTATTGGTTTTGCTTTAAGTTTTTCTCATCTGTCACTTTTGTTAACAGCTTTAACAATAACTGTAGTAAGTATAAGTATGTCGTTAATTGGTTTGGAACTAGGGAGTAGATTGGGAGAAACAGTTGAAAAATGGAGCGAGGAATTAGGCGGAGCTATTTTGATAATTATAGGAATAGTTTTGGCTTTAGGTTACCTTTAATCCTTTCCAAACTTATATCTATCTCAATCTCTTTGTTCCTGAATATGTCAACAAGGGGGGGCATTTACGAGTCGAACTGGGAGTTTAGCCTATTCTGTTGGTCTATATTGTAATAGTAAAGTATAATATAGATCTATTGTGAATAAAGAAATTCAAGAGCCTGGGAGATTGGGATGTTTAGCAATAGGTTGTGGTGCAGTTGCAGGTACTGCTATCCAAGCTATCGTCCCAGGCGGACCAACGATTGTGGCTATCGGAAGTGATATAGGTGCAGTAGTCATTAACGCTACAGTAGAGAGTATCCAGGCTCCAGTAAATATTTACGAACTAGGTGCAAGTGCCGCAGTTGAGATAGGTAGATTTTACCTAGGATATCAGCTCATACATTCAACAGGTGATCCAGCTTTAGGAGCATTAGTATACCTAGGGATTGGCCTCGCTCATGCATCTTTGGTGGGGTATAGGATAATTGATAGAGTTGTAAGAAATAATGGCTAGGAGATCCCATTAAAGTAGTATATTTTAATTTTTTAACTGATTGTAATACTTACCCAATATCTTGCTTAGGAAATAGGTGCGGATTTGTTTTAGTCCCACAGTTAAATAGAAGAACAATAGATTCGAATAGTCTCCATCCCTCGGAGCAAATGTACTTTATACCCTCTCAAGGCGCTATTTTTGTTATATTATGATATAATACAGGGTTAAAATGAGCGGTTTTCGTCCAGAAATAGTTTCAGCTGATTCTTCCCCCCAAACATTCCCACAGGGAGGATTTTCAATGGAAAATCGCCGATTAGGAATTATATGGCAAAATGGTGGCGGTGATGGAGATAGTAAAAAACTCGTGGGACCAAATAGAGAAATTGATTGGCCAGAACCTACTATTAATCAGGCAATAATTGCAGGTATGGCAATTGGTCATCATTATGGCGCTGCTTTTAGCAAGATAGACGTGAGAGAACATATAGAATACCAACACTTAACTTATCAAGAGGCAAAGCAAAAACTTCTTGAATTAGCTAACCATATTATGGATGGGACAGTTAATTCTCATGTAGATATAGCAAAAGTAGTAAGGAGTTTAGGTCCTTTAATGGGACCCCTGGGAAGTGCCAGTACAGAAATTGATTTGGCAGCTTTTAGAGTCGCATATGCAGTATTTCAGAGACAGAAGACTTTTCAAGAAGCTAAGTAATTATCACATCTTGTCATTTAACTATGAGGGGCACCCCGTTTAATATACACTTACTCAACCAAAACCCACGTTCGGATAATATCTACAGAAACAAGTTTACTTATACGCTCCCTGTCTATGCTCAATATCACTGACTTCTATTCGTTTTTGACTCTCATTTATAGTGTAGATGATACGGTATGGCCAGACACGAAGGGAGCGATATAAGCTCAACTCTCCTGAAAGCTTTTTGCCTGCTAGGGGGTTAACTTCTAATGAGGAAAGCTTCTTTTTGATCTTTTTCTGTTCTCTTTGTGGTAAGTGATCATACTGTTTCTTTGCGTCTTTAGAGAGGATAACCTGCATACTTTTATCTCAGATCAGAAAGAGGTACAAATTCTCCTTTTTTAATCTGTTTTGTTCCTTTTCTTATCCTTTCTCTTGCTCCTGGGATAGAAAGTATTTCTGCGGTTTCCTCAAGGGATTCCAACTCCTCTACACTAACAAGTGTTGCCTTTGGCTGACCATTGATGGTGATAATGATTCTATCAAGGTATTTATTAACCTTGTTAACTAGCTCAGGCAGGTGTGTTCTGGCATCTGATATAGCAACGAGATTAGTCATATGACCATATAGTACAAGATGTTGTACAAGTTGTCAAGTAGGAACATTGACAAAGACAGTTCGGATAAAATCTCACAAGGAAACAGATATAGTGAAGTGGATGGTGGGGTAGTCTACCCGAAATGTCGAGTACCTATATTATAGCCAATAGCTGTCCTGTTTCCTGTAAAAACAACTGAGGATATTCTATAACCTCAAACCAGTTAAAAGTTCGAAAGTCATCCCATCCTGCCCGCAATTTTTAGGTTCAAACAGACTTAATTATTCTATGTCCAACGTTTGCTTTGCTCTTTCCGCATCAGAAGATTTAACTTGGAGTTTTACAGATCCAATAACAGTCCTAAGCGTAGGTGATTCCATAAGTTCCTCGTCTGCCAAGAAACAGAAGATATTTTCTGAAGTAAGCTTTGATTTAGCAACATTGGCTTCATTGGGATCACTGTATTCTGCAATTGTCATAAGTTCATCTGTCATAAAATTATTTTACATCAAATATATTTATAGTAAGTTCCAACATAGTCAACCAGCCACCGCCAGGTTTCTAAATCGTCTGTTTTGTTAAGGTCTTTAAGATATAAATAAGGTAGTTTATACTGTACTGACGCTATTTCCCCATTTTTGATAGAAGCGTTCCAAAGTAAGGAATTAAGTAAATCCCGTCTTACAGTGTCATCACCCTCTTTAAACATAAAAGCAAGCGAACAAGCCTTGTTTTTCACTTCTTCCACCCGTTCCAAAGTAAAATCAATGTTTTGAGGTTTTAGGTTTTTAAACTGTACCTCAAGATTAGCGATCTGGTTTTCTATCTCTTTTCTTTTTCTATCATAAGTATCTTCACTTACTCTTTCTGATAGTTTCATATCCAATAGTCTATCCAGCTTCCGTTTGGCTTCCTCAATCTGTTTACTCATAATGACACTACTGTTCCATGTATCGCCCGTTTGTTTTTTGAGTCCATCTACATACATTTCCAATGACAAGGAAGCGAGGGGTTCTTTTAGGTTAAAGTCTTTTGTCAGATCATAAAGGAGATCATATACATCACTTTGTTTTAGGTACTTCCTATGTTCCTCACATACTCCTTTTCCATTTGTGCAGTAGTAATAGTTATGCCTTTCTTTTTTGATTGTTGCTGTTAACTTACAACCACAAACTGCACAAGATAAGAAATCCCTATAAGTAAACTCATGCTTTTGTTTTCTTGACCTATTTCTACCAGCAAAAACATCCTGTACCAAATCAAAGGTGGATTTATTTACTATTGGTTCATGTATCCCTTTGTAGATTGTTCCTTTTCTTCTAATTGCTCCGTAATACACGGGATCAGTAAGAATTCTATAGATTGTTGGTTTTGCGACTTTGTTAATTTTTATCCTTGTCCTAAATCCCTGTTCATAAAGAACACTTGTTAATTGTTTAAGTGAATACTCACCGGTTGAATAAAGTTCATAGGCGGTTTTTATATATTTAGCTCTCAGCGGATCAGGATAAATCTTTGTTTCTTTATTTACATACCCGATAGGAGCGTATGAAGGATATTCACCTTTAAGTAACTTTGTTTTAACACCTTCTTTTACTCTTTGGGATAAGTTTCTTGAGTAATGGGAAGCAAAAACAAAGTCAAAATCCATATAGAGCATATCCTGGACAGAGTTGTATATCCTTGTGGGTGTTCTTATCTCTTTTAGATACCCTTCCTCAAACAGTTTGACTATTTGGCCTGACTCAATGCCATTTCTGCTTAATCTGTCAGTATGAAGAACCAAGAGGGCATTGGTAACACCAGACCTAATGTCATTTAGCATTAAAGAAAAAAGAGGCCTGTTTCCATCAGTCTTGGCACTTTTGCTTTCTTTTAAAATCTTTACTATCTCAAGGTTATTCTCTTTCGCATACTCCAATAATTCCCTTTCCTGTGTTTCAAGGGATTGGATTTGTTTTGTTTCTTCCTCTGATGATTTACGGCAGTAGGCAATGTATTTCATGAAGAATTATTTGGAGCAGGGGAATTAAATGTTTTATCTTCTATGCTTAATTTATCAATGGTATTATACACCAGGTATGAATTTATGATTTTAGAAAATCTTCTTTTATCTTCTATTGATAAATTATTTACAGAAAGAAAATTAGTATTATTTGGTCTTTTGCATGATTTACTGATTGCATATCTTTTCTCAAAATATTTAATAAAACCTTTTCCAGAATTACTTTGTTTTAAACCTTTTGCAATGTAATCTGTTATATATCTACTTACCCCAGAAATTGATCTTGCTGGTTCTATTTTCATTTGTTGGCCTCCACCAATCCTTTTCCATTCCTTTCTTAACGCTTCAATAGGGAGAAATTTATTTAATAAAATATGTAGATGGGCCAGATGAAAAATTCCTTTGGGAGTAAACTCAATTACCCAAACATATTTGAGTTTTGTTTTTGAATTTTTAAGAGAGAATTTGATATACTTTCTTAATTTTTTATTCCACACGAGATAAGTTTTCCTTTTAAGTTGCGTGCTAAACAGGTTAAATAATTTTGTGATATAACTATGAGTATTATTAACTCCATCACTAAAATATTCTTTTGGTATTTTATCCGGTCTTAACGTAAGTGAGAGAAAATATGACAGATCATTCAACTGCGCCACATTCATAATTAACCATTTAGCATAAGCAGCCTTTTTGATACTACAAGTAGGGCATCTCCAAGAATTACACCCAAGGTGAGCAAATTCAAAAGAGTTTATAATACCATTTCTTGTCTTTGCAACTGCAATACGATTTGTATTACAAAAATGAGGAGGGGATGATAGTGGAGTAAATAATTTCCCTTTCATCTTAAGTTTTTTCTTTTTGATCATTTCATCCTGTTGAATTGATCTAATATTAAGAGTCAAGTATAGTGTCGTCCCGCAGTCGCGAGACGACAGGGGATTTGCGGTAGCAGGTTGAGAGACAGAATTACTTTTTGTTTCTTCTGCCATTTTGGAGAGCCTCAAAGCGAACTTTTGCTCTCCCCAGGTAAAACAAACTCATACAACATTCGTGAACTTCCTTATCGGTTAGCTCACGATGAAACCTCTCCTTAAAGAGAGTTCTGACTTTTTGTTGTATGGGTTTAGAGAATTCCACAAAAGCTCGCTTTCACGAACTTTTGAAGATTTAGACGAGGAATAATTTTTTATTTGGGGGTTAGGGGTTGGCCTATTATTTGTCCCGGTCTATATATGGGTTAATAACTTATATAGACTGAATTCGGTGCAGTGGCCTGTTTGGCTGCAAAAAGTGTGTCCGCCTCCTTCTTCCTACCTATTCAAATATGAAAGGTGCTAAATCTTACAAAAGTAAGACTTAATAACAAGGGTATAATACTAACTTTATCCTATTCTGTCAATCAAAAAGAAAAAAGACTCAAAAAGTATACCAAAAACCCTCTGGGATTTTTGGTGAGAGAAAGTCGTCTTTTTTCTTTTTTATCCTTTTTGTTTTTTCTTAGGAAATATCTTCCTTTTAATCAGAAAGTAAATCTTTTAGAGTAACTTTAAGGGCAAGGGCTATTTTGTGTATTGTTTTGACTGATGGATTTCTCAAACCACTCTCTATTTCACTGATTGAGGTTAAATCCAATTTAGCTCTTTCCGCTAATTCTTCTTGAGAAAGTCCGGCTTTTTTCCTTAAATCCTTTATTCTTATTCCCAGTTTTCCAAATATTGTCGCCATACTGTTGATAAAGTATGGCTTTTATGCCAAACTCAATCTATGGCATGGATGCCAAATATTGAATAGGAAGTGAAGCTAAATTATGAATGCATTTTTTGTTAGAAATCTAATTAAAGGAAAAATTACTGAAGTAATATTTGAGGAGATGTTTAGAGAGTCAGAAGAATTTACAGTAATCCCAATAGGGTATGAACACACAATCCCAGAATTAGCACAATACCAACATCATGTCCAAATAAAAAAAGTTCTTGATAATATTCGTTCAGCTCCGGATTTTGTCTTAATCAATAAAAACAAAACAGAAGTTTTTCTTGTTGAGGTGAAATATAGGGAAACATTATTGAAAACAGAATTATTAAAAATAGCAACAGAAATATCAGAGCACTGGAATCCTTGTTGGCTTTTTGTTGCCTCAAAAACTGGTTTTTATTTTAGCCCGTGTCATACAATCATTAATGCTCAGGGAAATATAGAAGTATTAAGTAAGAGCTGGGTGAAAGACGAAATACAAGAAGAGTATTTTAAAATATTACCAGAGTTTATCAAATAGTATTTAGATAGAATATTACAAAAAGAAAAACACCCTCAACACGATCATCATTCGGAGCAAAATAAACCCATAGCAGAAAGTTGATAAATCTTCTACAAGGATGTATACTATAGGACTATGTTTGCAATAATAATGGCCGCTGGAGAGGGTACTAGACTTCGTCCACATACATTAGATATTCCTAAACCTATGGTTAAAGTAGACGGAAAACCTATTTTGGAATATCAGATAGAACAACTGAAAGAAGCTGGAATTAATCAAATTATTATTATTGAAAGATATTTATCCAATAGGATACAAGAGTATTTTGGTGATGGTTTACATTTCGGAGTCTCTATAGCTCATTTGTATCAGGAAGATGGATCAGCTGGAGCTGTAAGGAAAGCATTAATTCAGTATACTACAGATAATGAACCTGCTCTTATTTTAAATGGTGATATTATTTCCGATCTTCCACTTCTGGATTTGGTAGAAGCTCATAGACGCCAAGATTTACCTATCACTATTTGGACCAAACCTTTTAATTTATCTGTAGGAGTTGCCAAGATAAATGATGCCGGTGTTATAGCTGATTTTAAGGAGAAACCCTTATATAATGCCGTTACTGGAATTTGTGTAGTTAATCGTAGTATTGCAACAGAATTAACTGAATCTGGAGCTTTTTATGGTGATGTGCAAAGCTTATTTAAAGATAGAACTAGAAATTATACAAGTGATAGTATGTGGTTACATATTTCAGATGGAAGAGATTTAAAAAATGCTGGGGATGAACTTCGAAATAGAAGATTAATTGGAGAAGCCAGTTTCAGAGTTAGAAAAGAGCAAATCTTATGACAATTGTTAAAGAATTAGATGTATTAAGATCTGAAAGACAAACGGCACCTTATTTTTTTATGAACGATATTACTCCTTCCCAAGTAACGCAATTGATAGAATATTCTAACGATCTAAATGACACTGCTATTCAATCTTACACAAGTGATACTGGTGATACAGGGCGATTTAGATCACTAGACGCTTATAATAAATGGCGGGTACAAGGAAAAAGCGTTTATACACTTGTAGATGCCGCAGATAACTTAAGAGGTATAATATGGATTGCTTCAAAAGCTCCACCTGATGATTTTCAATACTTTGAAGTTTTAGATAAAAATGTATATAAACTTACGACTGGGATAAGATTATACAAAGAAGCAAGAAGATCAGGTCTCGCTCCAGATTTTTACCAGCGAGCATTTCAGCATTTTTTTGCTAATATGGGTGGAGAGATTTCTAATTCTCCTCGTTTGTGGGGGAATGCAAATAGGCATAATTCAGCTCTTTTAAATACAATTGCAAGAGTAGGATTTAGACAAGTGTCATATCCCCTTAATAACAGAGTGATAGTAGCAAGGTAAAATCTATTAAGATTTAGAGTTAAATTTGAGCGTAAAACGTTCCAACATCGTCCCACGCTCCCCGCCCCGATTTTCAGTCCTGATCTAGTTGTATTATATTGTTACTCCCCAAATGCGCTAAGAAGATTGTAATAAGATTACCCAGAAATGCTAAGACCGATTTTTTAAAGTTCCCTCAATAAAAAGTGCATTTTTTTCTGAGTAGCGTGCTAAACGATACCAATGAATAATAAAAGTAACAACTTGCATTATACCTGTGTTAATCTTCATTATAGGAGGCATTGAATATTCACTCATTGCATTAGATATAGTAATTAATTTTTGAATTATTTCAGGATTTTGTTGGGCAATAGTTGCTGTTCCCTGTAATTGCAATGATATTAAATTTGTAGGATCTGTAATTGAAATACCGATATGAGGATGAGACAAAATATTATCAAGCTTTTTACTTTGTTTATGAGTAGCAAAATATAAATAAAATCTATTATCAGTTACGTAAAATACCGGAAGCACATAAGGATAATCATTTTCCTTAGAGATAGTTGCTATTGTTGCTATGCTATTAGAAGAAATAAATTCTTGAACTTCAATTGGCAATTTCTTCACAATAATTATGATACCATTATTCATAATGATATGTTAAAGTACATACTCAACTCTATATTCCTGAATATATACAAGGGAATAAAATAGTGAGTTACCTGGTAGGGAGTCTACCCGAAATATCAGATGCCTTCTGTTTCCTGTAAAAACAACTGAGGATATTCTATTACCTCATTTACCTTCACAAAAATTGACAATCTAGATTCAGCATGTTCTAATTATTTTATGCTAAATGAATACTGGTCTTCGGGTAATCAACCGCAAGCTCCTCAATTTTCTCAGACACCATCAAATTTTAACCAACCTATTTATGCCGGTTTTTGGATCAGATTTTTAGCCTATAATATTGATGTGATATTAGTGTTAGCGATAATGATTCTTCTCGGGTTCGGTATTCAAATATTAATACCAGATAGTAAGGCATTTATTGTAAATAATAAAGAAACCATACTCTCGCTTGGCGTTTTAGTTTACTTTATAGTATTTATGAGTCTTTTTGGTGCAACTCCAGGAAAGAGATTATTAAAACTAAAAGTATTGCGTAACAACTTTACTAAATTAAGTTTTTCAAGAGTACTACTTCGAGAATTTATTGGTAGAATTATTGCAAGTTTGATTTTAATTAGTTATATTGCTGTGGGATTAACTAAAAGGAAAAGGGGTCTTCACGACTTGATTGCAGATACAGTTGTTTTAAGACCTTCTCCACCTGGAAAACTTGAGATGCCACTTATTATACTCCTTTTTTTCTCACCATTAATCGGTTTAGCTATTATGCTATTTTTGACTATATACCGTCCTTCAATGGTTTCAAATCAAACAAGCGAGGCGAATATTCAATCTGTTTCTTTAACACCATCACAAGAATCTAAGGGTTTCGGAGATTTCATCAAGCAACTTCCATCAGTAAAAACTGAACCAGGTTTGAGAAGTGAAGATTATAATGCAAGAAATGTAACGAGCGAATTTATGTATGCAGCACTACGATATCAAGCCCAAAAGAATACTTTTCCCTGGATAAACAATCCTTCTAGTATTTCTTTATCAAGCACAGAAATAACAGAATCAATCAATAAACTAATTCAGGATAACGATTTAAAGAATAATTTCGTAAGCATAAATTCAAATATTTTTCCCGATATTTTCTTAACTTCTACACAAAATGCAATTTCGGTTTGTTTTCAACCTAAATCACAAACATTACAATCAGATCCGGAAACTAAATATAACATAACTGGTGGACTTCAAAACGGATGCCCGTCTTCCAATCAGAGCAATACTCTCTGCTATTATTGCCTTGCTAGTAATACTCTAAAATGATTGTTTTCTTATACTAATTTGTATCAATCTATCTATAATCGTGCTTAAATGGACTAAACGGTAATCCGCTTTTTTTAATATATGTAGATTCCCATACCATCCATACCTCAGAGCAAAAATAGTGAGTTACGTAGTGGGGCAGTCTACCCGAAATATCAGTGCCTAGGATAACTCCATTAACTGTTCTGTTTCTTGTAAAAATAACTGAGGATATTCTATAACTTCAAACCAGTCAAAAGTTCGAAAGTCATCCCATCCTGCCCGCACAGATTATCCCAAAGATATCGTATTTGTTGGAGTACCACTTATATAACTTATTATGTTCCCTATGGTAACCGTCAAAATTTCTTGGAGGGCTTCGTTGCTGTTAAAAGCGTTATGTGGAGTAATAATTACATTTTCTTTGGTGAGTAATACGTGATTTAAGAGTTGTGTTTTAAGATCACAGGTTTTAAGAAACTCTTTTGTCAAAAGCTCTCGTTCTTCTTTCAAGACACATTCTTCCTCAAGGACATCTATACCAGCACCAGCAAGAATACCCTGCTCAAGCGCCCAAACTATAGCTTCGGTTTCTACAATTGCACCCCGAGCAGTATTTATAAGGAGACTCCCTTTCTTCATGCTTGTGATATTGGTTTTGTTAATCAGATAGGTCGTTTGAGTATTGAGAGGGACGTGTAAACTGACTATATCTGATTTTGCCAGTAATGTTGATAGGTCTACGAAAGTGATACCAAGTGTTTTGGCTTTGTTTGGATCTGGATGCCCTGTGGTAACTAAGATATTCATCTTGAAGGCTTTTGCTAGTTCCATAACCCGCATCCCAATATGCCCTAAACCTACAATTCCAAGTGTTTTACCAGCAAGATCAGCTCCTCGTAATCCATCTAAGGTAAAATTTCCACGTCTTGTACGCTCAATAGACGGAATAAGTTTACGTGAAAGGGCAAGTATTAAAGCAATTGTGTGTTCGGCGATAGTATTGACCCCATAGGTAGGTACATTACAAACAGTAATACCTCTATTTTTACAATATTCAAGGTCAATATGATCAAAACCTGTGGAGCGGGTGGCAATAAGTTTAAGATTGGTTAGCTGTGACAAAACCTTTTGGTTTAGCTTGGAATATATAAAGGCTGAAAGAATCTCGGTATAAACAATATCGTTACCAACTTCAGAGGTAAGAGCATCATCGTGGAAAACCAAGGTATGACTTGATAAAGCAGAAGAAAGGATTGGTTTTTCCCAGGGTTCAACTTCAAAGAAAACAGTCTTCATTCTTATATTGTATACCCATTGAAATATTTTTTATAAGCAGTGGATGTGGTTGGGGAGTCACTGAAACTTGCTTGAGTAATTGTTTATAATAAGTTCCAACATAGTCAACCAGCCACCGCTGAGCATAGTGCAATAGCCGCGATGGTGACCAATGGGGAATTGTAGAGTCATTTTTCCTAATTGTTTACTGCTGAAACCTTCCAACAATAGTTCATCACCCACCGCAAAAGGATTTTAAGACCTTCAGTTTTCGCTTATATACCCAGGTATATTTGTTTTCTTCACCACCGCCGGCACACCAGCTACCATCAAATTATCAGAAACATCACCCCTCACCACTGCACCTGCCGCGATAAGACAATTATTTCCAATCTTCACTTTAGGCAAAATGATGGCTCCCATTCCTATATACGATTTTTCTCCAATCGTACACAAGCCGCCAATCATTGCTCCGCTCTCAACAGTTGTAAACGAAGAGATATTTACATCATGTCCAATTTTTACGCCACGATTGATAAGCACAAAGTCGGAAATATCAGCATGAGATGAAACAATTGTTCCTTCTGCAATAAGAACGCCATGGGGAGAGATGGTAGCCCGGGAGGATAGTATTGTTTCCTTATGGATAATTGACTCAGCCTCAAGCCCTAGTTTTTTTGCTTCCGCTGCCACTGTTTGACGAAAAAGGGGCGTATGGATACAACAGATGAATTTTCTGGACGAGGTTTCCCTTTTAATCTCTGTTACTTGGAGCACTTTGTATCCATCGATTTCTTTTTCTTTTACGCGATTTAGATTATCCACACAATAGATTTTGTGAAAACCGGCAGATTCACAAATTTCTATAGCAACCGATATAAAACTTGAAAGAGCACCAAAAATAAGAATTGATTTTTTATTCATAGAAAATTTCTATGCCAATAATAATTTTCGTGTCTGCTCAATTGTAGCTATTTTCCGATCATATGATTTTGCAATTGTTAGAATGCGCTCTACAAGATCAGGATTCGTTGCCAGCTTCTTTTTCCCAGGATCCATATAAAAACTATCCTCCATTCCTACTCTCACGTGCCCGCCGTACTCAATCGCCATGGTATTGACGGCGAGTTGAAATCTTCCCACCCCTCCGCCTGCCCATCTGTAGTTTGAGGGAATCATTGATCTAAATAAGGAAAATATTTCTGGTGTGGCTGGAGAGGCTCCTAATGATCCGAGAATTATATTTATCCAGCGTGGATTCTCTAAAATACCCTTTTCAACCAGATATTTCCCGAAGTGGAGCATTCCCGGCTCAAACACCTCCCACTCAGGATGTATGCCGTATCGTTTCATCTTTGTTGCCAATTTCACAATCATTTTAGGACTATTCACGACGGCTTTTTTCGGAAAATTCATAGAGCCTAAAAAAAGCGACGCAAAATCCGGTTTCGCGTAAGCATCAAGCTCCAGCACATCTGATCTTTTGGAAAATGAAGTAAAAATCCTACCGCTAGTTGTAACGCAGATCACTACACCTGGGTTTAGTTTCCGTATGCCCTGGATAATTTTAGCGTACAGCTCTTTTTTGTAGGTAGATGAACCATCGTTTTCTCTGGCGTGAATGTGCAGTACTGTCGCTCCTAGCTTGATAACCTTCCCTGCATCTGCAATAATCTCCTCAGGCGTGATGGGGGTATACGGATTATCAGCTTTTTGCGGCACGATACCGGTGAGACAGACATTTATAATAAGTGGTTCCATAGTCTATATTATGACATATATCTACAAGTAGAAAGTGACGATGCAATCAAATCTTCCATCAGTAAGTTATATTCTGTGCGTCTTTAATGGTGAAAAAACACTTGTTTCCTGCCTGGAATCACTTTTAACACAAAAAGGGGTAAGTCTTCAGATAATTGCTGTAAATGATGGTTCTTCTGATCACTCATTATCCATTTTGCAAAATTATGCCAGCCAGTATAAACAGATAAAAATCATAAATCAAAAAAATTTCGGTTTAGCGACAGCAAGAAATGTAGGAATTAGTCATGCGAAGGGCGACTATATAGCTTCGGTAGCCCAAGATGATGTCTACTTGCCACACAAAAGCATAAATCAAATTAAATTCATGGAAGAGAAGAATTTGGATTTTTCTTTTGCCTATGTTGACTTGATAGATGAATTTGGTCTACCTCTTAAACATAAAGATACTGCTCTTTACAATTGCCAATTGTGGCGATGGCCTTGGGTGATATTTCAGGTTGCTTTTTTTATGCCTCTTTGTTCTCCTACTTTTATCTGCAAAAGACAGTGTTATGAGGCGATTCATTGGAATTCAAGTTTGCTCATTTTTGCTGATTATAACTTATGGCTAAAAATGTTTTTGCAGTTTAAAGGAGGGAAATTGGAGAAAATATCACTTCTGCACCGTTGCGTTGATAGATTGAAAAATCAAGAGTATAGGGAAAAATTCCCGCTCTCCTTTTTATATCTAGAACACAGAATTGCAGCTGCTTCTGCTTTTATCTATAAATTTATTCCTCATAATTTTATTTTACCCATATCAAATTTTTTCAAATTGCTAAAAAATGTAGTAATTTTGGAGAAACGATCAGACAGAAAAGCAATCCTTAAATTATCACAGATTTATTCTCAAGCAGGATACTCTTATATAAGTCAAAAATTGAAGGATATTGCCACTTCTGTGAATTTTCGTTAATTTTCTAGATTACCCTACCAGATCAAATTCCTGCGAAATAATTGAAAATATTTTCCAATAAAATCAGAAAGTTACAGTATCTTGAAAATAATTCTGGATAGTACAGCTTGTAAAGAGTAATATAATATAACGATGAAGCTATCAAGCCTGATAAGTCATTTTCCTTCCGAAAATAATCTCTCTACACGTGCCCGTCCGTATTTTAATCATTCAGTGGAATTTAAAAAAGTATTTTCAGCTAAAGACAGAGCAGAAATGCTGGGAAAGGTTGGTCTTAATGTATTTTTCTTCCCATCAGAAATGATAACTGGAGGAGATTTTCTATCTGATTCAGGCACTACCACTATGACTAACGAACAGTGGGCAGCTCTTCATCTCGCAGATGAAGCATATGGTTCCAATAAAGGCTATTTCCTTTTGAGGAAAAGTATACTGGAAACTTTTGGAAACGAATTTTTTAATTTGCCGGAGACTGGTAGACCAAACGCTTTTATATTTCATCAAGGTAGACCAAGTGAAGACGCACTTTTTTCAATGATCGGCAGGATGGGCAACGATTTGATTATTCCCAGCAACGGACATTTCGATACGACCGAAGCCAACATAGAAGTAAATAGAATTACTCCACTTAATTTATTCTCCAAGGAGTTGAGGGAAGCTGATAATAAGTTCCGATTCAAAGGCAATATGGATATACAATTGCTTAAGAAATTGTTGCAAAAGAACTCAAATAAAGTTCCGCTGGTTTATTTAACCATCACCAATAATACTGGAGGCGGTCAACCTGTTTCCATGAATAATATTAAAGAAGTCGCAACAATTACAAAATATTACCGGATTCCTTTGTTTTTCGATGCCTGCAGATTTGCCGAAAATGCATGGTTTATTCAAAATTACGAGAAGGGTTATCAGAAAAAAAACATTCAGGAAATCGTATCCGAAATGTTTGGATTTGTGGACGGTTTCACGATTAGTTTTAAGAAAGACGGATTAGTCAATATGGGCGGAGGTTTATTTCTTCGGGATGGCGGTTTATTCGTCAGGAAATATCCTCATATATCCGATGATATCATGAATTTTCAGATTCGTACGGAAGGGCATCCATCATATGGGGGAATGTCAGGAAGGGACATAATGACTCATTCGGAAGGATTAAAAACGATAATGAAGAAGGAGTATTTGGACTTTAGGATTTTACAGGTTGTACGTTTTGGAAAGAGCATGCACGAAATGGGTATACCAGTTATTATGCCTATTGGCGGACATGCCGTATACATAGATATGAATAAATTCTTCAAAGGAACAAAAATAAAACCGGAAGATTTCGGCGGAATTTCTTTTACCGCAATGCTTTTATCACTTTATGGTCACAGAGCATGCGAATTAGGTTATTATGCATTTGGAAAATACGATCCGACAAAGAAGAAGGAAATCTTTCCAGAAATCAATTTTGTCAGGCTTGCCGTTCCTAGACTTAGATACGAAACTGATGACTTACAATCTGCCGCGGAAGCAGTATTTAATATTTATAAAAATAAGGATGAAATTCCACCGGTTGAAGTAATTTATGGTCGTGAGTTGCCGTTGAGGCATTTCAAGTCAAGATTCAGATTTAAAGACTAAATTCGAGTTCTTTACGTTGATTGATTTTATTATTATGCTACTAAATCAAATTCCTGCAGCTTTTTAGCCTTTTCTTCTTCTGGAAGTTTGGTAAGTTGTTGTTGAAGCATGACAAGTTGAGCATACAGCCCAGTTTTATCTTTTAAAAGTTCGGCTGATGTGCCGTATTGGGATACCCTTCCTTTTTCAAGAACTAATATATGATCCGCTCCAGATATAGTAGATAGCCTGTGGGCAATAATGATAGACGTACGGTTTTGTAAAAGTCTATCCAAACCTTTTTGCACTTGTATTTCTGACTTACTATCCAAAGATGATGTGGCCTCATCCAATATTATTACCGGAGCATTTTTGAGTATTGCCCTTGCTATAGCTACCCGCTGTTTTTGTCCTCCGGATAATTTTACCCCTCTTTCGCCGATTAGACTCTCGTATTTATCAGGGAGTTCTTCTATAAATTCATGGGCATTAGCTGCTTTGGCTGCGTCAACTATTTCTTCTTTCGTAGCTGTTGGTTTGCCGTACCGGATATTTTCCATGATTGATCCTGAGAAAAGGAGCGATTCCTGAAAAACTACTGCAATATTATCATGCAGAGATCGTTGAGTGACCCCTGCAATATTTTGGTTATTTATAAGTATTTCACCTTTTTGCGGTTCATAATAACGAAGAAGTAGATTGACGATGGTTGATTTTCCCTGTCCGCTTTCACCGACCAAAGCCAGTTTTTCAAATGGGGATACTTTCAAACTTATATCTTTCAAAACATATTTTCCTTTATCATATTCAAAAGAGATATTTTGAAATTCAATTAAAGGTTTTTGCACTTTTGGGAGTTTGGGAATAGATAAAGATTTTGCACCTGGGCGATCCAATATTTTATTATTTGTTCCCAGTACCTTGAAGAAATCAGCCGATCCGGCACCCGCTTGTTGTATTTGCCCAAGGATAAAAGACATTGCAAAAAGGGGGAACCGAGCCTGATTTACAAGCTGTAGAAGTAAAGTCATCTCTCCTAAGGTAAATCTGCGGTTGTAAGTCCAATAAACTATGTAGGTAAAGATAGAAAACAGTATGATATTTAGGCACAACCGCCTGGTGAAATCATAAAAATGCCACTCTTTTGTTTGTGCAATTGCAAGTGACTCAATTTTTTTCCTAGTCTGTAGGAAAGAGGTCAACTCATGCATCTCAGCTACAAAGGCCTTGACAACTCGGATACCAAGCAAACTTTCAAACACCCTGCCTTGCGAAAGGTCATTAAGCGTGTTTTTTTCCGCCTCGTATTTTCCCCAAGCTTGAGTTGATTTATGAGAAATTACGATATAGGCTGGAAAAAGTAGAGCAAGAAATATACTGATGAAAAAAGAGTAATGGGCAAGAAGAATGATTGTGATTAGTGCTGTCAGGAAAAAAGGGAGAAAATTATTAAACATGCTTTGGATAAATTCTGTGATACTGGTTATTCCCCTGTACATTTTGTTGATTATCTTACCTGTAATTTCATTATCATAAAATCCAATATTTAAACTCAGTACGTGGTTATAGAATTTTTGAGAAAGATAGGTTTGTAGTTTTACAGAAAGCATATCTCCAATCCACTGACTAAAAGCAGTTAATATTGTTATGAAAATGTCAGAAACAATTATTATCGCCAGAAAGAAAAAAAACCTTGAAAAATCAGCAGATTTTCCGGAGATTTGAGACACGATCAAGTCCACAATTTGTTTACTAAGTATAGGACTGACTAGAGAAAGAAGTGATGTGAGTACAACAAAAGAAGCCATGAATATATACCACTTCCATAAGTGTTTTGTGAACGATATAATTTTAAAAATTGACTGCATAAAAACTTATCCTGTATTATATCTCTTAATTGGCTTTTCGTGTAAATGACAATTTTTACCCTCTTGATAAAGAAAAAAATTTTGTTAATATAAATTATATGAGTGAAGAAACTGCCAAAAATGGAGATGAGTTAAATATTCCGCAGAATAAATTCTTTTGGATTTTTGGAGGTATTATTTTACTTATTGCTGCATGGTTTGGCTACAAAGCGCTTATTTCCTCGGTCGAAGATTATAAAGTGACATTAGTTGATGCTCCAAAACAGGTAGATTCCGGATCAATTGCCACTTTTACTTGGCGGGTAGACGGGCCACCAACCACAATCAACCACACCTCGGTACATATGGGTCTGACTTCAAATCCTGGTGATTTGACTAAGGAAGTCAAACCGGCAGATACCAAATATACAGATATGATTACAGATTTTGCCAACGGTAAATATAATATTCCTCTCCAATTCGTTGGAAATACAAAGATGGGGAAAGTAGGCAAATATTATTACAGAGTACATGCTTTGGTAAATGACAAGAATTATTGGAGTGATGAGGCTAGTTTTGACGTGGTGAAGGGTATGACAAGTACAACGAGCGGTGATTACAAAATTTCAGTACTTTATCCGCCCAAATCCGTTACCTTGCCTGTTTTGCCCAAAGATGAAAAAGAAGCAACAATGGGAGGGACAGTGACTTTTACATGGCGTATCGATGGGCCGCCAACCGCTATTAACAATACGACAGTTTATTACGGATTGACTTCCAGTCCTGGAACATTTAACCGTGATGTAAAACCATCAGACACAAAATACGCAGATTTTGTGAAAGACTTCATAAACGGTAAATTTGATATACCATTACAATTTGTAGGAAACACAAAGATTACAGATCCGGGTACATATTATTATCGGGTCTATGCTCTTATAAACGGGAAAGATTATTGGTCAGCAGAGTCCAGTTTCACCGCAAAATAATCAACAGTTTTTCGATTTTTCTTCTTGACTTAGACTCCAAAAAAGAATAAAAATAAATGTGATTTATAGCACATCGTCTCAAGGTTTACCCTGAGTGAAGCGAAGGGAGGTGAATATATGTTAAACCTAAATTCTATTATAATATTTTCCGAAAACCCAAAAGTTTTAGTAGATTTTTACAAAAAAGTACTGCAAAAAGATCCAGGGTGGACAGGTGGAGAATTTGTCGGATGGCAAGCAGGTAGTGGTTATTTGACAATCGGTCCTCATAGTAAAGTACACGGTAAAAGTACTAATCCTGAGAGATTAATGTTTTTCTTTGAAACGAAAGATGTTGCCGGTGAGTTTACTAGGTTAAAAGGATTAGGAGCAACAGTAGTGGCAGAACCTTACCAACCCGGAGAGGAACCCAAGATGTGGTTGGCAACATTAGCTGATCCGGATGGAAATTATTTTCAACTCGTAACACCAATGAAAATGGTTAATTAATTGATAGCAAATAAGCCCACATAGATATTATTATTTATGTGGGTTTATAGTTGTAGTAAGATATAAAGATGAATATTCGTCATAGTTTGTATAAAAAGAATAAGGGAATTGTTTTTCTAAGTTTAGGTCTAATGGTGGTTGTTTTATTGATAGTAAGTTATACTTATTTTCCGAAAAAAAATGATAATAAATCAGTTTCTGGAATATCTCAGGTTAGAAAATCTAACAGCACTATTTTAGGCTTGCAACAAGTTGAAAACGTTACTTCTGGCAATACTCAAAATTCTTCTGTCAATGTTGCTAGTATTTCACCAACAATTACAACAGAAGTTAATCCTTCAGGTTTCTGTCTTTTTGTGCCTGTACTTTTATATCATCATATAGAACCTATTGCACAGGCCAAGTCAGAAGGGCATGCTCAATTAACAGTAGATGCAAATATTTTTGACAGCCAAATGAAGTATCTTAAAGATAATGGTTATAAAAGTATAAGCGCTGAAGAATTAGTTAATGCTATTATTAGTCATCATAATTTAGGGAAAACAGTCGTAGTCACTTTAGATGATGGTTATAATGACGCTTACAATTTTGCTTTTCCGATTGCCAAGAAATATGGAATCATATTAAATCTTATGATACCGACAGGACTTTTAGAAAACAAAGGTTATATGAATTGGGGACAACTAAAAGAAATGGTTCATTCCGGGCAAGCACAAGCATATGATCATACTTGGTCGCATTTTTCTCTACCTAAAGGTGATGATGCCAAAATTCAGATGGAAATTATGACAGCGAAAAACCAACTGGAACAGAATTTAGGTAAAACCGCAAAAATACTTACCTATCCTTATGGTACAACCAGTCAGAAAGTTATAACCGCTTTACAAAAAAACGGTTTCATAGCGGCTTTTTCTACGTTACCATCATTTTATCAATGTGATAGCTTTCTATTTAATTTGAAAAGGAACCGTATTGGCAATGCGTCTCTTTCCGCATATGGTTTGTAAGGAGAAGTGGTTAGTGTTTTTTTCTATTTCTCGTATTTTGACTGCGTCGTTTGAGGGAATTAGCCTTGATTATATCCAATCTGTCCTTTTTCTTTTTCAAATCTTCATCCACGATTTTCTGACATTTTTTGTCAGGACAGACGAAATTGGAGAAAGTAATGTTTCCTTCACGCCAAGTTTTAGCGATTATTCTAGACTTACCACAACGGATACAAAGATTAGTGGGATGAATATTCAAGGCTTATATTATACCATAAAAGAACAAACTATTGTACTTTAAACGATGATATGTTAAGATCTATATCAGATAAATTGGATTTACAATTCATAGATTTTTGATAAAATCCCCTTTTTATCCTTCATCTATCTACTGTAATTCCTTCTGTTAAAAATATTTGTAAAGGAGTATTTATATGGCAAAAAATTTATTCGTAGGAAGTCTACCTTACTCAGTAACAGATGATACTTTGGGACAACTTTTTGCCCAGGTTGGTCAAGTACAGTCTGTGAATGTCATAAAAGACAAATACTCTGGTAACAGCAGAGGTTTTGGTTTTGTAGAAATGGTAAATGATGAAGATGCCCAAAAAGCGATAGAAAAATTTAACAATTACAACCTCGAAGGAAGAAATATTATAGTGAAAGAAGCTTTACCGAAACCTACATATACCAACGGTAGAGGTGGAGGCGGAAGGCCAGGCGGCGGGAGAGGCGGCTTTCAAAGGGGTGGATTTGGTGGGCGAGGTAGCGGTGGGGGCGGTAGAGATTTCAGAAGATAAATTACTTTATTTGACAAGAGTTGGTATAATTAAATACATTAAAATTTAAATACAAGCGTTGCCCCGCCTTATCCGGCGAGGGTAGGACTGGAGTCACGATCCAGAAGCTGTCCCGCAAAACGGGAACGGAAGTTGAACCGTAAAATCCAACAGTCGGTGTCATCCCGCAAAGCGGGATAGAGCCGACCCCAAGAGTTTAGAAGAGAAATTCTTCTAAGAATAAGGATGGGACCGCGGGAGGTCCTTTTTTGTAACCTCTCGTTCCTTGTTTATCACAGATTTGTGATGGATAAGTAACGGGAGGTTTTTTTGGTGGCATTAGCTCAACGGTAGAGCACTTGCTTGTGGAGCAAGCTGTTGTCGGTTCGAATCCGGTATGTCACCCAAAATAATTTTGAGTTATTAGTTTTTAGCTATTGGTTATAAAAAAACTATGAACGGATTAAATAATGGAAATCTAAAGTTAGCGATACAAAAAGAAGGGCGTTTAACCGGCGAAACGCTTGATTTCTTGTGGAAAAGCGGATTGGAATTTGAAGCTTCGAAACAAAAACTGTTTAGTAACTGCAGAAATTTCCCTATTGAAATCCTATATCTTCGTGATAATGATATACCAAAATACGTTGAGGAGGGAATAGTTGATCTTGGAATTATTGGCCAAAATTTATTATACGAAAAACGTCCACAAGTGAAGAAACTTTTGAATCTGCGATTTGGTTTTTGTTCATTAGTAATTGCAGTGCCGGATGACTCGCCAATTAAGAAAATCCAAGACTTGAAATATTCAAAAATTGCCACGTCTTATCCTCTTTCTTCCAAGAAATTCTTTAAAGAAAGAAATATCCAAGTTGAACTTGTTGAAATAAGCGGTTCAGCAGAAATTTCTCCGGCTTTAGGAGTAGCTCAAGCGATAGTTGACCTTTCTTCGACCGGAAGCACTCTACTTTTAAATGAGCTTCGTATGGTTGAGAAAGTTTATGATTCTGAAGCAGTATTTATCGCAAATAAACAACTCTTTACTCAAAGGAAAAAACAATTTTTGGAAAAATTATTGTTACGTTTCAAAGGTGTTCTTTCAGCAAAAAACTATAAATATGTGATGATGAATGCTCCGGAAAATATTTTGCCTGAAATTAAAAAAATTGTTCCAGGACTCAAATCCCCGACAATTGCACCATTGGTAAAAGT
Source organism: Candidatus Gottesmanbacteria bacterium (assembly GCA_016195685.1). Lineage (GTDB taxonomy): Bacteria > Patescibacteriota > Microgenomatia > 2-02-FULL-39-11 > 2-02-FULL-39-11 > JACPZE01. The sequence continues at coordinate 23,660 of JACPZE010000010.1, forward strand.
TGGATGGATTTCGATCCAAACTGTAATAAAAGAAGATATATTTTGGGAAACAATAGAAAAATTAAAAAAAATTGGAGCTTCAGGAATTATCGTATTGCCAATCGAAAAAATAATTACCTGAGGAATCATATATGAAAATTATTAATCTCAAAGATTTAACATCAAACGCTTATACCAGAATTATTCAAAGATCTTTTGGATTCAATGAAGAGATTATGCCTAAGGTATTGGAAATTATGGAGTCGGTAAGAAGTGACGGAGATAAAGTTATACTTTCAAAGTATCAAAAAAGATATGGTGCGGGAAATTACGTTTCGATACAGGTAACAAATAGCGAAATAAAAAAAGCTTATGAAAAGACAGATAAAAAAGTGATTAATGCTCTTAAGCAAATGATTCAAAATATTACTGCCGTACACAAAGTACAGTTGCCTCGCAGGATTGATACAGTTGTACAATCGGAAAAAGGAATAACTGTATGGAGGGAATGGCGTGCTATTGAAAGAGTAGGTTTATATATTCCAGGAGGAAAAGCGATATACCCATCATCGGTTCTAATGAGTGCAATCCCAGCTCAAATTTCTGGTTGTCGCGAAATAATTATGTGTTCTCCTCTACAGCAAGATGGTCAAATACCCGAAGCGACGTTAGTTGCAGCTTATATGATCGGACTAACTAAAATATACAAAGTCGGAGGAGTAGAAGCTATTGCAGCGATGGTTTACGGTACAAAAACCATTCCTTCTGTTTACAAAATTTTTGGTGCCGGGAATTCTTACGTGACTGCAGCAAAACTAGTTGCACAAAAAAAAATTTCCATAGATATGCCGGCGGGACCGTCAGAGATTTTTATAATTGCAGATGAGAGTGCAAATCCTGCTTTTATTGCAGCAGATCTTTTGGCAGATGGCGAGCATGGTGAAGATTCTGCGTGTGTATTGATAACAACTTCAAGAAAATTAGCGCAGCAAACAATAAAAGAAATTCAAAAACAGTTACCAAAACTTTCAACTGCATCAAGAGCAAGAGAATCTATTAAACAGTATGGATTATTTGCCATTGTTGACTCACTTGATGAAGCGGTGGATTTTACAAATGAATATGCTCCTGAACATTTGGAAATTATGACTAAGAATCCCGAGGCAATTGCAGAAAAAATACAAAATGCGGGATCGGTATTTTTAGGTGACTGGACTACAAAATCAGCAGGGGATTACGCAAACGGAGCAAATCATGTATTGCCCACAGGTGGTATGGCAAAAATGTATCCACCACTTGGTGTAGATGCATATGGTAAGTGGATGCAAATACAAAAATGTACAAAGCAAGGATTATCAACTATTAGAAATACTATAGAGGTTATCGCGGATGTGGAACAATTACCTGCACACAAAAATGCAACGAGTATAAGGTTTAAAAACTAATCATGAAAAAAACACTACAAAGAAAAAATATTATCACATTAGAACCATATACTTCTGCTCGGGATTTATACAAGAGCGGTATATTTATGGACGCCAATGAAAACTACGAGCAATGGATAAGCATAGATTGGGAAGGAATCGCCAGTCTCAACCGGTATCCGGACTCAACGTGTGATCAATTACGGGAAAAATTAGTCAAAAAATATGTACGAGGATTTACAAAAGAAAATATTTTTGTCGGTTGCGGAAGCGATGAGATTATAAATCTTCTTATAGCTGGTTTTGTAGAGGATGATGAATCAATTATGGTGATGGATCCTTCTTACTCTTTTTATGAGGTTCAGGCGAGTATAAAAAATATTCAAACGAAAAGAATACTTTTGCGGGAAGATTTCTCAATTGATATAGGAAAAATTCAAAAAAACATAAGTACCGTTAAAATTATTTTCCTTTGTTCACCAAATAATCCAACTGGGAACCTGATTACCAAAAAAGAAATACAGATGATTGCAAAGTTTTTTAAAGGTATCATCGTTGTCGATGAAGCATACATAGAATTTGCGGACTTAGGAAATTCGATGATCGATTCAGTAAGTGAAAAGTCTAATATTATCATTTTAAGAACATTTTCTAAAGCATGGGGACTGGCTGGAATTCGCGTAGGCTATGCAATTGGATCAAAATCTATTATTGATGTACTCTTTAAAATAAAAGAATCTTACAATGTTCCAAGTGTCTCTCAAAATATTGCCATACAGGCATTAGATGAAATCGAAAAATTAAAGAAAAAAATTGTGGAGATGAAAAAGTTAAAGGAACAATTATTGAAAGGTTTTTCTAACCTTGGATTGGAAGCGTCTGACACGTCAGCAAATTTTATTCTCGTTAAAATACCAAACGCAAAAAAGATATATAAAAATCTAGCAGATCAAAAAGTGATAATTCGTGATAGAAGTAACCTGCCGCTTTTACAAAATACACTTCGAGTAACCATTGGTTCAAAAGAGCAAGACGAAAAATTGATTAGTATCTTGAGGAAAGTACTTTATGAAAATTAAATTATTCGACTATCACACGCAAGCGCTTGATCATGGATTCAACAAACCATTAAGAGTAGAAGAAACAGTGAAAGCTGCCATTGATAAGAAACTTTCAGCGATTTGTTTAACTGATCATTTTCCGTTACCGAATGAATTCGGAGATCCGACAGATGAGAAAGATTGTACTATGAATCTTTCACGCTATCCGACCTATCTGGGAAAAGTTAAAAAAACAAAACAAAAATTTATGGACAAAATTGAAATTTTATTTGGAGCGGAATTTGATTGGTTACCAAATTACCAAGTATGGATAGAGCAGCAAATGAGGGCTTATATGTTCGATTATGTAATTGGATCAGTGCATTTCTTAGGAATTATCAAGGATAAAAATGAAAAAAGAAATTTCATTATCGATTATACAAAAGAAGAGTTTGAAAAAGGATTGTCTTTCCATAAAGATATACAGTTGCTTATTGAGAAATACTATTTAGAATTACAAAGTATGGCAAGATCGAAACTTTTCGATAGCGTAGGGCATTTTGATTTAATTAAAAAATATAATGATGGAAATCTATTTTCCCAGGCGGAACAATGGTATAAGGATTTGGTACTGAAAACATTAGATGTCATAGCTGATGCAAAGAGAGTTTTAGAAATAAATACTTCAGGGTGGGATAAAGTATGTAAAGAACAATATCCAAGTCTTTGGATTTTAAAAGAAGCACAAAAAAGAAATATAAAAATTACAATTGGATCTGACGCTCATATACCCGAGAATATCGGTAAAAATCTCGATAAAGCTATTCAAATAGCAAAACTAGCTGGATATGACTCATTAGTAAGATTTAAAAAACGTAAAATATTGGAGGTGAAAATATGAAAAAAAGAATTGCGGAAATAAACAGAAACACAAAAGAAACACAGATTGAGATGAAGCTTAATTTGGATGGGAGCGGAAATTACGAAATCAAAACACCCATTGGGTTTCTTAATCACATGCTTGAGCTTTTTGCCAAACACGGATTATTTGATTTGGATATAAAAGCTGCTGGAGATATACAAGTTGATGAGCATCACCTGGTTGAAGACGTCGGTATAGTTTTAGGACAAGCATTTCTTCAAGCTCTTGGTGATAAGAAAGGGATTAACCGATATGGCTTTTTCATTCTGCCAATGGATGAAGTTTTAGCGACATCGGCAACAGACTTTTGCGGACGTTTTGCTTTCAGATTTGATTGTGAGTTGAATCGGAAAAAAGTAGGCGATTTGTCAACAGAGTTAGTTTGTGATTTCTGGGACGCTTTTGCCCAAAATGCAAAAATGAACTTACATATCAAAATTGAAAATGGCAGAAATACTCATCACAAAATTGAGGCGATATTCAAATCAGTGGCAAGAGCACTTCGTATGTCTTGTGCAATCGATGAACGAGTAAAAACAATTCCTTCCACGAAAGGAGTTTTATGATTGCGATTATCGATTATGGAATTGGCAATCTGGCCAGTATTACCAACGCGCTTAACAAATTGAATATAAAATCAATAATTACTGATGATGTAGATGAAATGAAAAAAGCCAGTGGTTTAATATTGCCCGGTGTAGGAGCCGCTGGTGAAGGAATGAAGAATATTAAAGAAAGGAAATTAGACAAAGTATTGATAGAGACGGTGAAGAGAGGTAAACCTTTTTTGGGGATTTGTCTGGGAATGCAACTTTTGTTTGAAAAAAGTGAGGAAGGGCAAGTGGAATGTCTGGGTGTATTGAAAGGTATGGTGAAAAAATTTAGGAAGGAGAGGAAAGTACCGCAGATCGGGTGGAACCAAATAAAATATCAAAAACAAAAGATGAATACCTTGCAATTATTTTCAGGGATTCCAAATGATAGCTATTTCTATTTCGTGAACAGCTATTATTGTATTCCTGAAGATAGCTCCATAATTGCCGCAAAGACAATTTATGGTGAAGATTTTGCAAGTGTTGTAGTACAAAAAAATATAGTAGCAACACAATTTCATCCAGAGAAAAGTGGAAAGGCAGGATTTAATTTGTTGGGAAATTTCGCAAGGAATTTATTATGTTAGCCAAACGTATCATTCCATGTCTTGATATGACGGAAGGCAAAGTAGTTAAAGGAATTCAATTTGTCACTTTCCGCGATGCCGGAGATCCCGTGGAATTGGCTCAAAGGTATGATTTACAAGGGGCTGACGAGTTGGTTTTTTTGGATATTACTGCAACAGTTGAAAATAGAAACATATTAGTCGATGTAGTTAGAAAAACTGCGGAGAAAGTGACAATTCCTTTTTCAGTTGGTGGTGGTATAAGAACTGTTTCGGATATGAAACTTATATTGCGGGCTGGTGCAGATAAAGTTTCTGTAAATACCGGAGCATTTAAAAATCCTCAACTTATTACAGATTGTGCAAATGCATTCGGTAGTCAATGCGTAGTACTCTCACTTGACGCAAGAAAAGTAAAAGAAGGAAGATGGAATGTATTTATCAATGGGGGGAGAACTGATACAGGAATTTCAGCAATTGAATGGTCTAAAACCGCTGTATCATTGGGTGCTGGGGAAATATTGTTAACAAGTATAGACACCGATGGTACAAAGGATGGATTTAATATAGAACTAACAAAAAAAGTTTCTGAAAAACTTTCCGTACCAATTATTGCTTCTGGAGGGGCAGGGAAACTAGATGATTTTGTAAAAGTTTTAAAAGAAGGGAAAGCTGATGCAGCACTGGCAGCATCAGTATTTCATTTTGGGGAATACACGATTTCTGAAGTGAAAAATTATTTAAAAAAGAAAAATATTCCGATAAGGAATTAAATAATTATGAAAAAATTAAACCCTGCTATTATTCAAGAAAATAAAACCGGAGAAGTTTTAATGCTTGGGTATATGGATAGAAAAGCACTCATTATGACCAAAAAAGAAGGAGTGGTCTATTTTTGGAGTCGATCAAGAAATAAACTGTGGAAAAAAGGAGAAACCACCGGTAACTTATTAAAAGTAATAAAAATATATACAGATTGCGATAGTGATGCATTTTTAATAAAAGTTAGATTGATCGGAAACGCAGTTTGTCATACTGGCAATAGAAATTGTTTCTATAAAATTATATGAAATTAGAAGAATTATATTCGATTATAAAAGATCGGCAAAAGAAAAAACCAAAAGGGTCATATATTGTTTCCCTGTTTAAAGAGGGAAATGATCTTGTAATTCAAAAAGTCGGAGAAGAAGCAGTAGAGGTGATTATTGCCAGTAAAGGGAAAAATAAAAGTCGGATTGTTGAAGAGATCGCAGATCTATATTTTATGACGCTGATCCTTATGGTTTCAAAAGATGTTACCTTGGATATGATTTTAGGTGAATTGGACAAAAGGCGTAAATGATTTACTGGTAAGTTTTTATCCGGTAAGATTTATTAGAGGTTCTTCCGTTTGTGTATTTTGCCGTCAAAACAAGTCGGGCATTACTTAAGTTGTAATGGTATCTGCATGCACCTCGTGAACAAGTGCCAAAAAGGAGTTCTCTTGTATCAGTCGGATTATTGTTTGCCGTAACAGTTCCTCCAACTCCTTGGGTAATCCCGTTAGTATTATATGTAAAAGAATACGATACGCTTTCCAATCCATTGAAATTACTAAAGGAGAGGTTGATTCCTAAATGGTTTGGTTGATAGTGGACGATTGCAGGAATCCCGGCCGATGATGTATATCTTACAGCAGTTTTTTTAGGGCTAAATTTTTTTGCTGCAAATACACTGGGTGTAACAAATTCGAAAAAGTATAACAGCATGATGAAATATCCAATGAATTTTTGCATATATTCATTTTACCTTTTACGGTCTGAATTATCAAATTAGAAAGGGAAATGATATACTTATTTTGATGAACAAGAAACTAGTTTTCATATTATGTGCTGTATCACTTTTTTTAGTGACAGCGATTTTAGTAGGATATTTGAAATTCAAATCAGCAGTATTTACCTCGCCTGTTTCCACAAATCAACCTACGCCTACTATCGTGGTCGAAGAAATGTCTATCTGGATAGATCCGGCAGAGTTCAGTTTCCAGTATCCCAAAAGCCTGGTACTTAATCCGCATAATGAAGATCAAGAAAATTATGCACATGTAGAATTGACTTCTCCTACCCACGCAGGTAATATTATTGTTTGGGTCAAAGATACGACTGCTGACACAATTGAGAATTGGGTAGGAATGGGAAAAATTAAAAATGCTATAGATAGTGATTTATCAGGTGTGCCATCGAAAAAAGTCTTATCAACAGGAGATAACAGCAAACTTACGATTTCTGCTATACAAAGTGGTTATCTTTACCAAATTGAGGCTAATCTTGACGATCGTGATTTTTGGAATAAAGCGCTTGATTCTGTGGTCTCATCTTTTAAATTTGTCTCGTCACCATCAGGATCCATGAAACAAAAATCTACAGATACTTCATCTGATACAGGTTCTGTCGACAGCGGAGGCAGTACAGGAGATGAAGAAATCATAGAATAAGTTCCACTAATATGCCTCAATATTTTTTTATCCTAGGCAGAAATCCTAGTCTCTCTATAGCCGAAATTTTGTCAGTTTTAAATTCTCTCTCGATTTCTTTTGAAATTAAAATAATTTCCCAAGAAGTTTTAATAATTGAAACTGAAAATACTATCGATGCGAATCAGTTGGTAAAAACATTTGGAGGGACAATTAAAATTGGTCAAGTGATTCAAAGTGTCGGTCTTGATGAAGATGAGTCTAATTTTCAAAAGGTGTTTGAAGCCGATAATCTTACTAAGAACTATTTTTTAAAACTGGATGGGAAAATACATTTCGGAATCAGTATTTACGACGGAGGTACAGATAGAATTTATTTAAACAAAATTACCAGCAAATTGAAAATACTAAGCATCGCTATAAAAGAAAACCTGGCAGATGCAGGATTAAGAGCGGGATTTGTAAGATTAAAAGAAAGGTTTCTGTCCAGCGTTTCCGTATGGAAAAACAAACTTTTGACTGATGGGGCAGAAATAGTTTTGATTCTGACAAGAGATCAAATTTTTGCCGGGAAAACTTTAGCAGTACAGGAATTTGAAAGTTTCAGTTTTCGCGATTACGGTAGACCTGAAAGGGATACACGATCTGGTATCATTCCTCCGAAACTTGCCAGAATGATGATTAATCTAGCATCAATTTCTAAAGAAGAATTATTAGTTGACCCTTTTTGCGGCAGTGGAACCATACTTCAAGAGGCAATAATATTGGGATATAGAAATATTCTAGGTAGTGATATAAGTCACAATGCAATTTCCGATACCAGGAAAAATATAGATTGGTTATTTGATCATTTCTACAACATCGATCGATCGATTTACAATATAAATATTTATCAGTCAGATATCAGATCAATACCTGAACGGATAAAATCGGAATCTATCGATACGATAGTTACAGAACCATATCTTGGACCGCCTCTTTTTAAAAGTCCAAGTTTAGATACGATAAATAGAATTTTTGATGAAGTTGGGAAATTATATCTTGATGCATTCAGTCAAATTCATAAAATATTAAAAAAAACCGGAAAAGTGGTTTTTATTTTTCCGGCTTTTGAAATAAAAGGTAAGATGCAATACATACCGATATTAGATAAAATAAAAAGTATGGGATTTTCGCAAAAAAATTATTTTCCGATTGTTTTTAAAGATAATCCAATAATCATGCTTACATCCAGAAATACCATTATTTACGGCGGAAAAGAGCAATTTGTAAAAAGAGAAATTATTTCTTGGCAGAAAGGATAAATATATGAACAATCTCGGTTCCTCTTTAAAATTGATAGTTATTTTGACAGTTGGAGTAGCCATAGTCCTTTTTTATTTTATTTATCTAATCTTCTTTACACCCAACGGAGTATTAAGATTATTCTGAAATGATTTCCACGCTTCTTTTTGATTTCGCAAGAGTTTTGATTTATCCGAAAGATAAATCATGTAAAGGTAAATTGAATGATCTTTACAGAAATCTTATGCGGGGAAAAACGTTTCAATTTTTTGAGCATTTTGAATTCAATGAGGAATTATTGTTGTATCTTCATACAATCAAAAATCAATATGGCCTCTATATGTTTACATCCGGCATAATTCAAAACGTTACAGGAGTAAGAGGAAAACTTGATAAAGTGTTTAAGAAAATTTATTCTGCAGAAGAATTAAATCTTAATAAAAAAGACCCGCAATCTTACTTATTTATCGCAAAGGACCTAAATAAAAATCCCGGTGAAATATTATTTACTGATGATCAATTGGAATTTATAAACGCTGCTGAAAATGCCAAACTTGTAACCATACATTTTCAATCTAATAAACAATTTATAAATGAATTGTCTAAAATTATGGTAATATAGGATCAACCATGATCAAAAACGAAATACAACAAGCAATCAATAATGCATTAAAAGCTGGAAAAAAAATGGAGTTGAAAGCGCTAAGGTTTGTTATATCTCAGATAAAGTATGGGGAAATTGACAAACAAAAGGAGTTAATTGATGAAGAAGTAGTTTCTTTGATGCAGAAAGAAATAAAAAAGAGAAAAGAGGCAATAGAAATGTTTAAGAAGGGAAACCGTAACGATTTAGTTACCGATGAAGAAGCACAAATAATGGTAATTCAAAGATTTCTTCCACAACAATTAACTTCTGAAGAATTAGAAAAAATAGTAGCTGATACTATCTCCGAAACCGCTGACAAAAATATGGGAAAGATAATCGGATCGGTAATGGCAAAGGTAAAAGGAAAAGCAGATGGATCCGCTGTTTCATCTTTAGTCAGACAAAAACTTAGATTATAATTTACGGGGTCCTGCCGCTTGAGTATCCCAAACTACGATACATCTCCGTTTGGGACCCCTCTCTCGCGTCACCCGTTTATAAAATTATGGTATTTACTGTTTCAACAAAAGGTTATACAGATATTATTGATATTACAGATAAAGTTTCTAGGGTAGTAGAGAAAGAAAAAATAAAAGAGGGTATTGCGAATATTTTTGTGAAAGGTTCAACTACAGCGATTACTACTATTGAAGCTGATACAAATTTATACGATGATTTACGTGAATCACTAGATAAAATCTTGCCGATGAATAAGGATTGGAAACATCATTGGACCTGGGGAGACGATAATGGAGGATCTCATCTCCGTGCTTCAATTTTGGGTCCATCATTAACTGTGCCGATTATAAATGGTCAATTAGTTTTGGGTACATGGCAGAAAATAGTCCTTATAGATTTTGATACTTCCAGCAGAGAAAGAGAAATTATAATTACTTGTTTGCAATAACAAGATTCCTTCTTGCCAAGAATATAGTATTGATGTATATTTAATCATCTTATATGCCAAGAAAAATAAGCAAATCATCTGTGAAAACAAAAAACACTCCTGTTGTATCGAGCGAAATTGCCAAAAAAATTTCTTATAAAAATATAATTCTTATAGTTTTATTTCTTCTAGTTGTACTTCTTTGGAAATTCAAATCCAGTTTTATCGTCGCAATGGTGAATGGTCAACCTATATCTCGTTGGCAGTTAAATGACCGGTTGGTTAAAAAATTTGGAGATCAAACGCTTGACTCTATTGTGAATGAAAGGCTTATTTTAGCCGCAGCAAGGCAAAAAGGAATTTTTGTAAAAACAGAAGAAATAGATGCCAGAAGTAAACAGATTGAATCAAGGTTAAGCGGAAAAATATCTCTTGATGACGCATTGAAAGCACAAGGACTTACCCAAGATGATTTTAAAAAACAGCTCGAGATACAGTTATCTATCGAAAAGATGTTTGAAAAAGAAGCAACTTTATCTTCAAATGAAATAGATGATTATATAAGCAAAAACAGTCAAGCATACAAAGATGCTACAGATCCAGCGCAAGTAAAAGAAGAGGCAAAGAGTATTCTCACCCAACAAAAAATTAATGATTTATTTGAAAAGTGGTTTAACGATATACGTAAGAACGCCAAAGTCACAAAGTTTTTATAAATTATGAGTGATGAGGTAAAACCCCATTATAAAGACTTTTTCCTTTATATATTAATTATAATTATTGCTGTTGTTGCAGTGATTTTTCTTTTTTCCAAAAATTACTCAACTACACAAAACAGTACTATCTCCGAATCATCCGGCTCAATAAATATGAAACATTATGATTCTTCTCCCAAAATGACGCTTGATCAAAGTAAAAAATATTTTGCATTGATCGATACTAACAAAGGGCAAATGAAAATAAATCTTTTTTCAAAAGAAACGCCAGTAACTGTAAATAATTTTGTATTTCTATCAAAAGAAGGATTTTATAACGGAACTAATTTTCACCGTATCGTAAGCGGTTTCATGATTCAGGGTGGAGATCCAAAAGGTGATGGTACTGGTGGACCCGGATATAATTTTCCTGATGAAAAAATAACTCGTGATTATAAAAGAGGCATAGTTGCTATGGCAAACAGCGGCCCAAATACTAACGGGAGCCAATTTTTCATTATGCATCAGGATTATAATCTTCCAAAACAATATGTCATCTTCGGGCAAATAACAGATGGATTAAATACTTTAGATAAAATCGCTGGTACGCCAACCGTTGATAACGGCCAGGGAGAAAAATCCAAGCCGACAGAAAAAGTAACGATAGATAAGCTTACAATTTCAGAGGAATAAAATTTGATTATAATACCGGCCATGAAGAATGAATTAAAGGGCCGGCTTTATTTATGGCGAGTTGTTGTACAATTTCTTCGGTAATAAACGGCATAATAGGATGGAGAAGTTTTAAGCAGGTAACGTATATATAATGCATAATTGACAGAACAGTCTTATCATCTTTTTGTATTTTTTCTTTAGATACTTCGATGTATTTATCAGCAAATTGATGCCAAATATATTCATAAAGTCGCTCTGATGCTTTTGCGAATTGATATTCTTCCATGTTTTTAGTGACAGATCTTGTAAGCATGCCGAGTTGGGTGAGTATTCTTTTATCTTTAAGGGATAAATTTTTCCGATCACCAGTAGGACTAAATTCTGCAATCTGGAAACCTTTTTGAGCAAAAACCTCCATATTCAATTTGATAAATCTACCGATATTCCAAAGTTTATTTGTGAAATTTCTCATCCCACGAATTTTATCTTCCGAAAGAGACAGATCATTTCCCGGAGCGGTTCCAAAGATAAGTGCCATCCTAAGGGCATCAACGCTATACAAATCCACCATTTTCAAAGGATTTACTACATTTCCTTTGCTTTTACTCATTTTCACCCCTTTAGCATCGCGGACTAATCCATGCAGATAAACTGTCTTGAAAGGTACATCACCTGTGGTATAAATTCCCAACATTACCATTCGGCATACCCACCAGGGTAAAATATCGTATCCCGTTTCCATAACAGATGTGGGGTAAAAATATTTAAAATCATCTTTGAAATGGCTTGCTTTGAGAGTAGCGAAAGGCCATTGCCCAGAAGAAAACCAAGTGTCAAAAGTATCAGTATCCTGTAGCAAGTCGGACCCATGACATTTTGGGCATTCTTGCGGGGATTCTCCTTTTGTCACAATCCATTCTTCACTATTTTCTTTACTGCAGCCCAGACATTTCCATGCCGGAATTCTTATACCCCATACAATTTGACGACTTATATTCCAATCATGAAAATTAGTTAACCATTGGATAGCAATTTTTTCAAACCTTTTCGGTACAAATGTAATTCGCTTTTTCTTTATTGCCAAGATTGCTTTTTGAGAAAGAGGCTTTATCTTGATATACCATTGAGACATTGGTAAAGGTTCGAGTACTGTTGATGATTTATAACAAGTAGCAATGCGGTGTGTATAATTTTCATCTACTTTTACTAGTAATCCATCAGCTTTCAGATCTTCTACCATTAGAGTTCTTGCTTCTATCACTTTTTTTCCGTGGTATTTTATTGCTCGATCCATATATTTTTGTTCTACATTTTTCTTCTTCATAAACCAGGAAAAATCCATGCGTCCTTTGAAATCTATGATTGGAGTAACTGGTAAATTATATTTTTTACCCAATTCAAAATCATGAGGATCGTGAGCTGGAGTCACTTTCATAATGCCTGTACCGAATTTCGGATCTACTTCCTCATCGGCAATTATAGCCATCTTAACTGTTCCAAGCAGTCCTTGAATATCAAAAGTTTTTCCTAAGTAATCTTTATAACGTTTATCTTTTGGATTAACTGCTAAAGCGGTATCACGAAATTTAGTCTCTGGACGCACAGTAGCAATAGTAAAAGGTCCATATTTCATAAAATATAAGGGATCTTTTCTCTCGATATAGTTTACTTCCAAATCAGAAAAACCAGTGCCGCACTTCGTACAATAATTCACTAGTCGTAGCCCCCGATAAACTAATCCATCGTCATAGAGTTTTTTAAAAGTTTGGTAAACTGTGGAAACTATTTTAGGATCCAATGTAAAAATATTCCGGGACCAATCTAGTGAGAATCCTAATGCCCGTAGCTGATGTTCCATGTTGCCGCGATTTTTCTGTACAAAATCCCAAATCATTTGGTAGAGAGTATCTCTGGGATAATCGAAACGACTTTTTCCTTCTTTTAATAGATGTTTTTCAAAGACGTATTGAGTTTCAAATCCAGCATGATCAGCTCCGGGAAGCCAAAGTGTAGAATCTCCTTTCATCCGATGGTATCGGATCATGACGTCTTCAATCACATACATGGCATGTCCCATATGCAAGTCTGCATTTGCATTGGGAGGAGGAAGTATTACGGTAAAAGCCTGCCTGCCGGCAGGCAGGGTTTTTTTGTTAGGATCGACTTTTGGTGCAAAATAACCCTCTTTTTCCCAAAGCGCATACCATTTTTTTTCTATATCCTGGTGTTTATAAACTTTGTCCATAAGATTTAGCCTATTATATCGGGTCAATCTCTACACTTCAACAGTAAGATCCGGCTGAGCATTTATTTGATTCCAAGGTACGGGAATATTATGAAAATATGCAAAGCTGCCGATATATGCAGCATTGTCAGTGCAAAGAAAAGGAGGAGGGATATGAAGATCAATTTTAAATTTTAAATTTTCAATTTTAAATTTGAATTTTTCGGAGAGTTTTTTATTAGCAGCCACTCCACCACCTAAAAGAATAGAGTTTATTTTATATTTTATTGCTGCATCTAGTGTTTTTTTAATCAGAACATCAGTAATTGATTCCTGGATTTCGTAAGCTAATTGTGAAATTGTTTCATTGTTAAATTGTTTCATTATTTTCAGTCTGTTAATTTCTTTCATTACGGCAGTTTTTAATCCTGAAAATGAAAAATTTAGATCTTTTGAGCTTATCATTGGCCGTGGTAATTTGATAATTTGAAATTTGAAATTTGAAATTTGAAATTTCGCAGCCGTGGCTGCGATAGCTGGACCTCCAGGATAGCCTAATCCTAAAACTCTTGCTGTTTTATCGAATGCTTCTCCTGCCGCATCGTCTAATGTACCCCCCAACCATTTTATTTTTTTGTGGCTATGCATAAGAAAAAGTTCTGTATGACCTCCTGAAACTACCAGTGCAATTGCAGGAAATGTTGGAAGTATCGGTGCATCAAGCCAGTTGGCATATATATGCGCAAAAATATGATTTACCGGAATCAGGGGCTTGCCGGTAACAAATGCAACTGTTTTTGCAGTCTCAACTCCGATTAGTAGAGAACCGTTAAGACCGGGACCAATAGTGACAGCAAGAGCATCAATGTTATTCATCGTTAATTGCTTGCCCTGGGTAGAGGCGAAGGGTTGCATTACCTCTCGGATCACAGGAATGATATATCGGATTTGTTCTCGGGCAGCCACTTCTGGGATGATCCCGCCGGTTTTATCATGGAGTTCTTTGGATGAAGCAACGACGTTTGACAAAACCTTTGTACCATCTTCAATAATTGCAGCAGCTGTTTCATCAGCGCTGGTTTCTATAGAGAGTATATTCATTATTCTATTCCCAGTAATTTTGCCAATTGGGAAGAAGAAAAAGTTTTTGTAAAAGGTATAATTTTTAGTTTACCTCCAACCATTTTTACCTGGTTTTTTTTCTTTGTCAAAATTGGATCATTTTCTGTGACAGCAATAAAATCAGGTTTGATTTGAGATACTAACTTGTCATAATCACCATCTTTTGTAACCGGAGGCATCATAAGTACAAAGTCGACGTATTTAATGCTCGAGAGAACTTCTGCTCTTTCTTCTTGAGGAAAATAAGGTCGATTTTGCCCTTTAATCTTTTTGACTGTTTCATCACTTTCAAGTAGTAGGAAAAGGCAGCCGCCTTTTTTTTTTGCTTCCTTTAGAAATTTGATATGACCAACATGTACAATATCAAAACATCCACCGACCAGTACTATTTTTTTGTCGGATTCTCTTACTTTTGTAATTTCTTGCTGTAATGATTCCAAAGTGATAATTTTACCCATATATTCAGATGATTATATTACATTAGACGGATAGTAACAGCAAAGGATTAAACTTTTGTTCCCCGTAAATATACTGCTTGCCAGGGTTGGAAATTAGAAAAGAAGGTATCTTTAGTTGTGATAACGCCGTTTTTCTCGACCTTATAATCAAAGGTAGTTTTTGCTCCCCAAGCGCTCCAGTCTACTTGTTTTACGACACCCACAGGTAAAGTTGGATCATCCTGGTAAAGGTCAGATGGGGGCGGAGATTGGGATAAAATAACAGGTTTGGTCATAGTGACTTTTCTGTCATCGCGAGTTCCATATAAATCAAAAACTAAAGAGAGACTATTTAAATCAGTTTTGGCTTGAATGAGGATATAATTTGATGTGTCATTTTTAAATTTCAAATCATAAGATGGAGCAAATACTGTAGCATCAATCCCCACAGGGGATTCTTCCTCATAATAATGTACGCGGTATGCATGTGCGTGTCTTTCAACTATTGGAAGCCCGGTATTTAAAACGGCTCTAAAGAGAGTCGTAGACACCTGACAAACTCCTCCACCATCACCAAGAACAGTTCTACCCTCTTTAATTATATAAGCCGGTTGAAAACCAGTAGCAGCAGAGATATCTCCTAATGTATCGTTAAATGAAAAACTTTCCCCCGGCGGTATTAGATGTCCATTGATTCGCGAAGCAGCCAAATCTACATTGTGAATTCTACCAGGTATGGATCCATGAAATTTTGAAGATCCGCTGCCGATAAGTTCTTTTATACCGAAGGTATTTGAATCTTCAGTTTTTATTTTGGGTGTAATTTCGGTAATAGGCAAGTTAATTGTGAATTCTTTCGGGCCAGAACTGTCATTGGCAGTTAGTGAATTTATATAAGAATAGGCGACTTGTTTTGCAGCAGTTTTGTCCACAGCTCTTCCTGATTTGGAGAGTCTGAAGAGAGTTACTTTTCCTTTTTCAAATTGGAAGAGTGCATCTTGTTCAGGATCATCAATGCTCTGGGATAAATTCTTTATGGTTTCATCCAAAAGGTCATTATCCATTTTCAGTACACTCGGCAAATTAATTCCGGTAGTTGCCGCTCGCCATTTTTGATATGTGTCAGAAATGAAATGCCCAGACCTACCGATAGAATAAGCTTGGGCCGCAGACAATTTTCCGTCATATGAAATCTCCAGATCTTGTCCGGATACAGTAGCAATTTTATCTTCGAAATTAAAAATCAATTTTAGTCCAGAAAAGATAAGACTTTTGTTGGCGAAATATTTTTCGATATATTCCTGATTCTTACCCCCAAACGAAACACCGTCGACTCTTATTCCAGGATATATTTTATCGCTGTAGTTCTTTTCATGTTGATATATGAGAATAATAATTAAGAGTAAAGAAGCCGTGAATATCCCAACGAAAAAATAAATTATAGAGAAAAAATTAATTTTCTTTGCGAGTGGAGATTTTTTTTCCTTGACCATGGGTATATCTTGGGTTTACTATAACATAAGATGGATAATATACCAAAGGAAAAAAATCAAGATCAAAGTCAATCAACAGGAGACATATTTTCTAACAATCCTTCTGAATCAGCTTATCAAGAGGCTACTGCTACTCCTGAGACAGAAAGTAATGTGTCTGCACAGGTATATCAAGAAAATCAAACTCAAGTGCCACAAGAGGTACCAATCGGCGAAAACCAGTCTGATGGAGGTAGTGCTCCTCCACCTCCATATACTGAAGATAATAAGAAAAAGAAGCTTATTTTTTTCGCAATTGCTGGAGTAATAATTTTGATAATCTTTCTGGTTTTCAGTTTACTAGTTAAAAGTAAACCTCAAACTCCTCAAACAATAACCTTGGATTATTGGGGATTGTGGGAAGATAAAAATATATTGCAATCAATAATTGACGAATATAAAAAGAACCACAGCAATATCAATATAAATTATATTAAGCAAGACCCTAAGCTTTATCGAGAGAGACTAGCTAAAGCAATAGACAAAGGCGAAGGACCAGATTTATTTCGCTTTCATAATACTTGGGTTCCGATGATGAAAAGCTATTTATCTATTATGCCCAGTAATATTTATTCAGCTGATGATTTTAAAAAAATCTTTTTCCCTGTTGCAACTGATGATCTGAAACAAAATGGGAATATTTATGGAATTCCATTGATGATCGATGGGCTTTTACTTTTTTATAATGAAGATATTTTGAAAGCAAACAATATAGCAGTTCCCAAAACTTGGGATGAAATACAGAAAATCGTGGTTCCAGGAAAATTGACTGTAGTTGAGAATGGAAAGATTGTGACTGCAGGTATAGCTTTGGGTACTGCAGAGAACATAGAGCATTTTAGTGATATTCTGGGGTTGATGTTTCTGCAAAATGGGACTAAATTGGAAAAATCATTATTTAGTTGTGCTACTTCTTCGACCGCTAATATTCTTGATTCTACTAATAGTACTAGTAATTCTTCTAGTACTACTTGTGGTACCGAGACACTTGCCTATTATCACAAATTTGCCGAATTACCCAATAATAGTTGGGATGAGACCCTGGAAAACTCTATAGTTGCTTTTGCTGGGGGGAAAGTGGCGATTATTCTTGCGCCAAGTTGGGAAGCCTTTACAATCAAAGAACTTTCGAAAAATTCAAACTTGAATTTCAAAACAGCCAAAGTGCCACAATTACCTTGTGATAAACAACCATGTGTTACAGTAAACTGGGCTACATATTGGGTGGAGGGAGTATCAAATAAAAGCAAATACCAAAAGGAATCATGGGAATTTTTAAAATATTTATCAGATGCAAATACCATGAGAAAACTTTATGAAAAGCAATCCGCAGCAAGAAGTCTTTTCGGGGAACCTTATTCAAGGGTAGATTTAGCCAAATCTTTATCCGATCATCCATATCTAGGACCTCTTATAGCAGAAGCTCCAACAATGAAATCTTTCTTTTTGGCATCCCGTACTAATGACGGTGATAATGGGTTAGATACCAAATTGATCGATTATTTAAAAAACGCAGTCAACTCTCTTTCAAAAGGAGTCAGTAGTGAAACTGCATTAAAGACCGCGGACGAAGGATTTAAACAAATTTATACCCGTTGGGAACTATCTGCTGCTGCTGCCACTCAATAATTTTATGCCTTTATCACTTCGAAAGGCGATACTATCAACCGTAAGTTATGCCGATATTTTTGACTATCCTTTAACTGCAGAAGAAATATGGCGATGGATAATCAAATATAAGAATATAACAATGCAACAATGCAACAAAGAAATAAAAAAAAATAATCTCATTCAATTCCAAAGCGGATATTTTTTTTTAAAACACAGAAAGGAGATAATTGATTTGCGAAAGGCAAGAGAAAAATATTCACTGGAAAAATTAAAAACTGCCCAGGAAATTGCCAATCTGCTTAAATTTATTCCCTCTGTGAAATTGGTAGGAATCACCGGAGCACTTGCTATGAATAATGCGAAGGAAGAAGATGATATCGATTTATTTATCATCACGTCCGGAAGATTGCTATGGACGACAAGATGTCTATCCACTTTACTTGTTGAAATTACAGGAAGACGTCGTCATCCAGGAGAAAGTAATATAAACAATAAAATTTGTTTAAATATGTTTGTAGATGAAGAGTATTTGGAAGTATTCAAAAAAGAACAAGATCTTTTTTCCGCTCACGAAGTTATTCAGATGAAACCTTTATTTGAACGAGATAATACCTACAAAAAATTCTTGAGAAGAAACTCATGGGTAAGAAAATATTTGTCGAATGCAACAGAAAGTATTAAGTATAAAGTATTAAGTAATAAGTCTGAGAATAAAACACCGAATTTATTAGAAAATATATTAAGACAATTTCAACTTTGGTATATGAGAAATCGTAAAACGACAGAGGTGATAAAAGAAGGAGTCATCCGTTTCCATCCACATGATGCAAGAGTATGGGTGATGCAGAAATATAGAGAGCGCTTTAAAAAATTTAAATTATAAAAATTTATTTTCGGCTGTATAATCCAACTAATTCCGCTTCATTAATGATGTGGCTAGTTATGGTATTTTCTATATCGCTCTTTGTAGGAGCTTTTACGAAAACAGGGAGAGGAATATCTAAAGCATATAATTTGAAATAATAATGGTGAGTGCCGGATGGAGGACAAGGACCGCCGTAACCGGGCTTTCCGAAGCTAGTTTTCCCCTCAACTGCTCCAGCCGGTACAGTTTTTTCTCCGATTTCTTTTGTGTCAGGGGCAATATTCCAAACAGTCCAATGAATCCAAGTGCCCATGGGAGAATCCGGATCATCCATTATTAAAGCCAAACTTTTAGCATTTGCCGGAATATCAGAAATACTAAGCGGCGGATTTATATTTGCTCCGTCACAGGTATATTTAGATGGAATCATTTGATTATTTGTAAATGTAGAACTAGTAAGTTTCATTTTGCCTGTTTGTAAAGATTCTTGCTGTTTATTTTTATTCAAAAATAATATCCCTCCGCCGGCTAGTAATAGAGAAATGAAAATTATGAACAAATTTCTTAAATTCATCACATATTTATTATATACCTGAGTTCAAAAATTGTTTATTTAGTCTAAATATCATATGATTGATTTTTAAATGGCGAATTCTACCAAAGGTATAATAGCAGTCCTTATAGCTGTTGTTATCTGGGCGAGTACTTATTCTATTTCCAAAATTGGCCTTGAAACTATCCCCCCAATCACATTAGTACTAGCAAGGAGTATCATTGCGTGCATTTTTCTTTATATACTTATTATTAAGAATCGAGAAACTAATAACTTAGTCAAATTATTTAAAAATTATTATAAGGAAACTTTTATTTTGGGATTAACTGGAATTTTTTTGCAAAATGGTTTATCGACTTTGGGGCTTAAGTTAGGTGCTACATCAGGTTTAGCGGCAGTGATAGTCAACTCAGCACCTTTATTTATATTAGTTCTTGCGGTATTTTATTTAGCGGAAAAATTGACTCTAAATAAAATTCTAGGGATGTTTTTAGGTTTTATCGGGATGTTACTTATTGTTTTACCCCAAGAAGGTATCGGAGAAATATTTGCATCAAAAGTATTTTTAGGTAATTTAGTTATACTTGGTGCAGCAATTGGATGGGCAATTTATTCCGTCGCCAATAAAAAAATCTCAAAAAAGTTTAGTCCGCTTGTTTTAACATTAGGAGCATATGTGATGGCTACTTTATTATTGATACCAACTGCTTTTATATTTGAGA
Organism: Candidatus Gottesmanbacteria bacterium; assembly: GCA_016195685.1. Classification (GTDB taxonomy): domain Bacteria; phylum Patescibacteriota; class Microgenomatia; order 2-02-FULL-39-11; family 2-02-FULL-39-11; genus JACPZE01. The sequence continues at coordinate 43,888 of JACPZE010000010.1, forward strand.
CTCCCAAAGTTGTATTTTCTTTAGGAATATTATCTTGGTTAATTATTTTCTATTTAGGCATTTTTGCTTCTGGAGTGGCTTTTTTATTTTGGAATTATTCAATTATTCACCTAGAAGTTTCAAAAGCGGCAGTTTATCTTTATCTTATTCCGGTACTGGCAATTTTTACCGGTATATTTTTTCTTCACGAAACATTTACATTAATAAATTTACTGGGTACGATTTTTGTTTTAGGCGGAATTATCCTTACAGAAAGGAAGAAATAAACTCCCCCCTTGACAAGTTTTTTTTCACTGGTTAAAATAGCAGTCAACAAAGATTAGTGCCAATTGAATAGAACTTTGCCCATCGAAACTTTCTATTTAGCTTTTTCGGGATTATTCATTAATTATTTTTAAAGGAGGTTCATATGGTGATTAAATCAAATTCTGTAAAACCATTATTCGATAATGTTCTCATAAAGCCCCTTGAAGGAGAGACGAAAACAGCGGGAGGAATTCTTCTTCCAGAAACCGCCAAAGAAAAACCCCAGATGGGAAAAATTATGGCAGTCGGACCGGGCGGAGTCAGTGATGATGGTAAAACAGTCCCGATGATGGTTAAAGTCGGTCAGACGGTTATGTATAAAAAATGGGGTGGTAATGAACTTAAAGTAGATGGAGAAGAATGGTTACTCGTTGAACAAAAAGATATTTTGGCAATTATTTCTACGTAAATTACAAATTACCTTATCTCTGAAAGGAGCTATTTATGGCTAAACAAATTAAATTTGCCGAAGACGCCAGGCAACAGTTACTTAAAGGTGTCAACATTCTAGCAAAAGCGGTAGTAACCACTCTTGGTCCCAAAGGTAGAAATGTAGCTTTGGATCGAAAGTGGGGTGCACCTACGGTTGTTCATGATGGTGTAACAGTAGCAAAAGAAGTAGAGTTGGCAGACCCGTTTGAAAATATGGGGGCACAACTTATAAAAGAAGCAGCAAGTAAAACCAATGATGATACAGGAGATGGTACAACTACTGCGACTCTTCTGGCTCAATCAGTGATTAACGAAGGTTTGAAAAATATTACAGCTGGCGCCAATCCCATGATTTTAAAAAATGGATTGGAAAAAGCTATGGAAGCAGTTGTCGGAGAAGTAAAAAAAATGGCAAAAAAAGTGAAAGGAAAAGATGAAATTGCTCAAGTCGCAACAATTTCTGCTGCTAACGCGGATATCGGTAATATGATTGCCGAAGCTCTTGAAAAAGTAGGAAAAGATGGTGTAGTGACTGTAGAAGAAGGAAAAGGACTAGCAATGGAAATAGATTATAAAGAAGGTATGGAATTTGATAAAGGATTTGCATCCCCATACTTCGTGACCAATCCAGATAAGATGGAGGCAGAAGTAGATGATGCTTATATCCTTATCACCGATAAAAAGATTTCTTCCGTGCAGGAATTCCTGCCTTTTTTGGAAAATTTCGTGAAAATTTCCAAAAACTTAGTTATTATTGCTGACGAAATTGACGGAGAAGCATTAGCAACATTGGTCGTAAACAAATTGAGGGGCACATTCAACGCGTTAGCCATAAAGGCACCAGGATTTGGTGACAGAAGAAAATCCATGCTTGAGGATATTGCAATTCTTACTGGAGGTCAGGTAATTTCCGAAGACATGGGAAGAAAATTGGATAGCATCACGATCGAAGATTGCGGAAGGGCAGATAAAATCTGGGCAGATAAAGAAAATGCCCGTATTATTGGAGGCAAGGGTGAAAAAAAACTTATCGAGGCAAGAGTATCTCAAATAAGACGCGAAGTTGAGGATACTACTTCTGAATTTGACCGCGAGAAGCTACAAGAAAGACTGGCAAAACTTTCCGGTGGTGTCGCAGTAATCAATGTCGGTGCGGCCACAGAAGTGGAAATGAAAGAGAAAAAGGAAAGAGTAAATGATGCAGTGGCAGCTACAAAAGCAGCTATTGAAGAGGGAATAGTTCCAGGAGGAGGAGTAGCTCTTCTCCGTGCTCGAAGCGTACTTGAGAAGGTTAAAAAGGAACTAGTGTACGATGACGAGAAAACAGGAGTAGATATACTTTATAGAGCCTTAGCAGAGCCGCTACGGTGGATTGCTCAAAATGCCGGAGCTGATTCTGGATGGGTATTGAGAAAAGTGGAAGAAGCAAAAGAAGCAGACTTCGGTTTTGACGCAGTGACAATGAAGTTTGGTCCTATGCTGACAGCCGGGATTGTCGATCCAGCCAAAGTCACGAGATTAGCACTGCAAAATGCAGTATCTATAGGATCAATGGTATTGACAACAGAGGCTCTTATCACTGATCTTCCAGAAAAGAAAGAAATGCCAGCTATGCCCCCAGGAGGGGGTATGGGTGGAATGGGAGATTATTAAATTAATCAATTTAAAAAATTCAAAAGCCCCGAGCGCGCTCGGGGCTTTTATATTGAAAAATAGCATCCAGGGTGGTATATTAAAACAATGAATAAAAGGGCGATTTTAATAATCGTAATATTCTTAGCAGTATTAGGTTTTGGTGGGTATAAATTATTGGCACTTCGATCCGGTGGAACTGCAGGTCTTAAAGTAATCGCCACTCCCATTTCAAGTATTTTCTTAAACGATAAACTAATTGGTAAAACTCCATACGATGATAAATATACCAGCGGAGATTATATTCTTAAACTTATTCCCGAAGGAATTTCCTCACAAACTGTTTCCTGGCAAGGTAAAATTACTTTAAACCCATCAGTCTTGACTTATGTGAACCGCGAATTAGGTACGAGTGAGCTTACTTCTGCGGGAGAGGTACTTACATTGGAAAAAATATCCCAGACCCAAGCCCAACTTTCTGTTGTATCTCAACCAGACGGTGCAACTGTTATTGTAGATGGACAAGAAAAAGGGACGACGCCAATAAGTTCTACAGAAGTAACTGCAGGGGAACACGAAGTAGCAGTATCTTCACCTGGATTTACAGCAAGAACAGTTAGGATGTCTGCCGTAGTTGGATATAAACTATTAGTGAACATCCAACTTGCGCTAACTCCTGGTCAAGAAGTTACTCCTTCTGCAACAACTTCATCTACAACTACATCTTCAGAAAAACAGATAAGTAAACCTTATGTTGTTATTAAAGACACCCCTACCGGTTTTTTACGTGTGAGAGTTGCTCCGTCTTTGTCTGCTACTGAGGCAGCTCAAGTCAAACCCGGTGAAAAGTATCCTTTTGTAGATGCAAAAGAGGGGTGGTTTCAGATAACCTATGATACTGGTAAAAACGGTTGGGTATCTAATAGTTATGCAGAAAAGGTTGAGTAACTTAAAATTCCTCAGCTGATTTTTTTGGTAATTTCCTCAAAAAATTTATCCAGATAATAAACATGCATGCGATAATCACTACAAAAAGTACCGCAAATAGTTTTTGCCTGCTGTTAGTTAGAAGCGCGATTATTCCTGCTATTGCCGAAATCAACCAATAAAAAAAAGCGATTCTTCTTCTACCCCAACCTAAAGATAAAAGGTGGTGATGGAGGTGTCCAGATGTTGCTTGCATTGGTGAACGGCCACGAAAAATTCTTTTAAGCAGAATAAAAGAAGCATCAACCATAGGTACAGCTAGAACTAACAAAGCTGCACCTAATTTACTAAAAGATAGTATTGATAGTATTGCTAACATAAACCCTGCCAACGTTTTCCCCCCATACCCGGGCATAATTTTCTGAGGATAAAAGTTCCACAGTAAAAATCCCAAAAATGATCCTGCCGTAGCAAAAGAAAGAAACGTAACGTATAACTGACGCGGGTCATGCGTAGCATAGCGAAGTGAGAGAAAACCAATTACTGCTGCTGCTATACTGACTATTCCAGGAAGTTGTCCATCTACTCCACCAGACCAACCAATAATATTTGTAGTCCAAAGAATCCAAAAGAAGCCAATCATATCAGCTAATACCAAGATAGAGTGCCCCCCCCATAAATTGAAAGGAATTCGCCATAAATCTAGATGAATAATTCCTCCAAAAGGATTGGTGATATAAGGAATTCCTACTCCAAATCCAATCGCAATAATTGCAGATAAACAGTTAGTTAGAAATCTTAAATAAGGAGACCGATCTTTCCTATCATCCCAAAGGCCGACCAAAACTAAAATCACACTACCCAAGAAAATACCTACGATTTCTTTTGGAATCGGAAATAGAAAAAGAAACGGAAAAAAAATGCCGAAAAATATAGGCAGACCTCCTGCTCGAGGAATAACAGATTTATGGGTATGTGCAGGATGAGGTCTAGTTTTAGGATCATCGACGAGTTTAAATTTTAAAGCAATAGAAATTATTCCAGGTGTAATTCCTGAAGTAATCAAAAAGGAGATGAGAAAAATAAGTAAAATACTTGTGATCATACTTAAGTGATCAAGAAAATAATTTTTACAAAAGTAAAAAACAATAATAATGTTGCAGTGGTGGCCATAACCGTAAGAATAACAGCCGCCAACCTTTCTTTTGTGTATAAAATAAATGCCAGATAATAATTTATCAAAGAAAATATGAATGCGAAAATAGGAAGAGTGGATATTTTAATTGGTGTACCTAGTTGGTCATTACTTCTAGGAAGTGAGTAAAAAATAGGTATTTGTGAAGGTAATGACGACCATTTAAATATAAAAAGAATAATAAAAATAACAAAAATCATACCATTGATAAAGGAAAACCTTTTTATTTGTTTATCATTGAAAAATTCTTTCAAGTTAGACTTCATTTTATTTATTTTCTACCAGACTGAAAGTGGCATCATCCCCAACCATAAAAGTTTTTGAAGGGGCATCCGGTAAGTAACTTCTTGATATATTTGGGAAAACTACCGTAACACCAATATAATTTGGGATGGTTATACCATTAGGGTTATAAACGAAAACTTTATCTTTATTTTTAAAATAATAAGCCGATTCCAAAAAACCTATGGGTGTTTTGGCGTAGACAAAATCATTATGTGTTGCAATTTTGTTTATTTCAGCAAACGTGGATTTAAAGTCTGTTTTTTTATGGTAAGGAGGAGCAATAAGATTAATAACAATTATCAAAATCAGCCAAAAACAAATTGAAAAAGTCTTAAAAATTGTATTTTTTATAGACCAGATAGAAAAACAAATAGCCAATACTTCAAAAACAGTAACGAATATCATATAGCGATTCACAAAAAGAGGCCGCTTCAGCATAGAATATCCAAGGATTAAAACAAGTGGAAAAAATACAGGAAGGCTAAAAAGAAGCCCCTCTTTCTTTTTGTGCTTTAAACCGATGATTATATAAATAAAAATTATGACAGAAAGAATTATTGTATATCCCCAATAATTTCCTGGTGTACCTTCATAGCTGGTAAAAAGATTTCCAAGTGAAGAGGTAACAGTCTGGAAGTTTACCGGAAAAAGCCATGAATTTTTTGAATTGATGAACTGAACTGCAAGAATTGGGATCCAAGGCAAAAAATAAATTAAAGGCTTAACGACTAAGAAGAAACTCTTTTTATTTAACTGTTTCGTAAACCATAAGTAGGTTGCAAAAGAAACGATGATCAGCGGAAAAAAAGAATGAGTATATAAACCCAGGGTAGAAACAACGGTATACCATTTCCAGTTTTTAAAATAAAAGAAGTAAATTGAGGCAAATGTAAATAACGCATAGAAAGAATACATCCTCATCTCAAAGGCATAATAAAGAAGCATTGGGTTTAAGAGAGTGAAAAGTGCTACAAACCAAGCAAATTTTTTTGAAAAAACTTTTTCTGAAAAAACATAAGCTATATATACAGTTACTATATGCGCGAAAAATGATAATAGTCTAAGCCCTTCATCTGATTGACCCACAATTTTCATCCAAAAATGGAGAAGAAGATAATAAACAGGAGGGTTGAAATCATGGGCAGTATTTATGATAACTTGAACGATATTTGGTTTGGCCATAAAGTAAGAAAATGCTTCATCTCGCCAAATAGATTGGATAAGATAAAAAATGGGTGTATGATAAAAAATAAAATTAAGCATCAGTTTTTTTCCGTAACTTTATATTCAAGCCTTTTTCCCAGTAATAACCGTGTATGCGCATCTAAAGCTGGTAAAGATGAAAGGAAAAAAGAAGTTACCGGGAGAAGTATCCATTGAAATAAGAGTACTGGCGTTTTAGCAATGGAAAAAGAAGCAGGCCTTTTAGGGTGTGATTTCATATCAATAAATACAAGTACTGCAATAAAAAAGGTAGTAATAGTCATAATAACGCCAGATAATCTAGGCAGATTATAACCCAGACTAGTACGGCTGAATACGGGATTTATCAAGGCTGGAATCGATGCTCCTAGTGTCAGTATAAAAAAAGAGGTAGGCCAGAAAATATGTGTTTCTATGACATAGAATACGCGAAAGAATTTTGGTAAAAAGGGAATATCAGTCGTAAAAAATTTATGTAAGGCATAAGGGATATCAGTTATACCCCACGCCCAACGTTTTTCTTGTTCGTAGCGTGAGATAAAAGTTCCCAAAAGTGTTTTGCTTTTTACTGCGTCTCTGGAAACAATAAGATATAAAGGGATGGTTTTCACTTTTTCTCCTAAGGTAAAGAATGCCTGGAGAAAGATATGCCAGTCTTCGGGAATGATATCAACATCCCAAAAGCCAATTTTTTCCAACATTTTAAATGATAGGGAGTAGGTAGAAACTTGGATTAGACTATCAGCTCTTGAGAGTGAAGCGAGTCTTATGATACTGGAGATAGTCGCTTGTAATCGAATAGGGAGAGGAATTTCCCAAAAATTACTGTATAACAAAACTGGAGCCCAATAAAAATGTAAATAACGGTCAGGATCGGTAAGAAATGTATAAGTTAGATAAGAATAATATTTATTCGGGAGAAGTGCATCCGCATCACATGATGTAATAGTAATATAATCTTTATCGATTTTTTTATCATTAATGGCTTTAGTTAAAGATTTTGCAGCCCAACTAGAATTACTAGCTTTGCCTTTAATTTCTCCATCTAGATCTGGATGAAAAGTAGCAAAGACATCAGCAAATTTCTTTTTAAATTCATTTATAAGTAATTGTGCGCGTATTTTAGCCTCTTTGCCTTCACGTTGCTCCATGGCAAGAACGACCAGGATTCTTTTGGAAGGGAAATCTTGACTAGCCAAATATTGAAGAGTTTTTCTGACTTTTTCTACACTTTCTTTATAGTTAGGGATGATTATTGCGTGATAAACTTTATCAAAATGCAGAAGTTTTGATGCTTTTTGGTACCAATCTATTTGGGATAAATGTTTTAACCGAAGGTAAGAAATGGTTGAAAGGATTGCTACAGATATAGATTTATAAAGAAAATACACATCAAACGTGAGTATAAAATAAGCAACAATTGCAGGATGGAAAAAAGATAGCCAAACAGGTAAAGTTATTATTGCCCAGGTTGTTACCGGAATGGTGATTTCTATAAATCTTTTTATCAGCAGGGGATATTTGATAAAAAGGTTTTTCATTAGATAGCCTATTTTATCATATATAAGGCGTAAGCTTAAATAATTCTAGTGCGTTCTTAGTAGTTATACTTCCTAATTCTTGTATTGAAATATTATGAATTTGTGATGTAAACTCAACAGTATGGATCAAATTAGCTGGTTCATTGAGTTTTCCGCGCAAGGGTAGAGGAGTCAAAAAAGGAGAATCAGTTTCCAAGAGTAACCGATCAATAGGCGTATATTTGACTAAATCATGGAGATTTTTATTTTCAGGATAAGTGACATTCCCGTCAAAGCCAACATAAAAGCCTAGATTAAGCACTTTTTCCAGATGTTTTTTTTCTCCGCCAAAACAATGAAAAACTGCTTTAATATTTTTTTCCCCTGTTTGAATATAAGATTGAATTAATTCCAATTGATCGTCATGGGCATCACGGCAGTGGAAAATGATTGGTAGATTAAATTCTGTCGCAATTTCAATTTGCAGAATTAATAATTCTTTTTGGTGTTTTTTGTTTTCTCTTGAAACCGGTGAATAATCTTTATATACATGGTAATCCAATCCAATTTCACCTATTGCTACTGTTTTTTTGTTTTTAATGAATAAATTTAATTCTTCTTCAATATTACTTTCCCCCAAATCTATAAATTCATCTACATGATGGGGATGTATTCCTATTGCCGCAAAACAATCGTCATATTTTTGAGAAATTTCAACTGCTTTTCGGCTGGATCCAATCTTCGCTCCTGGGATAATGATTTTATCAATCCCGGCCTTTTTGGCTCTATCGATTACTTCTTCCAGATTTTTATTAAAAGCTTTGAAATTAAGATGTGCGTGGGTATCTATAAACATTTACTTAATCCTTGGAAATAATGGCGGTTGGGATTTTATATTTGAGTCTGAAAATTGTTTAATAATTTTTTCAGATGTCCCTGGTAGAAATGGTTGGAGGAGGGCAGCGATTTCAACGATCTGATTAACAAGTGGTTCTAATACTTTCTGCAATTTAACCCCCTTTAATTCCCAGGGTTTTTCGCTATCAATTTCCTTATTGGTAGAAGTTACTCTAGTCCAGACAAAAGCTAAGGCATCATTGAACCGAAATTCTTCTAAAGCGTTCTTATACTTTGTATAGTTATTAACTATTACTTGATAATCAGTAGTCAATATATAATATTTATTATTCTCAGCTAGTTTTGCAACGCGTGCAACTAGGTTTCCCAGACCATTTGCCAGATCTGCATTGTAAATTTCCTTCATGCGTGAGTGTGAAAAATCTCCGTCCGAAGTTGCCGGAATCTCCTTTAACAGATAATACCTAACTGTATCGACACCATACTGATTTACTAGTTGAATTGGATCAATGACATTGCCTAGACTTTTGCTCATTTTTTGTCCTTCTGAAGTGATGAATCCGTGGATGAAAATTTGAGTAGTGTTAGGAAGTCCTGCAGACATCAACATTGCCTGCCAGATAGCAGACTGTTGTCTTAAATTATCTTTTCCACATGTTTGAACTCCAGGCCAAAATTTTTGGTATTCGATTAATCTAGTTGGCCATCCTAAAGTAGAAATATAATAAACTAACGCATCAAACCAAACATACATGACATGATCAGGGTCATTTGGGACGTCTACCCCCCAAGGCATCTTAGATTTTAAACGTGAGATGCTAAAATCTTCCAAGCTTTTTTTTACAAAAGTTTCAATTTCTTTGAGTCGATAATTAGGTACTACAAAGGCCTTATTTTTTTTATAGAATTCAAGGAGTTTTTTTTGATAATTCGAAAATCTAAAAAAATAATTTTCCTCCTCATAATTTTCTATTCTTAAATTTGGATGAATTGGACAAACTCCATTTTCTAATTCAGAATTTGTTTTTTCCAACTCACAACCATAACAATATTTAATTCTATAATTTTTTTTATAAATATCGTCACTTGCGTAGCAGCGATTCCAAAATTCCTGTGCTGCTTTTACATGAAATAGATCAGTTGAACGGATAAAATGAGTGCTACTCAAATTTAACAATTTTTTTAATCCTATAAATTTTTTGACTTTTTCATCGCAATATTCCTGAGGATTTTTATGTTCTTCAAGTGCTTTTTTGTAAATTTTCAAACCATGTTCATCGGATCCATAGCCAAAAGCAACGTCATAACCTATCAGTTTTTTAAATCTTGCTATCACATCAGTTTGAATTAATTCCAATGCATAACCAATATGGGGATCTGCATTGACGTAAGACGAAGTGGTAGTAATATAAAAATTCTTTTTAGTCATGTTCTCTCCAGGATAGCTCTAATTGTATATTATCGGGGTCCCGAAATGCCAATACATATAGCTGGTTCGATAATTTTTTAATCTCTCCATGTTCTATTTTTTCTTTATCAAAAAATACTATAGCATCTTCCAAATCCTTCTTTGATTTAACTGTAAACGATATATGGTCCATTCCCGCGTTTTTTTCATCGAATCGGTTTTCTTTCAAAGTGCCCTTATGATCAGTAAGACCTAAATAAAAAAACCCGTTAAAAAACATCACAAAATTTGAATATTCAGCAACAAGTTTAAATCCAGGCAATTTAGCATAAAATTGCTTAGACTTTTGCAGATTGAAAGCAGTAAATTCTATATGATGAATGCCATCAATTTTAAAACTCATAATTTATTATCTTTTATAGGCTATATCCAAAATATCAGTACTATTGATGTTAAGTAATCGTGATGCATTGTCCAAATTTACTGCTAATTCTAAAGTATAACTGCTACCGATTATAGCCAAAGGTTTGCCTGCCGGTACATCTGAAAAAGTCTTTACGATAGGCAATTCCAATTGTGAATGCTTATTTTTTATTATTAAATTTTTGCCGATAGTAATTTCATTTGGCCAATAAACCTTAATATTTCCAAAATAATCTACATGTAGCACTTGACCGGTTTTAAAAAAAATCCTTTCCAGTGAGAGGGAATCTATCCTTATACTGCCAAAATCTTCAGGCTTTTTTCCCTGAGCTATATATACTGCTGCTTTTATAAAAATATCTCTGCCATGGAAAGTAGTGGAGAATTCTTTACTAATTTTATTCTCCCGAATCTGCCAAGTGTTTTCTAAAATTTCTTTTTCAATAGCAGGAGAAAGTAATCCATTGTCAGGTCCAACAAACCAAAATCTTTTTGTCTTTACAATTATTCCGCGCCTTTGACTTCCCACCCCAGGATCAACCACTCCCAAATGTACTGTTCCTATCGGCGAAAACCTGGTAATTAAAGCGATTTGAAAAGCTCCCTCCGTGATAGAAAATGGTGCCACGCTGTGATTCTCTATAACCTCTCCGTGAAAACCCAAACAAGAAACAATGGTTTTTAACTGCGCAGCAGCAAATTGATCTCCGAAATCTGTAGTGACAGTAATTAATTTATGCATTTTCCCAAGAAAAAACCTCCTTACGGAGGTTAGAATTTTTACACAACAAACCTCCGCTAGGAAGCGTTCATCATGTCCATCATTACGGAAGTTTGACTTATCATTAATTCCAAATATATCATATTCAATATAATTGTCAACCAGACGCTAACTTTCTCTAAAATAAATCTCAAATGTGATAAAAATACCAATAAGAAGAATAGTGTTTAAAATATTCTCTAAATGAAATTGTCGAAACAAAAGATACAGAATAATAATTATTATCCAGACAAGAGTTCTTACGATAGACAAAAAAGATTTCAAGGTGAAAAAAATAGTTAGCGCTAAAAGTAGATAAAATCCCAAAAATGAAATTATTGATGCAGGTTCGATAATCGCTATATAGCCTATGAAAGTGATCCAGAAAAGTATACGATTAAAAATCGTCTTTCTATCTCTTAATCTTCGCCTCATAATGTCATTGTAAGATCTAAAGTGCTAGAATGAAAGTGCAAAATGACAGTAGAATTTATTTTAACAGTATTTTTATTTATCTTAAGTTTCATTATATTTACTTTTCTTATTCGTAAATGGTTTCAAGAATTGTCTGAAAAACAAAAGCCCTCCGAAGAGTTATTAACAATTATAAAAATGTTACAAACGGGTTCAAAGGAAGATAGAAAAGTTCTTCTAGAGACTCTGCAACAAAATACTCAGGCGCTAAATCAGAGATTGGATAACGCGGCAAGGATCATTGGCTTAGTACAAAAAAATATTGGCGAGATGAGTGAAATAGGACGAGGGATGAAAGACCTTCAGGATTTTCTCAAAAGTCCGAAACTAAGAGGAAATATTGGTGAACAAATTCTAAAAGAACTATTAGGGCAGATGCTACCAAAACAGTCATTCCATCTGCAGTATACTTTTAAATCTGGGGCTATAGTAGATGCGGCTATAAAAACTGCAAATGGCATTATCCCAATAGATTCTAAATTCCCATTGGAGAATTTCCGCAAGATGATGAGTGTTAAAGATGAAGAGGAAAGAAACTCAGTCAGTAATGCATTTGAAAAAGACGTAAAAAGACATATAGATGATATATCCAGAAAATATATTTTGACTGAGGAGGGAACAATAGATTATGCCCTCATGTATATTCCCAGCGAAGCCGTTTATTATGAAATAGTCAATAACCCTGACCTTTTTGAATATGCTGGGGGAAAACGAGTGCTTCCGGTATCCCCGATGACTTTTTATGCATACATGAAAGCAATACTTATGTCTTTTGAGGGGCAAAAAATTGAAGAACAAGCAAAACAGATTTTACAGACGATAAGAGCGGTTCAAAAAGATTATGTAAAAGTAGAAGATAACCTCGGTGTCTTAGGAAGGCATCTGACAAATGCCTATAACCAGATGAATAATGTTCTTTCGAGTTTTACTCTTTTGGGCCAAAAGCTATCGTCAACCAAGACATTTGAAGAAAACAAGAAAACCTCAAAACAGTTGGAGATTTAATTATGCGAACAAGAATTGATAAAGCCAGAGAGAGTTATTTTAAACGAGATTTAGAGTCGACAAAAAAAGCTCATGATCCCGACTCGATCCATGAATCAATATCTCACAAAGAAGGACACGTAACGAGTTTTAATCTACCAGAAATTATTTTGGGTGGGCAAGACGGGCTGGTAAATGTATTAGGGGTTATTTTAGGTGTAGCAGCTGCAACTTCTGACACCAGACTTGTAGTTATAGCAGGTATGGCGGCCACATTTGCGGAAAGTATATCGATGGCTGCTGTGGCTTTTACTAGTAAACTCGCAGAAGCAGATTATTACCAGTCAGAATATGAAAGAGAAAAATGGGAGATAGAACATGTTCCTGCGGGTGAAAAAGAGGAAATAAAAGCATTATATAAACATTATGGTTTTTCAGGAAAGATTCTCGACGATATTGTAGAAAAAATCACTTCCAATAACGATACTTGGCTTAAAGTTATGATGGAGCAGGAATTAAAACTTACACCGGTGGATAGGAAAGAGGCGGTACCAGCTGCAGTGATTGTAGGTGTAGCAGCGATAATCGGTTCATTTATTCCATTGACGCCATTTTTTTTATTTGATATTAAGTCTGCGATTTTGGTATCACTCATTATTTCTTCACTAACTTTATTTATAGTCGGCTACTATAAAGCCCAAAAAACTTTAGGGAGAAAATTTATAAGGTCGGGGATAGAAATGTTGGTTATAGGTATGGTATCAGCATTGGTTGGTTACTTCGTAGGAAGCCTTTTTAAAATTTGATTATCTACCCTCTAATACCTTTAAATCCCAATGGTATAATTATGGGGCATTTGTATGGCAAGAAAAACCGATGAAAAAAAATTGAATAAAGATCAGTTGAAAGCAATAAAACATGGGAAAGGACCGCTGCTTATCATCGCCGGAGCGGGGACGGGAAAAACTACTGTCATAACCGAAAGAGTAAAATGGCTTATTTCCCAAAAGATGGCGCAACCAGGAGAATTATTAGCGCTTACTTTTACAGAAAAAGCGGCGCGTGAAATGGAAGAGCGGATAGATATAGCATTGCCGTATGGTTATACCCAAATGTGGATTACTACTTTTCATGCTTTTGGGGAGAAAGTTTTAAGGCAGGAAGCTTTACAGATAGGTCTTGATTCGGGTTACAAACTTATGACTGCCGCAGAAGAGATTATTTTTCTGCGCAAAAATCTTTTTAAGTTTGATTTGAATTATTTCCGACCCCTAAGCAATCCCAATAAATTTATCGAAGGTATATTACAGCATTTTAGTAGATTAAAAGATGAAGACATTTCACCCATCCAATATGTTCAATGGGTTCAAAATCAAAAATCAAAAATCAAAAATCAAAAATTAGATGAAAATATAAAATTAGAAATAGATAAATATTTTGAATTAGCAAATGCATATAAAACTTATGAAGAATTGAAATTTAAAGAAGGTGTAATGGATTTTTCTGATTTAATTAGTAATACTCTGAAATTATTCAGAGTAAGGAAAAATCTCTTGAAAGAATATCAAAACAAATTCAAGTTTATTTTAATTGATGAATTCCAAGATACTAATTTTGCCCAAAATGAATTAGCTATTTTACTTACCGGCAATGCAAAAAACATTACAGTGGTTGGAGATGATGATCAAGCAATTTACCGTTGGCGTGGAGCTGCTATATCAAATATTATTCAATTTAAAAAACGCTTTCCCCAATCAAAATTAGTCATTTTAAGTAAGAACTATAGATCTACTCAAGAAATATTAGATTCATCCTACAAACTTATACAAAATAATAATCCAGATAGGTTGGAAGTAAAAGAGAATATCGATAAAAAACTTCAATCTGAAAGACCCGCAAGAGGAGAAAAAATAGAATTCATATTTACCAAAAGAGTTGAAGACGAAGCAGACGAAGTGGTCAAAAAAATCAAACAACAACAAAGCAAGGGTATTTATAGTTGGAAAGACTTTGCAATTTTGATAAGAGCGAATAATCAATCAGATCCGTTTATCAGGACGCTTACTCGCGCAGGGATTCCATACCAATTTCTTGGTCCGGGAATACTTTTTCGGCAAGCAGAAATAAAAGATTTGATTGCGTATCTGAAATTCCTTCATAATTTTTTGGATTCGGTAGCTTTTTTCCGTGTGTTGTCGATGTCAATTTTTGATATATCCTCACGAGATATTGTTGCCTTGAATAATTTTGCTTCGAGAGTAGGTATTTCATTGTTTGAGGGGACAGAAGTAATTGTTTCTTTTGCACAAAATGACACAAAGCATTGGAGTAGGGAAAAAAACTACCAAAGTTTACTGCCCAATATAAGTGATAAATCAAAGAATATATTAGCCAAAATCTTAAAGATGATAAATAGACATTTTGATTTGATAAAAAAGCAGGAAACAGCAGGTCAAATTCTTTATTATTTTTTGGAAGATACAGGAATTCTATTGAAATTGACTAAATACAAAGACACAAAAGAAGAAAAAATGGCCTTAAATATTTCTAAATTCTTTGATAAATTAAAAACTTTTGAAACAGAACATGAAGATGCAAGCGTGGCGGCGGTTGTAGAATTTTTAGAGATGTCTATGGAATTAGGGGAAAGTCCTTTGGTAGCAGACATTGATTGGACACAAAACGATGCGGTCAATATACTTACTGTTCACTCAAGTAAAGGATTGGAATTCCCAGTGGTATTTTTAGTTAATTTAGTCACAAACAGATTTCCGACTATTTCCAGACGAGAGCGGATTCCTATACCTGATGAGTTAGTCAAAGAAATTCTGCCTGAAGGCGATTATCACCTGGAAGAGGAGAGAAGACTTTTTTATGTAGGTATGACCAGAGCTCGTGATTACCTGTTCTTGGCTGCGTCAAACTATTATGGAGAAGGAAAAAGAGAAAGAAAAATTTCTCCATTTGTGATGGAAACGCTGGGTGAGGACAATGTGATTAAACAGCCATTAGATTCGGCGCAAAGTAAACAGTTAACACTTATCGAATGGAAGAAAAACGAAGAATTACAGGGACAAGTTATAAAAACACCGATTGAATATTTATCTTACTCCCAGATTGATACTTTTATGACGTGTCCGCTTCAATATAAATATCGTTATATATTAAAAATTCCCGTACCTCAAAATGCTGCCGGATCATTCGGTACTTCCATACATGCAACTCTTCAAAAATTTTATGAGGAAAGAAAAGAAGGAAAACATCCGACTAAACACAAGTTATTTAAATTGTTGAATAGAGTATGGATGCCGATCGGTTACGGGACCAAGCAATATGAAGAAAAAATGAAAAAACGGGGTATAGACATGCTCACGCAATTTTATGATAAATTTTATGATCCGAAAATAGTACCAAAAAACTTAGAACAAGTATTTAAAATAAAACTTAGCCCCAATTTAAAAATCGGAGGAAAAATTGATCGAGTTGATGAAACGCACGATGGAAAATTAGAAATAATTGATTACAAAACAGGCAAAAAACCTACAGAAAAGCAGATAAAAGAAAATTTGCAAATGACTGTCTATGGACTTGCTGCAACAGATAAAGGTATCTATAATAGAACACCAGACGAAGTCATTTTGTCATTTTATTTTTTGGGAACTCAAGAAAAGGTTTCGTCAACGCGTACAAATGATGACTTAGAAGAGGCAAAAAAGATTTTGATGAATAAAGCAGAAGAGATTTCAACAAGTGATTTTAAGCCAAAAGTGGGGCCATGGTGTGATTTTTGTGATTTCAGACTAATTTGTGAAGCATGGCAATAATAATATAATTAAATATGATTACCTTAATAAAGTTACAACAATTTCTTGATCAATATTTAAATTTTGATCAGGATTTGGTTCCAGAAAAGGTCGATCCTTACATGACTAACGGAATGATGGTAAAGGGGAAAGAAGAAATAAATAAAATAGGTTTTGGTGTATCTGCCTCACTTGAACTATTTCAAAAAGCAAAAGACGCAGATTGTAACGCTGTAGTTGTTCACCACTCTTTTAATCTTCCTCCATTTAACAGATATGATTCCATCTTTCAAAATCGTCTTGGGTTTCTTGTAAAAAATGAAATTTCACTTTTCGGGTATCATTTTCTTCTTGATGCTCATCCGGAGGTAGGTAATAATATACAGATTCTTAAAACACTTAGCGCCAATTCCATTAAACCATTCTTACATCACGGGAATCCATGGGGATGGATTGGCGAGTTTAAAGATACAGAAGAATTGATAAATATTGAGAATAAGTTGAAACCTTATATGAGTAATCGGTCAGTAGTTTATCCATTTGGAAATAACAAAGTTAAAAAAGTAGTTGCGATTTCAGGGAAAGGTGCGCCACTCTCGGGAACGATGCAAAGTTTGATTGATGAGGAAATTGATTTATATATAACTGGTGAAGTACATGAATGGAATAGGGAATTATTTAGAGAAGCAAAAATAAATTTTATCGCGGGAGGTCATTACGCAACTGAAGTTTTTGGCGTTAAAGCGTTGATGAAAAAAGTTAAAGAAAAATTTTCTGAAGTGTCGACTGTATGGTTGGAAATTGATAATGAAATCTAAAATAATTAAAGATAAAAATTCTCAAGATAAATAATTTTTCTCACCCCAAATCCCTCTTTAAATTTAGTGAATCCTTTCCATGATGCTGACGCTTTTGGAAATCGCTCGTCATATATTCCTTCAAAGTCAAAGATTGTACAGCCCCGTTTTTTGGATAATTTCAATGCTTCCCAAACCAAAAGAGTGGGTGCGAATAATTTTTTGCCGGAAGACAAAGCCGAAGCGAACCAATAATAAGCCTGTTTTTTATAAAAAAGCAATAAAATACCCGCGATCGCATTCATATTTTTTGGATGATAAGCCAATAAAATAGAGGCATTTTGTGGATAAAAAATTTTCCAAAGAGATTTCATTTCACCACCTACTAAAAACCAAACAGGGAGATATTGCCGTTGCCTGATTTTTATAAAAGAATCTAAATCATTAGATTCCTTGATAAAAACCCCATTTTTAATAGCACGCCTGACAGCTCTTCTTTTGGCCTCGGAGAAATTATTAAATATTTCATTTTCTTCGGGAGTTAAATCAACTAAATAGTTCGTTGTCGGATTAAAAGTGTCATGATCGATTTTAAATCCAGATCGTATAAATTTTTTCTGATACTGTTGATATTTTTGATCAGACTGATCTACGAGTGGAGAGATTTTTAACCTGAATATTTTATTTGATTGTTTGTACACTTTAATTTTATCTAGATCGATCGGCATATTCGGTCGGGGCATTTTTGCGAAATAGCCGATGAGAGGAAATTTTCTTTTATAGATGTAGTTGGAATCTATCTTTTCTGTTTCCCATCCCAATAATCTCATATATTTGGTAAACAAAATTGATTGGCGGATATCCTGGATCATTTGTCGCGTCGACCTTTTATAGAAAGAAAAATTTGACGAAGATTGTGGATGGTATTATAAATTCCATAAAGTGCAGGATTAATTACTAAATCAAAACTTCCCTCAAATTCAATTAATTTCGCCCCGTATCCTTGCTTAAATCTGTGAAAACCAAACCAGGGATCTTTAGGATCAGGATTTGGTCCCAGCGATCCCCACAGGTCAAAAACTTTTGCGCCATTCCGTTTGCCAAATCTGATCGCCTCCCACATCATGAGATTTGAAGCCATGACATTTCGCATTTTATCACTTGACGCACCATATGGGTAATACAAAATATCATTCAGAAGGAATAAAACCCAGGCAACTAATACAACACTTTTCCCATCAATATTTATTTTTGCAGTGAGTAAATGCGCTAACCCTTTTGGGTGTAAAGTTTCCCACATAAGTTGATGGTATGTCTTATTGTGTGCAAAAAATCCTTGACGCTTAGTAGTTTCAAATAATAGGTTTAAATAATCATTAAATGCAGTAGGATTTTTTTCTTCAGTGATAATGACATTATTTTTTTGGGCAACTTTTATGTTGTAGCGTGTTTTAGGATGCATAATTTTGAGGAGTTCTTCTTCACTTTTTGAAAGGTCAAGCTGGAAAGTAAACTGAGTAAATAGAGGATGAGGGGAGGGGACGATCAAAAATTTCGAATTTGATTCGAAAGGAAGTGAGTCATTTTTTACAACGTTAGGTTCTAATTTAATAAATACACAGCGGTATTTTCTCCCCACATCAGAGAGTTTTTCCAACATTTCACTGCTGGGTATTTTACTTTTAGGAAGATAGCCTATGGTCCAGGAGGTGAATGGTATTTGATGTATTGAAACCTGGGCCGTTTCTGTCAATTTATCTTTTTGATATTTTCCTAATCTTATGATCTCAATTCCTGTTTTTTGTCGAAATTCTCCCCACTCCCATGATTGAAGTGGATGATATGCTAGTCGATTAAATTCTTTTTTGTCTTCAGGTTTAACATTAGTAATCATAATTTACGAGTATGGTTGCATATCGGAATAAAAATTTGACATTAGATATTTGAGTTTTGAGCTTTATTTTATGGTATCATATCATTGATGGTAAAAAAACATAAAACTGAAACAAAAGATCAAGAATTTAATAATTCTGTAAATTATAAGTGGTGGGTTGTTGGTGTAATTTTATTTATTGTAATTATTTTAAATATAACGGGTAAAAATAGCTTGGTTAAATCTATATTTAATCATTTGGTGCCTACACCTACTCCTACACCAAAACCAATTAAAAGTTCTCCACCAGAAGGGTTAAATACCGACCAGGCGAATTACGTAAAGCAGGCTATAGAAGCGCTTGCTGCCAAACTTAAGACAAAAGCAAATAATGTTAAGGTAGTTAGCGTGAAAGAGAAACAGTGGAACGATAGTAGTTTGGGTTGTCCGCAGAAAGGTATGTTATATATCCAATCTATCACGCCAGGATATATAATAGAGCTTTCTTTTGGGCAAAAAACATATATTTATCACGGAGGATTAAATATAGTCATTTCTTGCTAATGAAGTTAAATGTTGTGGTATTTCGGCTACGAAGCGAGATACAGGATTTGAGTTTCTCTGTCCGAAGTACAATCGTCTTGTAGCAAAGGTTAAAAATAGTTCTTCCTTTGCTCGTGTCATACCTACATAGCAAAGTCGTCGTTCCTCCTCAAGCTCCAAAGGTTCTAAAAGAGTACGCGAGTGGGGGAATAGTCCTTCTTCCATCCCTATCATAAAAACTTTTGGAAATTCCAATCCTTTAGCGGCATGCATAGTCATGAGAGTCACAGCAACTTTTTGTCCATCAAGAAACGCATGATCCGGATAGTATTCTTGTTCGACAAGTGCCACATTCTCCAAAAACTGTATTAGATCAGGGAACTGAGTGGCAACAGAATGAAGTTCGTTTGTGTTTTCCAACCTAGATATATCTTCTGGATCTTTTGGATCATACAATTCAAGGTAAGCCGTGAATTGTAGTAATTCATTCAATATCTCAGTTGTCGACTGTTTTAATATTTTGTCATTATTTCTGAAATCGTCGCTGAATTTTATAAAAGTTGCCAATTTTTTCTTGCCCAACTTTTCGATACGTTTATAGGAAACTTGGTCGTTTGAATTTATTAGGAGACGAAGATATGAAATGATATCCTTGATTTCTTTTCTTTCATAAAACCTGACTCCTCCAACTAAAACGTAAGGGATGCCACTTTGTAAAAACACCTCTTCAATTACACGGCTTTGAGCATTTGTCCTATATAAAACGGCAAAATCAGAATATTTTTGGTGATTGATAATTTGCTTTATAATAAAATCAGCTTCATCATGTTCATTTTCTGCTTGGTAAATCTTGATAAGAGTACCACTTTGTTTTTCAGTCCAAAGCTTAAGAATAGGGTGGGATCTGTTTTTAGAAATGATGTGATTAGCAACGGCCAAAATATTTTGTGTTGAACGGTAATTTTGTTCAAGGTGAAAAATCTTGGCATCAGGAAAATCCTTTTTAAAATTAGTGATATTTTTGAAATCTGCCCCTCGCCAACCATAGATACTTTGTGAAGCATCACCAACTACAGAGATATTTCTCCATCTTTTTGCCAAAATTTTTGTGAGTTGATATTGGGCGTGATTAGTATCCTGATATTCATCTACAAGAATATAGGAATATTTATTCTGATACTCAGATGCAATATTTTCATTTTTACGAAATAATTCAACTGTCTTAGAGATAAGATCATCAAAATCCAATGCATGATTTTCTATGAGATACCTTTGATATGTAAGATATATCCGGGCCACTCCTTCCTGAAAATATCCACGGGCAATCTGCGGGTATTCTAATGCAGATATTAGTTCGTTCTTTGCGGAAGATATTGTCGATAATACTGCTCCTGGATTAAATCGTTTTGGGTCAAGGCCCATTTCTTTTTCTGCTTCTTTAATCGCGTCTTTGCTGTCTTGTTCATCATAGATGACAAAGTTTTGTTCCACACCAATATGTTGACCTTCCCGGCGCAAAATTTTAGCACAAAAAGAATGGTAAGTGCCAGCAAAAGGTAGATTGGTTGACTTTTGTGATCCACCTTGTATAGATTGATTGTTCTCTAATAGAAAATTAGAAATACGAGCCTTCATTTCGTTTGCCGCTTTATTCGTGAAGGTGACTAAAAGTATATTTTCTGCCGATACCTTTTTCTCAAGCATGAGATACAAGGCTTTATAAGTTAGTACTCTTGTTTTTCCCGATCCCGCCCCAGCCAATATGATGATTGGACCTTCTGTATTTTTAACTGCTGCAATTTGTTCAGTATTAAGATGTTTAAGAATTAAATTCTCCATGATACAATAAACTATAATAGCATAATGAAAAAGAAATATATTATCGGTAATTGGAAGTCTAATAAAGACTTGGAAGAAACAAAATATTGGTTTGATACATTAAAAACACGGTCTTTACAGAACAATATTATAAATTGGGATAATATAGAAGTAGTTGTCTGCCCGCCAATTATTTTTCTGCCATTGGTAAAAAAACTGCGGGACGATTGTGATCTACCTTTGAAAATTGGTGCACAAAATATTTCTCCTTTTAAAAATGGGCCATATACCGGAGAGGTATCTGACAGTATGATCGCCGAATTTGCATCCTATGTAATAATTGGTCATTCTGAGAGAAGAACTAATTTTAGTGAAGATGACAGTATGCTTTCTGAGAAAGTAAAAAGAGCAAATGAGGTGAAGTTAAATTCAATTTATTGTATCCAAGATGAAAATACTTTTATCCCAGAAGATGTTGAGATTGTAGCATATGAGCCAGTTTGGGCAATAGGAACGGGAAAAACTGATACTCCAGATAACGCTGATCGCGTTGCACAAGCTGTAAAAAAAAGATGGGGAGGTAAATCTTTAATTTATGGGGGAAGTGTAGACCCTGATAATATAAAAAGTTTCATCCAAACTAATAATATAGACGGTGTTCTTCCAGGAGGATCCAGTCTTGATCCCAATAAATTCTGGGAGATGATTGTAAATGCAGCTAAAATTTAAAAGAAAAATCATAAAATACCTTCATATTTTGCAGCCCACGATAAAAGTGGGAATTTTTTTCTTGGTCGCAATAATTGCTTGGCGGTTAGTTTCTCCAATATATAATTTTTCACGACAAAATCAATTCTCCAAAGATTTTTTCCTCAGCATACTTTTGAATCGTGACCCTCCACTTAAAAAATACCTAGGAAGAACTAATATCATTTTATTAGGGATAGGCGGAGGTCAACATGAGGGTGGAGATTTAACTGATGCAATGATCTTTTTCAGTATTGATTATCAAAAAAAAGACATTGTAGAGGTGTCAGTACCAAGAGATCTATGGTCTGTCACATTAAAAGACAAAATAAACACAGCATATCATTATGGTGAAGAAAAAAAGAAAGGAGGCGGATTAATTTTGGCTAAAGCAATTGTGGAAGAAATAGTAGGGCAACCTGTGCACTATGCATGGTTGATAGACTTTTCGGGTTTTAAGAAACTTATTGATTTAGTTGGTGGTGTAGATATTGACGTAAAAAATCCATTTATTGACAAAGAATATCCTATTGAGAGTAAGGAGAATGATTTTTGTGGTGGTGATCCGACTTTTGCTTGTCGATACGAAACCTTAAAATTTGATGGGGGTTTACAACATATGGATGGGGAAAAAGCATTAAAATTTGTCCGATCAAGGCATGCAGAAGGTGAAGAAGGGACTGACTTTGCGAGAAGCAGAAGACAACAGTTAGTGATATCCTCTTTAAAAAATAGACTTCTGAAGCCTAAATTTTTCTGGCAAAATTTAAAACATGCAGAAAAACTTTTTTCTGCTTTTGATGATGCTACAGACACCGATATGAATTTATCTGAGCAGATTTTATTTTTAAAGTCATTTCTTAAATTACCTGAGCAGAATATAAGGAAAATTGTTTTGGACAATGGTGATGATGAGAAGGGAATAAAGGGATTCTTAGTGAATCCACCAGTTTGGCAATACAACGGCGAGTGGTTACTTATTCCTCGAAAAGGAGAAGGTAATTTTGACGAGATACATAATTATATTTCTTGCAACATTGAAAACACAGCTTGTACAATGAGACCTTAAATGTGTGGATTACAGCTATAGAATTAATCCTACTGCTACAGAAGAAATTCCAATAAAAAACAATACTAGAGTATATTGCATTGATCCAGCGACAGGAGTTTTGGGAATAATTACTACAGCAGTAGTGGGGGTTGATGTTTTTGTAGGATTTGTTATTTCTGGTCCACCAATTGGTGGTATTTTTGATGGAACAGGTGTGAAAATAACTTTTACAGTAGGTGTTGGTATAGGTAATTTGGTTGGCGTTGGAGTTTTAGTAGGTGTAGGTGTTTTAGTTGGAGTAGACGTTTTAATAGAAGTAACTTTATTTGTCGGAGCTGGAGTAGATGATAAAGGTATATCTGTTACAGTAGGATATGTGTTGGGCAACTCGTTTGGTGTCGGAGAATACGACTTGGTTATTAATTTTGTGGGTGTCACAGCAGAGGAAATTGTATTAGGAGATGGATTTTTTTGTTTTGGCAAAAACAAAAATCCAATAAAGGCAATACTTAAGACAACTGCAAGTAATCCAATGATTATAACTACTCTTTCTCCGCTTTGATTTCTTCCTTCAACGACATTATCCATACGTATTACGGATAATTTTTTCTTTAAGAAATAAATCGATTCGATTAGAAAAAGTATAAATACAGTAAAGAAAATAACAACGAGCAGAGTAGTCGTCATAAGTTAATAGTATGAGGAAGTATGTATAAGTGTCAAGCTAAAGATTATGGAAAAAGAAGTAACTTAAGCCAATCAGGAAAAGAGAAGCACCACCGCCTAAAAGAATCAAAGTAGAATTTATATTTCCTGTTTTTGGCGGGACCATGGGAGTGGTAGAAACCGTGCCTACTGGAATTGACGGAGTTAGGTTTATAGTCGGACTTGGGATCGGGACAAGAGTAATTGTGGGTGATGGTAATAATATTAACGTCGGAGTAGCTGTAGGATTTATCGTCGGGGTCAAAGTGGCAGAAGCTGTTGCTTCTCCCAAAACTTGTTCACCACTTTTCAATACTATAAAAGTACGAGTGAGAGTAATATAATTTCCTTTCTCATCATATCCTGAAATTCCCAGATGGTGTGTTCCCGGTTCAAGTGCTATTGTAGGACGCCAAACCCAAGTCCCATCAGCAGCCACAATAATTCTGGATGTTTGGGGTGCAGAATTTACCGTAATTATGAGTTGTTTTCCGGCTAGTCCTATACCTCTAAATCGCGGTTGGTTGTCGATGGTAGTGTCACCATCTGAAGAAGGAAAAAGAATATCGATTGATTTGTTTGCACCGCCAATTTGTGATTGAATCCCCAAAGTATTTGTGCTTTTATTTAGGCTGGCAAGAAGATCCTTCTTGCTGATAAGATCGATCAGATTATAAGATTTTCCGATTTGAAGTGGTGGAATGGAAAGATTTTGCCTTATTGATTTGATATCGATAACTGCCTCTGCTTTTTTATCCGGAGATGTTTTAGCTGTAATTTGGACGATATCATTGTCACTTAGACTTGGTTTGGATAAAAGATCATCCGTGCGTAAATTATTAAAAGGAATAACCCAAAGTCCGAGGGAATCTGTTTTGCCTGATAAAGGCGGGCTTTTACCAATTGTAAGATATACGATAGCATTGTCAGCAGGTTTATTATCATCTGTAATTAGAGTTCCTCTTGCGGCTGGTAAACTAATAGGATTTGCAAGGTGATTAGCAGTTTTTTGAGTAAAAGTTGGGCAGTCTCGGGAGATTTTACAGTTTTCCTCCCCGTTTATAATTTTTATCTCATAGGAAGTATTTTCTTTTAGATTTTTAACAGTGACAAAGTGAGCCATTCTTGGTCGTGCGATATTATCATTATCTGCGTCCTCAAAATATGACATATAACGTCCATTATCATTTACTACAACTGTTTCTATAATGTTCGTCGCCGTAAACCAGGAGATTGTAAATGAATTATCGGAAATGTTGGTAAAATGTATGTCCTCAAGGCTTGAAATTGTCTGAGCTTTGGATCCTAACTGATGATTATTTTGATTAAAGAATATGACGCCGCCGATACCAGCAAACAGAATAAAAAGCGCTAAGATTGTAGGGATTTTTTTTTGTTTACGATACATTATTCCTCCCGGCTCTTTAGTTTCTTGATTATGTCATTATCGAATGTGGGTGTCAACGGAACTACCTGACGCAATTCTTTTTGCGACACTGTGCTGGTAATTCGGGCATGGTAAATCCCAAAGATAATCCACGCAAAGACAGTGAGGAATATAATGATAGATATAATAGCAATTTCTTTACGGTTCATAATATGTAGTTCCCTTTAGTGACAATCTAAGCGTAGCACTTTCCGTACCACCAATTTGAGTAAATTCCATAGATTTGATACTTACAATTCTTTGCCAATTAACTAAGTGATTTAAAAATGCCGAAATAGAAGGATATTTTCCTGTTCCTACTAGAATAAATCCGTATTCATATAATTTACCCAATGTTGGAGGATTTGAAATAGGGACAGGATCGATTTGGAGTTGATTGACGGAAAAATTTTCCTGGGCTGCAAATTTTTCGACTGCCCTTGCTAATTTACTGAAATAAGAATTAGAAGGAAGTGCGATATCAATAAGCCGGATATCATCTCTTATCTGTTCAGTTTCTGACTGAGCTCGCACCAAACTGCCAATTTTATTTTCATAATCAATAGAGAGTTGTTTCAAATCCGCTACCGTTTTCATAAGAGAGATTGCAGTAATCAGTGTAGGACGTATTGCAAAAAGACCAAAGAAAGATAACGTGAATAATGAAAGTGTAAGAGTAAAGTAAGATGCAGTTTTCTTGCTTTTCATGAAAGGAGTTATTCTTTGATATGCCTTATTTACGATAGGATGGGAGAATGCTGTAAATTTCATACAATACTAGATAAATTCATTTATATTTACTTTGGCATCTATTTTAAAATCGATCCTTCCGTCTGCCTTCCGACTCATATCTTGCAAAGTCACCTCTGAAAATTTTTTGTCCTGTTGGATTTGTCTAAGCATATAGCTGAAACTGCGCAAATTTCCTGATGTTGCCTGAAAACTGATTTTCTCAGTTGTAAGTATCAGACTAGAAAAAATCGTATCTGTAGGCGTACGTTGCTGTAAAAACCGAATTACTTTAATCAGAGAATCCTGGCGGGTGGAAATAGTGCGAATATTTAACAATTTTCCCTGTACACGACGGGTTTCCGTTTCAAGATCAGGGAATGAAGATGACTCCAGGACCGCTTGTTCTTGTGTAACCTTTTCTTTTATATCCGTATGCTCCCGGTCTATTTTAAACCTGAAGAAAAATACAGAAAGTACGACAATTTGAGTGATGATGATGATATATCTGCCGTAGGTTAAAATCCAGGCAAGAAATTGTTCCGATATGGAATCTCCGGTTTGATCCTTGATGATCAGATTTATGTTTGCTGATTTTTTACGGGCAGCCACAATTTAGATTATACACCGGTTTTGGTTTTTCGGGGAGATTTGGGTTTAGGAGAAGACTTAGGTTTTTTCTCTGTAACTCGTGGTTTACTTTTCAATAATTTAGAAAGTCTTGATTTGAGTCTAGCAACCTTATTGCTATGGAACACTTTTTTCTTAGCTGAAATATCAAGTATACTGAAAACTTTTGTCAATAGAGAAGGGGTAGGTTTACGCTTAAAAGACAAGATTGTATCTCGCACACGTTTTTTCACTAAGAGATTTTGTTGTGCACGTTTCTTGTCTTGTCGCAATTTCTTTTTTGCGCTTTTAATTATCGGCATGTGGTGTAGTATACTAAAAGGATGCGAAATGGTCAAGCTATTTAAACGTACCTTAAGTCTTATTTCTTCCCGTCAAAACAGTATTTTATCTGCTGCTTCGGTAATAATGATGGCAGTGGCCTTGTCGCGATTTCTGGGGCTTATACGTGATTGGATTTTAGTAACTAAATTCACACCTAAACTTCTAGGTGTTTATATTGCAGCTTTTAGGATTCCCAATATGATCTTTGAATTATTAGTTATGGGAGCTCTTACTTCTGCATTCATTCCTGTATTTACAACTTATCTTGACACAAAAGGAAAAGATGTAGCCTTTAAGATGGCATCTTCTGTAATAAATATCGGGCTTTTCATATTTGTCATTCTCACGATTTTTATGCTCTTATTTACTAAGGAAATTTCTCAAATCCTCGCTCCTGGTTTTACTCCTCAAGAAATAGAACTTATGGTTTCTTTTACTCGAATAATTATGATTGCTCAAGTTTTCCCTCTTATAATAGGTACTTTTTTTACCGGAATATTACAATCCTTTAACAATTTTTTACTACCGGCTCTTGCTCCGGTTATTTACAACATCGGGATAATATTGGGTATAGTATTTCTATCGCCTTTTGTTGGGTTATATGGGCCTGTATGGGGAGTTGTCATAGGTGCAATTCTTTTTGCAGCAATTCAGGCGCCATTGGTTTTTTCTTTGGGATATAAGCCGCAATTAAATTTTGACATAAAACATCCTGGAACCAGGGAAATAGGAAAACTCATGTTACCGAGGACTATTGGTTTGGCTGTATCTCAAATAGATACGACTTTTGATCTCATTCTTTCTACCCTTTTGGGAGGAGTAGCAGTAACAGTCTTTAACTTTGCTCAACATCTTCAACAGGTTCCGATCGGTCTTTTTGGTGCAAGTATTGCACAAGCGACCTTACCGACGCTTTCGTCTACATTTGCTCAAAAAAAAATAGAAGAATTTAAAAAAGTCTTTTTCGCAGCTTTTCACCAGATTCTTTTTTTTATTGTTCCGTTATCATCAATACTCATTGTTTTGCGACTACCGATAGTGAGGCTTGTCTTCGGTATAAAATCACTTCTTGATTTACCAACTACACTTGAGATAAGTCAAACTCTTGCGATATTTAGTATTTCACTGTTTGCGCAAGCTTTAGTGCAACTTATTGCCCGAGGTTTCTATGCCTTACACGATAGTAAAACACCTGTCATCATAGGTGCGATAGGAGTAGGAGGTAATACAGTTTTATCAATTTTATTTGTTGTTTTCTATCATCTAGGAGTTTGGTCCTTAGCTTTGTCCACTTCTATTGCCAGTATTTTTCATTTGCTTCTTCTTTTGTTTTTCTTCCATAAAAAAGTCAATCTGTTTGATCGTCTTGAATTATTTTTACCCACGATAAAAATTTTTCTTTCAGGAATGGTAACCGGGGTCACTCTTTATATCCCAATTAAACTTTTTGACCAATTGGTTTTCGATACTACAAGGACGATAAATCTTATCATGTTGACGTCCGTGTCAACAATAATGGGACTATCAGTTTACTTTTTCCTTGCATGGTTTTTAGAAGTACCGGAGATGGATATTATATTCAAGCTTTTCCAAAAAGCAAAAAATATACGCAGGGGAGCTATTCTTGATACAACTACGGAAATCGAAAATGTACAAGGAACAAAGATATAAATTAGTTATTTACATTTCCATCAAAGTGCCTTTCGATTATTTGATCTTTTCCTACGATAATTTTTAAATTATCCAACGCCGCTTCGATAGGAGAAAATGTGAGTATTTTGCCGTTTCTAATGTCTAGAGAAATTGATTTTTGGAGTAGTTGGTTATCTACAGTGATCCAGAATCCATTTTGATTCCAACCTAGTTCAACATGATGCCATGAATTCCAATCCCAATTGTCGATTGGTATAGAAAGTGTAGATGGCTGATTTTGCTGAGAGATTGAAAATACAAGTAGATTTTCATTATTGTAATTTTGTTTTGAAAGCGATAATTTATCTATTAAACCCTCTGTTATTTCAAATGGTGCTTCCAGGATAAAAAAGGATCCGTGTCCACTTTTATCCCACAAAGGTTTCAAATCAAAATTTATTGATCCCGTTGGCAGAAGATGAAATTCCGGAGTACTAAAAGAGAGTGGCCCCCCAATATTATTTAAGATTAATGCTTTGTCATATGATTGGATACTGGGTCCATTGATATAAGTAGCAAGTTGTGAAACACGCGTCAATTCCAAGTAAACGATTGAATTAGCAGGCATGAGGAAATTTTTGCTGATATTACCAGAGGTTGTAGGTATCTCATAAAACCCTGTTCTATTATCCAAAGGATAGTTATATTTAAGATTATAAACAGCAGGAGAAAGGCCAGTAAAAGTGACAGGAACATTTTCTATATTCCTGCTAGAAATATCATAATTGGCCAAAATTGCTGTTGTATCTGATGACGATATGCTAGTAGCAAGACCGGAAACATATGTACCATCACCAGATAATAATAATTGATTCCCAGAAAGCTGCGCAAGCTGGGCAAAAGCTTTGTATTTAGGTTTGGAAAATAAAGGTTTATCAGGATCTCTTTCATGGTACATAAGTCCCCATTTGCCTCCCGTTGGGGGTGGTCCGTCTTTTACCTCAAAATTAAAAGCAAGATTGATCATTTTGTTGAATTGTGAAACTGAGTAAATTGCATAAGCGGCAGCAATATTAGTATTGTTAATATCGGAATTTTGTGAATCTATACCCCATTCCGTCAACATCAAAGGCATATTGGCATATGCTGGGTATGAAGATAAAATATTTCTAGTTTTTTGTGCATCAGATAAATACTCAGAAGGTTTTATCGTATACCTATGCCATGAATAGAAATCAAGTCTAAGATTATTTTGTGCAACGTATGAAACGAAATTATTGATCCAATTCGGATAATATGACCCGACTGCCGGGCCACCTAGGTAAAACTTATTTGCGTTCTTTGTTTCATTGGCGGCCTGTGCTGCATAAAAATATAACAGGCGATAATCTTTGGGACTATCAAATTTCCAACTGCCGAATTGCGGAAGTTCCGGTTCGTTCCATACTTCATAATAGATATTAGACAAGTTTCTGGTGTTTTTACCGCTGTAGTGTTGGATAGTTGCTTCTACTAGATCTTTCCAGTTATTCCAATCTTTAGGGATATCGATGATTGATCCTGAAGCTGTGAAATCTTTTGGCATATAAGATAGACTGAAAAATGGCAGAGCACCCATGCTTATAATGTCATCGACTACTTTATCTAATGTAGAAAAGTTATAAACAAATTCATTCCCGTTTTTAGAAACAATATTATTTGAATCATAGATATGGTCAAGTCTTATATATTTAGGTGATAATTCCTTCATTTTTCCGATAAGAGGGGATAATACGGGTGGTGCCTCCTCACCTCCTTGTGAAAATGCAGCCCAGGAATTATTTATCGGTCCTATTATATTTTTAGTCTCAATTATAATGTTGGCAGGTTTTACTGCTGCAAATCCCATAAGTTGTTGGATCTCTCTTTGTCCGAAAACTACTATGGGAAGCGTAAGTAAAAACAACAAAAGAAAAAACAATTTCTTGTTCATAGTTTTATCGTAACACGTGCTCATTTGTGGTGCAAAACCATAGAGAGGTCTTGACAAAGATTAGCAGTCATGTTATTTTAGTGCTAATCCTAATATGACAGAGTTAAATGAAAGACAATCACATATTCTTAAGGCAATCATAGAAGAATATATAGAAACAGCCGAACCGGTAGGTTCGGAAACTTTAGACAAGAAATATAATCTTGGTATCTCACCAGCAACCATAAGAAATGAAATGGTTAGTCTTACAAATATAGGATATCTAAAGCAGCCTCATACATCTGCCGGCAGAACACCTACTTCTGTTGCTTTGAAACTATATGTAGATAAACTCATGAAGACTAAAGAAATGTCTGTATCAGAAGAGGTTACGGTAAAACAAAATATTTGGGATTACCGAGCTGAGATGGATAAGTTGCTTCGTGAAGCTACCAAATCTCTGGCCAAACATACAAAAACGATGTCTCTAGCCGCTACAGATGAAGGTGACATTTATTCTTCAGGTGTAGGTAACATTTTAGACATGCCTGAATTTTATGATATTGACGTAACTAAACATTTACTTGAGACGCTTGATGATTATAGTTACTGGTGGAGTATAATTTCTGATTTAACACAAAGCAGTCATCCATTGGCAATATTCATCGGAGAAGATTTAAAAAGAAGACTCCTAAATGACTGCGGAGGAGTATTTATACGGTTTAAATCACCTTCCCATCAAGGTGCAATTGGAGTGGTTGGCCCGTACCGGTTAAATTACTCCAGAATTATCCCGGTTGTACAGTATATGGGAGATTTAATTAATGAAATTGCTTCAAGTTGGTAAATAAGTACAATGACGAAAAAATTAAACGATGAAGATATTGAAAAGATAAAGCAGGAGTCTGACGGATGGAAAGCAAAGTACTTGCGTGCTCTGGCAGATTATCAAAATCTGGAAAAAAGAGTTGGAGAGCAAAAACAAGAGTTCGTGAGATACGCCGCCGAAAAATTAATTTATGAATTATTGACGGTTTTGGATACTCTTGAAAAAGCACAGGAACATTTAAATGATCCCGGGTTAACTTTAGGAATAAAAAATTTCAAAGTTATACTAGAAGCGAATGGACTTAAAAAAATTGAAGTGTTGGGTAAAAAATTTGATCCTTTAGAGATGGAATGTATAGAAGTTGTAGGAGAAAGTAAAAAAGATGAGGTGATTGAAGAATTAAGATCAGGATACAAATTGGGAGATAAAGTTATAAGGGTGGCTCAAGTTAAAGTAGGAGAGAAGTCTAATATTAATTAACAAAATTCATTTAATAAATAATAAGGAGGAATTTATATGGCAAAAATAATCGGAATTGATTTAGGAACCACTAACTCATGTGTTGCTGTGATGGAAGGAGGAAGTCCCAAAGTTATCCATAGTGCTGAAGGAAGGAATGTTATTCCTTCAGTTGTTGATCCTATCAAAAGGATAGTAGGGGATGTGGCTAAACGTCAGATGGTGATGCATCCGAAATCAACTGTTTTCTCCATAAAAAGACTGATGGGAAGAAAATATACCGACAAGTCAGTACAATACGACATCAAATGGTTACCTTATACCATCAAAAGCGGCAGAGATAGTATGGCTGTCGTTGAGATAGACGGAAAAATGTTCACACCGCAGGAAATTTCTGCAATGATTTTGCAAAAGATAAAAGCCGACGCTGAGGCATACTTAGGTGAAAAAGTGACGGAAGCGGTCATCACCGTACCTGCATATTTTGATGACTCACAAAGACAAGCTACCAAACAAGCAGGAGAAATTGCAGGACTGACTGTGAAACGAATTTTAAATGAACCGACTGCGGCAGCGTTAGCTTATGGACTAGATAAAAAGCATACACATACTGTGGCTGTTTATGACTTGGGTGGAGGGACCTTTGATATTTCTGTATTGGAATTAGGGGAGGGTGTCTATGAGGTAAAGGCAACCAACGGAGATACCCATCTGGGGGGAGATGATTTTGATAAAGCTATATTAGATTATTTTGCCGAAGAATTTAAAAAGGAACATTCTGTAGATTTACGCAAAGATTCACAAGCTCTGCAAAGGTTACGTGATGCTGCTGAGAAAGCAAAAATAGAACTTTCTACATCTTTGGAAGCAGAAATCAATTTGCCATTTGTCACTCAGGGTAAGGAAGGACCTCTGCATCTGGTGATGAAATTGACCCGTGCGAAACTCGAAAGTTTAGTCGGAGATCTTATCAAAAAGACGATCGATCCGGTTGCGGCGTGTCTGAAAGATGCCAAAGTTACCAAAGATAAAATCGACGAGATAGTTTTGGTAGGTGGCATGACGCGGATGCCGAAAGTGATAGAAATAGTGAAGGAATTTTTCGGCAAAGAGCCAAATAAATCTGTAAATCCAGATGAAGTAGTAGCAGTTGGTGCTGCAGTTCAAGCAGGAGTACTTACAGGTGAAGTCAAAGACGTGGTACTTCTGGACGTGACCCCTCTCACGCTAGGAGTAGAAACATTAGGGAGTGTTGCAACTCCACTTATAACCAGAAATACTACGGTACCTACATCCAAATCCGAAATTTTCTCAACTGCGGCTGATAATCAAACGTCTGTAGAGATTAATGTTCTTCAGGGAGAAAGACCTATGGCGGCAGATAACAAATCTCTCGGCCGTTTTATACTAGATGGCATTCCGCCTGCATCCCGCGGAGTTCCGCAAGTTGAGGTGATGTTTGATATCGATGCAAACGGTATATTAAACGTCCATGCAAAAGATAAAGCCACCGGCAGGAGCCAAAGTATAAAAATCACAGGTTCAACCGGTCTTTCCAAAGATGAAGTGGAAAAGATGACCAAAGAAGCAGAGGCTCATGCCGCCGATGATACCGCTAAAAAAGAAAAAATTGAGACTAGAAACAAGGCTGATAACATGATTTATGTAGCAGAAAAATCTCTTAAAGATGCAGGTGATAAAGTTGCGGCAGATATAAAAAAAGAAGTAGAAGAAAAAATTTCTGCGCTTAAATCTATACTCGATAGTGGTACAAAAGAAGACTTGGAATCAAAAACAAAGGATCTTTCTGATTCTTTGCAAAAGATTGGTCAAGCCATGTATCAGGAACAACAACCACCGCCAACAAATGATATCGGGACAAAAACCGATAAAGAAAATGGAGAGAAGAAAGATAAAACGAAAAAAGATGATATTCAAGAAGGAGAAGTAGTGAGCTAATTTAGCTTTATAAAGTAATAATAGGGCGCGCTTTGCGCGCCCTTTTGATAAAATACTTGTATGGCGAAAGATTTTTACGAAGTTTTAGGTATTTCTAAAAATGCTTCTGATGCAGAAATTAAAAAATCCTATCGGAAGATGGCCTTGCAGTGGCATCCGGACAGAAATAAATCTGCTGATGCAACAGAAAAATTTAAAGAGATAAATAAAGCTTACGAAGTATTATCTGATTCTAAAAAGAAAGAAGTTTACGATCAGTATGGGGAAAGCGCATTTAAACCCGGTGGAGGTTATGCTGGACAAGGGCCATTTGGTGGAGGACAGCAGACAGGACAATATGGTCCTTTTACTTACACTTATACTACTAACGGAGGCGGAGGAGGCTCACCATTTGAAGGAGTAGATTTTGGCGGATTTTCTGATCCTTTTGAAATATTTGAACAATTTTTCGGAGGAGGTAGTTCTCCATTTGGCAGAAGAAGTGGAGGAAAGCAGAGGCAGATTTACAGGCTGACCATAGATTTCATGGAGGCGGTAAAAGGCGTAGAAAAGACTGTTGAAGTGGAAGGCAAGAAACAGAAGATAAAAATACCGGCTGGGGTGGATAACAGCATGAGAGTAAGGTTTGGTGATTTTGATATCGTGATCGATGTCCAGCAGGATTCTAGATTTAAACGTGAAGATTATGATTTAATTTCCGATGTTGAAATAAGTTTTTCTCAAGCAGTATTGGGAGATGTAGTTGCAGTGCCAACCATAGATGGACCTTTAAATCTTAAAATCCAACCCGGTACTCAGCCTGGGTCATTTGTAAGACTTCGAGGTAAAGGGGTACCGCATGTTCATTCAAGTGCCAGAGGTGATCAATATATACGGGTGAAAATAGCGATACCTTCAAAATTAACTCATCGGCAAAAAGAATTATTAACAGAATTTGAAGAAGAAAATAAAAAGAAAAAGGGTTGGTTTTAATAGATGAAGAAAGTTTTTGAGCATTTCAGGAAAAATGACCCCTTACTTTTTTCGTATGTCAAAGATATTAAAAGCTTAAAAGCGCTTTCCAAATCAAATAATTTTTTCTCCGATCTATGTGAAGCCATTATTAACCAACAACTTTCCGATAAAGCAGCCAGAACAATTTTTAACCGATTCAAAACTCTTTTTCCCAAAGAAATTATTACTGCAAAAAAACTATTAAAAATTACAGATAAAAAAATTCGGGAAGTGGGTACATCATGGAAAAAAGTGGATTTCATGAAAAATTTAGCAGGTAAAGTTGTAAAAAAAGAAATTGAATTGGGGAAATTGGAGAATTTGAAAGATCAGGAGGTCATCATCGAGTTGACCAAATTACATGGGATTGGAAAATGGACAGCAGAAATGTTTCTGATGTTTTCACTAGGACGTGAGGATGTATTTTCAGCAGGTGACTTGGGACTTCGTCGTGCAATGCAAAAATTGTATAAAATGAAAAAAGAACCAACCTTAAAACAGATAGAAAAGATAAGTAACAAATGGTCTCCTTATCGTACTTACGCAGCTCTTATTTTATGGAGAAGTGTGGATTGAAAGTAAGGAATTAGCCAAAATCCAGCTCCAGATTTTGGATAATTTCCTTTTTCACCTTAGGAGTTTTTTTGTCGAGGATTTTATCATCCAATTCTAACTTTATCTTCTCATACCAATTACAAAATGGACATTCTGAAGAGGGGTTTGGCATTTTGGTTTCCAAAACATTAATCGCATTGGCAATTCTTTTTGATGTTGCTTCCGGGTCTCCAGTGAGTTTAGTTACATGAATAACCATGGGGAATCCGTTATGGAGATTTGGACTTTGGTCAGGGTAGACATAGACTAAATATCCAAACCCAGCAACTTTCATCTTGTTCTGAGCGATAATAAAAATGTAACTGTTTATCTGCGATTGGTAAGCAGATAGAGTGTCTTTTTCTCTGGGATCGGAACTTGAAGTTTTAAAATCAACAGGGATATATTCACTATTATCATTTATTAGACATTCGTCAAGTTTACCAAAAAATCCGTATTGGTCATCTATTCTGACGAAGTATTTTTCCTGGAAGGGATTTTGCAATTTCCCGTCTAGTTTTCCAGTGACCATAGGAGGAAGTTCTCCAGTTATTCTGA
The DNA here is from genome assembly GCA_016195685.1 of Candidatus Gottesmanbacteria bacterium. GTDB lineage: Bacteria > Patescibacteriota > Microgenomatia > 2-02-FULL-39-11 > 2-02-FULL-39-11 > JACPZE01. The sequence goes on from JACPZE010000010.1 coordinate 79,716, forward strand.
AAGAATCAAAATAATTTTTCAGAATTACGTCAAAGCGATTAGCAAGGCGAGAAACTATTCCTTCGGGTTGCCGTATACCTTTATTATATTGTAACCAGAAACATCTTGGACAACGTTCTAGAGTTTCCAATCCAGTATGTGATAACCAGACTCTTCCGTCTTTGCTCATTTATTAAGGTACTTGGAAATATTTATATTGTGACCTTCAGCATCTTTTGCAAAATGAATTTTCCCGGTTTTATCGGAAACATAATACAGAAAATCAGTATCTGGTACATCTTTTACTGCGTTTAGGGCTGCAAGGCCCGGGTTGGAAATAGGTGATGGAGGCAAACCTGCATTTTTGTATGTATTAAAAGGTGAATTGATGTCTAGATCATCCAAGGTCAAATCTTTTTTCCACCATGATTTTTCACCTGCTTGATAGCCCAACACATATTGTACAGTAGCATCTATATCTAATTTCATTCCGAGTTTGAGTCGATTCAGAATTACACTAGCTACAACAGGTCTGTCTTCGACGAAACTCGCTTCTCTTTCCACTATAGATGCAATAATGACGAGATCTTTTAGAGAAAGATTGTGATTGGTGAAACTGTTATCATTTAATCGTGCAGTTTTACTTTTGAAATTCGCTATCATCATATTTACTACGGCAGAAGCTGTGGCATCTTTGGGTATAAGGTATGTATCCGGAAACATATATCCTTCTTTTGCAACCATCAAAAACTCTTTTTCTGGAATTGCCAGTTGTTGTGCAAGTTTTAGGGCAATTTCTTCATTCCGCCAACCCTCAGGTATGGTAATACGGACATCGATTGTACCGTGGGTAAGATCTGAGGCAATTGTATGCATATCCATTGAGGGAGATAGTATAAATTGTCCGGCTTGAATATTATTTCCGAGCCCCCCAAAACGGGCAAGAATAAAAAATGCAACTGATGATCTTATAAGACCGGCCTTTTTTAATCTTTCGGCAATACTTCTTGCACTTTCACCTTTCATTATGGAGAAAGTAATAGGTATTTTATTCGTAGGATCAGCAGGATATATTGCTTGTTTCCACCAGAGAAAAAAAGTGGTACTAAGGATGACTAAGATCGCAATAAGAATTATGATTTTTTTCTTCACTCGATTTTGTATATTGGAGTATGAGGAAGTGTTTCAATAGCTTCCTTCAATCTCCATTTGTCACTCGAATAGAGTATGCATAGTATATCATTCTTGTCCACTCGTTCATCAATTCGTTTTTCTATATATATGCCCGCTTGTTTATCAGCGGGACAGCCTAAAATTTTGGAAATTATAGTCAAATCTAGATTATTAAATCCGGTGGTAACCCCTTTTTTCCAGCTAGGTACTTCGTAATGGAAAGCTCCAAATTTCAGATTATCTACTCCGATATTCGGATTTCCACCTTGAGCTTTGATAATTTCTCTCATTTTAGAGAGAGCTTTGCCACTTTGGAGTATTCTCTTGGCGATTTCTTCACCGCTTTCCTGTTTCTCTTTTTTCTTGGTGTCCAATAAACATAAGTCTAATAGTTTTCCTGCCAAACGCAGAGTTTTTGCTTCCAGCATGAATGGTCTGTCTGGCCTTTGTTCAAGAACTTTTAGAACATCAGCTGCTTCAAGAGTAGGTCCTACCGAGTGTCCTGCAGGTTCCAAAGCTTGATTTATATCGACAGCAACTTTGATTCCAAATTTTTTAGCCAAAAATTTAAATTTTTCAGCAATGATTTCTGCGTCCTTAAAATGTTTTACTTTCAAAGTTGTGCCTACTGGTATATCTAATACTAAATGAGTTGCACCTGAAGCAATTTTTTTAGCCATGATAGAAACGATAATTTTATCAAAAGATTCAAAAGCGAGTGGTGTTTCTACCTGGATGATTAAATCATCCGCAGGAGCAAGACCAAGATGTCCTCCCCAAACTATACACCCTCCTACTTTGTGCACGATTTTTTCAATTTGATCAGGCATGAAAGTTACCGGAGCCAGTACTTCCATCGTATCCGCTGTGCCGGATGGAGTAGTAATTGCCCGAGATGAATTTTTGGGTATTAAAAATCCAGCTGAAGCAACAATAGGTACCAAAATCATAGTAGTTCTTGTACCGGCTAGTCCACCTGTTGAATGTTTATCTGCCACAATTCCTTTAAAATGAAGTTTAGTTCCAGTATCTGCCATTGCTTTAGTCAAGTAATAAAGCTCATTATTGGAAAATCCTTCCTTAAACCCGGCTGCCACAAAATATGTAGTCAGTATAGGTCCTAATTTTTCGTGTGACAGTTCATCCATCAGGGAAAAGATTTCATGGTAGCTCAGTTTTTGACCCAGTAGTTTTTTCTTGATCGCATCAAGTGCCTCAAGAGATTGTTCTGATGATGCAGATTTATGTTTATGCGATTTTATCATTCAGATTGTTTCAAGCCTTCCTTTCACAATAAGTCTTTTTAAATATGTTCCAGGTGGTACGCAGGTGACAAGAGTAATATTGGAAGAATTATAATCCTGCTCCAAAACAGAAAGATCATCTGGATTTATAATTTTCATTTCGTATACTTTATATTTATAAGATACATTATCTACAGTTACATTAAATGTATCGTTGATTTTAAGTTCAGGTAGTTTAGAAAAAATGGTTTTATAATCCTTGGGGTTATAAAACCAAAGTAATGTGGAATGCCCAAAAATTACTGGGTTGCCGTAATTTCCAGGTACCGGCCCAGCAAAGTGAATAAGGCTTTTTGTCAAATCTTCCCCTCCGACCGTAACAATTGCATTATCAATCCCAACTTTAGGAATGCTTAAATTATATGTAGTTGTAGAGCTGGCAATTCTTAAATTGACAGCCGTAGGAAACCAGGCACTTGCTTTTGTAAAATCGGTGATTTGACTTCCTAAGATAGCAGGAAGATCACTAACGAAAGAATTTTTTATCACTTCGTTTGGAATTGGCTTTATAAGTCCATTAAATTTTGGAGCATAGAAAATTTCAAAACTCAATATTGGGTAAAGTACCCAAGACAAAATTCCAAGTCCAGAAAAAATACAAGCTACGGAAACTACAGAGGCAATTTTTCTTGCTCTGGTCAATCTAACTTTGACATAAGAATAGAGTGCCATCCTAGCGTGAAACCACGGTGATATAAATATTTTCGCGGCGGAAAGGAATTTTATTTGTAAAAAGAGGTAATTTGGTGTCAGATATTATTTCCACGCCGCCAATATTTTGTACTGTAGATAAATACTTGTCAACCTGGGTGAAACTTTTACCTGCGATCTGAGATTTGATTTTATCTGTTTCAATATTAGGAAAGAAAAAGTAAGAGATAGTTGCCTTGCCTAACACGTCACCATTTTTATTTGTTTTTGCTTCATCTACACTTATCCGTGTTTTGTCGGAAGCAAGAGTAAATCCTGAGGGAACAGAAGTAGTATTTGCACGAGTCAGATCTGTGAGATCATGTTCTTTGTATACTAAACTGCTTACTTTTAGCGTCAAAGACAAACTTAATTCTTTTGCTTCCTCACTTACATTTTTATTGAATTTTTTGGAAGTTGGGGTAGTATCTAAAGATACATCAAGTAGATTTTCTCCAGATCCTAATTTTTGCATCATCTGCTGTTTTGCTTTTGCTGTCAATTCCGCAGTCAGGTTGGATAAGAGTTTATCCTGATCATCTTTGGAAACGCTGGTGACATCTCGACTTGTACCGCCAGATAATTTATCGCTATTTTTTCCATAATAAGATGATTGGTCAAGATCTTTAAAAGCAAAATTAGTGCCAGATGCTAAATTATTTTCCGGACCTATATTTGCTGCCGTAATATTGGCAGTTGCTTTACCAAAAGTGAGTCCTTCGCCGGTATCGGAAGCAGATGCGATACTGACATCATCATCCAGAGAAAACTTGAGATTGCTGGAGGAAAGAATACTTCCTTTCGGAAAATTCTTGCCGTTTAGCGTTTTATTATAAAGAATTATTGCACCCTTAGCTTTTTCTCCAATTTGAGTCTTTCCCGTGGTATTGGCAGTTTTGTCGCCAGAGACTTCTTCAGAGGTAGTTGTAGCTAAAATAGTATTTTTGGCAGATTTGATACTATCTGCATTAGTAGTAAAAAGTACATCAACTTTAGATGAAGAAGATACGGGATAAACGATGAGATTAACTGTAGTATTGGGGAAATACCACAAAATAAAAAATAAAAAAGAAATGACCAAGATACCAGCGACACAAAAAGTAATAAAAGGTAATTTATCAATTGAAAATTTGGGCATCGGAAAATTAATCTTTGGCAGTTTACCCAAAATAGATTCTTTTTGCGAGTATGAAAGTTCTTCATCTTGAGTTTTATCATCCGGTATGAGTTCACTCTCAGGTTGCATGACTTTTTCTTCTTCAATTGTTTTTTTTATTTCCTCTTGCGTATCGTCTGTTGATACAACAAGTTCTTCAGTTATATCTTTTCCTTTGACAAAACCGAAAGTTTCTTCCGCGACTTCTTCTACTTCCTCTTTCTTTTTTACGGTTAGGATCTCTTTTTCTTCAAGGTGTAGGTCTTTCGCTAGGCTTTTTGCCGCAGCCTCAACTAAAGCATAAGTTAAAGCTTGAGTTTCCAGTGTTTCTATTTTGGGTGTATGCAGGAAGGTTGAGTGTTTATGCCATGGAAATTGAAGTAATTCTTCTTGTGTTTCAGCCAGATTACTGTCGCCTGATTCATTATAAAGCATAATTCTTGAAGGTAAAATCTCTGAAGAAGAGAACTCAGATAGCGCTTTTCCGAAATCAGCTGTAAAAGAAGAAGTTTTCTCAACAATTACGTTTTTCTCAATTTTGCCAACTCTGATATGGGAAAAAGTTACTTGGGTTTTGCCGATAGATAAAAGAAGGAGTGTAGGAGGAGATTCTTCTTTTGTCTCCAAATAGTAAGCTAGTGCTTGTGGATACTCTATAAATCCGCAGGGCGTGAGTGATAAAGTATTAGTGATTTTTTTCAGTTTAGATAGATGGGCCGGTTTTATTCTCTCATTTTCTATAAGAGATAGGGGAACCCCGAAAATGACTTTTTGTACTAAAATATCTTCACCGATTTTTTTCTCCGCCGCAGAAATCGCTATATCCGCCGCCTCTGTTTCTTCACTTGTTTCTTCAAAATCGCTAATACCTGTCCCAATTATAGTGACTTCCTTATCAGTTATAAGCGAAACTGTAGCAGTAATGCGATTTTCTTCAACCCCGACAGTTAAAAAATATTCTTTATTTTTTTCCTTAGGCAGAAATTTATCTAAAAGAGACATCTATTGTTCGAGGATAGCATAAATTCTACGGATATTGGCAGCAAGTGCTTCCTCTTTTATAATCTTAAACTTTCCCAAACGTCCTGTAAAGTCGACATGAGGACCCCCGCAGACTTCTTTGGAAAAGTTTCCCACAGAATAAACTTTTACTTTTTCAGGATAGCCTACACCAGGCACAGTTAATGCTCCTTTATCTAAAGCTTTCTTCAAATTGGTTATTTCCATAGTCACCGACAAGTTTTCTCTAATTTTATTATTTATCAATTCTTCAACTTTCTGGATTTCTTCATCTGTCATTTTAGCAGGATGAGAAAAATCAAATCGAAGTCTTTCAGAAGTTATATTACTTCCTTTTTGTCGGACATGGATTCCAAGTATAATTCTTAAGGCTTGTTGTAATAGATGAGTTGCGGTATGGAGTTTGGTTATTGTTCCTGATTGATCTTGTAACCCTCCTTTAAACATTCCTTTTGCTGCAGTTCTTGATAATTCCTGATGTGACTTAAAAATATGATCAAATTCTTGTCGATCTGGTGTCTTATTTTTTTGTTTAAATAATTCTTCTGTAATTTCAAATGGGAATCCATAAGTTTGAAAAAGGTTAAATGCTAATAATGCAGGTCTTTGATGTTCAGATGCTTTCTGAAATTCCTTTAGGCCTCGATCTAAGGATAAACTAAATTTACCCATTTCCTCATCAATAATTTTATCTATAAGTAGGATATCTTTTGAGAAATTAAAGTACTTGGTGTCCTGATATATCTTAAGTACACTTTTACAAATGCTTTGAAATCCTGGAATTGGTGTCAGACCACCATTTAACTGATGCATTTTCACTGCCGCACGTCTTAATAGTCGACGTAACACATAACCTTGAGTCTTATTCGAGGGAATTACTCCATCTACAATTAAAAATGTTGCAGCTTTTAGATGGTCAGCTATTATACGAATAGCAGGTTTATTCTCTTCAACTTCATATTTCTTATCAGAATATTCTTCAATTGTTTCAATAATTTCAGAATATAGATCTGTCTGGAAAATATCAGGGTTATCGATAGTTGCCGCTACCATCCTTTCCAATCCTCCACCAAAATCGACATTTTTATTCGGCAGTTCTTTCAATGATCCGTCTGATTGTTTCTGATATTGCATAAATACTGAATTAGCAATTTCCAGATATCGTCCACAGTCACAATTAGGATGACATTCTTTATCTTTATATTGTGATTTTTCGTGGATTTTCAAATCTTTTCCAAAATCAAAAAATACTTCACTATCCGGTCCACCTGGTTCTCCTGGCGGCATTTTGTCCGGTTCCCCTGACCTGCTCC
>JACPZE010000005.1 GCA_016195685.1 Candidatus Gottesmanbacteria bacterium
ATCGGTTTTCTGAAATCCTCATCTTTGAAATCTACAGCCCTCAGCATCGCCCGGGCCGCTGCCCTTTTTACCCAATCGCGACCACCGGGAGTGCCGGTCAAAAGATTACTTCGCCATTTTAAAGATTCATTTGACATAATGATTACATCCACCCATTCTTAGCACTCGCCTTACCTACTATTCGTAGCACGGCTCGTGCTTCGAATTTAGGCGGATTATGTATCTTTATGCTTCACTTCGTATCAGCAAAAGCTATATAAAAAAACCTCTCTTTCTGAGAGGTCTTTTTTATTTGTTATATGTTTTTATTTTTTCTTACTTATTAACCTCCCAAGAAAAGTCCTGTCCAATGACAAGGACTATAATTGAGAGGGCAATGATAGAAGGAAAGCTTATGTTTAACACAATGCCCTAATATACATCAAATCTAATTGAATTGTCAATAACTGTCAATCCAAAATATATTTTAATTAACGAATTTTTCACTTTCCATAATTCCTCACCAGAAAGTTATAGTCAAAGATATTTACTATTCCATCTTTGTTAATATCAGAAGGACTAAATCCGGGTGAGCCTGTTTTCCCAAAGTCTGTGATCAATTGGTTATAGTCATTGATATCTACTTTACCATCATGATTAAGATCACCGGGGATAGAGGAGGAAGAAGTTGGACTTGGGTTTGATGTAGGAGATACTGCTACTGAAGTAGGAGAATTTGTTGGTATTGGTGTGGGGGTGGGAGTGGGAGTTGGAGATGGTGGATAAAAAGAAAGGTATAATTTATGCATAGACTCTTGGACATCGGCGAGGGTTCCAGCTATCATATAGCTTGTTGAATAATAGTCTCCGGGGCCATGAATATTTACTGGTTCCCGGGCTCCAATTCCCATCGCCGGGCCCCAATCGTAGGAGGTATAACCCAGGTAAGGATATTGTTCATTATCATTTGCTGAGTAGCCATTTATAGGTACTTCTTTTGTGTATACTCCAACAGCATATTGTTCATCAGATGTACTTAGAATAGCTGGAAAGGCTGCGCCATCAGGCCATAGATTAGTCGATAAATAATCTCTGGTTGGAGGATTTCTCGGGTCATACCAATGGCGTATATAAAAATCTTTTTTTATATATCCTGCAGGGCTTTGCAATATCATATAGCGCATAGAAGTATCCAGAATACCATTTGGATGAGTTGATTTATTAAAATTATCCATATTCAATTTTAAATCCTGGGGTATTGTCACCGTTAATTTGAGTTCAATAATATTCGGAAATTCATTATACCCAAGAGATATTTTCTTACGCAGGATAAAATCGGAAAGGACAGAGGTATTGTAAGGGTAGCCTCCCGCCCAAACATATCCAGAAGCATAATTTTTATCAAAAGAACATGTTTGGTGAAATCCGGCATTGACTACCGGATCAAACCAAAATGCCATTTGATTGACTGTTTCAATCGTGTTATTTTGAGCATTGAAAGAAAGTACCTTACTTGATGAGGTCGGGCCTTTATAATCTTTGGCTGAACCTGTTTCTGTAGGGTTATAGCATTCTCCCCAGTCATTCATAGTCAGCGCTATTCCAATTTCCTGTCCGTTTTCCTCGCTGTAGACAAACTCTTTTCCTTTCCATGTAATTGAATCAATTGCTCCTGCCCATTTTGAAGCAGTTTTAAGAGTTATAGGAGAGCCATTATAATTATCGGAAATAGTAGCATCTCCCAAAGAGCACGTAATTGCTCTTGGAACTAGTTGAAGCAAAGGATTATTACCCTGCCAATCATAATGGGCCCCATGGACATAGATCTGGTGTGTCTGTCCGTCTTTTAAAGAATCAGGAGTTTGGAAAACAAATCCGTGTTTGCATTGAGGTTGGGATCTGTCGCTGTCACACACAGAACAGTTTGTCCCACCGATAGATTGACAAACAGCTGCCTCCCGTGGCTGATCTGCAGTGATAAAGACTATTTGTTTTCCGCTGCCAGCAGGACCACCATCCAGGATTGAGACTACATTGGAATTATCAGGGAAATTAGGATCTCCGGACCAGCCGGTCATTTGATTACAATCCGCACTGTCAAAAAAACCAATCGGATCAGCGGCCAAAACCGGGGGAACTCCGAAGACGAAAAACATCCCCGTAATTACTATAAAAATAACCCGTTTCATAATCACTTCCCAAAATTCCCAATCAAAAACTGTAATCAATATATCCTCTAAACACCTCCTTTAGACTAAAAAGGTGGTCTAAATCTTGGTGGAGGTGATGGTACTGTACCGTTTACTCCTGGAGGAGGTGTGGGAATATTACCGGATGAAAATGGCGGTATAGGGGTAGGTTTACCGTACAATGGAGAAAGTATTATTGATGGAGGTGGCATAATCGTTCCTTGTAAACCTGGAAATCCTGAAGGAAGTGGTGGTACTGTGGGAGATCCGCTCTGGTTAATAGTTGCTGGTGTCATTTCGTCAACTACATTTCCATCAGTTTCTATGGCAGCTACTTTCGTATCTTGGGTAAAGCTAATCTGTGAGGAGGAGGAGGAGGAGGAGAGAGATTTAAACTTGAGTGTACTAATAACACCCGTACCTTTCTGAGGTTTCTGGGGATCACTACCTAAGAAGATAGTGGCAATACCACTACCGATAGTTGGCTGAGCCAATTGCACTGAGAGAAAATTACCTGGAGTAATAGTTTGTAACTCAATCTTGGCAGGATTATATTGAATATGCAGTTCTGTCGCCGATACTGTTTTATCTCCTGTATCAAGAACTACTCCTTCTGTAAATGGTTCACCTGACGAAGCTTGTATCTTTTCAGGAGTAAAAGAAAGTGATACTTTCTTTGAGGAGGCAAATTTTCGTATCTCCTGGGATTTTTTGACTGCATATAATCCTGTAAAAACTGTGACCAGAAGAAAAAGGGGGAGGAGAAAAGACCGGATAGGTTTTCTAGTAAATCTTTTACCGTGTTTTTGTCTAAAGTCAGAAAATAGTTTTTGCATTTACCCTTCTTATCATTAAGTATAAGAACAGGCATCTTATATATCAATACCAGTAAAACATATAAGGAAGGTAAATACAATATCAAAAAAGGCAATTAAATTATCTATAACGTAAGATAAAGAAGGTGTTACTGGTTCCACTTGGAGTAAGAAAGGTCAACCTTTTTGTCCTTAAAATATATACCCTCGGATATAAGCATTTTTCTCTTTTTTACAACTCCTCCATCCGCTGAATAACCCGTAAGGCTACCATCTGCAGCAACAACACGATGACATGGTGTACGCGGTGCGTCCGGATTTGTTCTCATACACATACCTACCGCTCTTGCTGCTTTTGGATTACCGGCCAAACGTGCAATTTGCCCATATGTAGCTACTTTCCCTTTTGGTATTTTTTTTGTCACTTCGTATACTAGATCACGAAACGTCATATTTATTTATCCATTATATACATGAAATTTTTAAAATCAATTATCGTATAATGATAATAAGTTTATGATGAGTGTTTTAATCAATCTTGTTTTCGGAGTATTTCTATTTCTTTGTGCGTTGGTAATTATCCCACGGCTTTTAAGGGGTGATCCGTTAATTTATGAAGTAGCCATACCTTTTTCTGTCACATTAGTTCTTTCAATTATTTTTCTGAGTAACTTAAATATAAGTATCCTTCTTGCAATTGGAGTCACTCTGATCGTACGCTTTCTCAGATCGAGAAATATAATTTAATCACCTATTTATCAATAAATACCGTCTGTAAGTAGGAAAACAAGAAGAAGCCTCAAAATATCTAAAACCAAAAGACTCAAGCATATTCAGAAACTCATTTTTATCGTGTGGGTGTAAAGTTACACCGAGCCATATTTTTGCTATCCCCATTTTTATAGTATCAATTGTTTTGCCAAAAAATCCTTCTGTGATAAAATCTCTAAAAGTAATAAATCCGTTTTTCGCAAGAATTGTTTTCCAAATGGATAAAAGTTCTCCTAATCGGTCCGGATCAAAATATTCCAAAAATCCGTCTGTTTCGATCCAGTCAATACTACTTTTCCCAAGGTAAGCACCCAGTTTCAAAACATCTGTTTGCTTAACTACAATATTGATATTCGGATACTCTGTCGCAACTAGTTTCTTCACCGCTTCTATCTGTTCATTCCCAATATCAATAATAATTATTTTAGCTTTTTCATTCCTTTCAAGGATAAATTTTATAAACTCATCTGCAGTATTTTCATTTCCCACACCACATAAAAGAGCGGTAAAATCTTTTTTGGAAAAGTTTGGCTTAACTCTTAGTTTCTCCAAATCTTGGATACCAGTTTTATATGCCCATTGAAGATAAATTCTCCATAAGGGATTGCCTAAGACAATTTTGAAATTTCGGTAGTAACTCATTATCAATAATCACTTTAGAATATTTTTCTGAAAATCTATTTTGTTTCTTTCACCTCTAACCATCCGCCATCGGAATGTCCGGATATATCCGGGACATACATCTGGTATGCTTGTGCAGGTGGATGATGGTATCGTCCGGGAGTAGTCGCCCGAACACGATAAGTGACTTCATAAACTCCGGGCGATAAATAGCTTGCAAAAAGTGTTGTACGATCATCGTGATACTCTTTATGTTCAAAATAGAGAATCTTGTTTCCTTTCTCTTTTACGCTCGGGTTTTCTTTATTTAAGGTGCTTACGTTTTTCAGGCTTTCATTTACTGACTCAAGACCGGCAGGTAAAACATCTTCTATTGCTACAAAATGCCGTTCTTCTGGAGCAACTATTATTAACCTAACCCAGGCTTCTGTATTCTCGTTGATAGAATCAGACGGTAATATCTTACCTTTACTGTCGACAAATTCTCTTATAACCACCATACCCTGCTCCAACGGTTTAATTTCTGAAAAAGGCAAATAATATTTAAGATTTATGTTGTAATATAAATTTCCTTCACCGCTCTTGGTAATCCGCAGTTGATTCTCATTGCCGATATTTAATGCAGAAATAGATATGGCGTAATCTTCTAACTTCAAAAGATCATCCTTTGTCAGTTTACCTTCTTTAAGTATTTTTCCATTTAACTCCAACCGGTAATCCTCATTCACTTTCTGATCTCCTTTTGTCAAAAGCTCTGATGCAATAGCTTTAATTACGGAAGCAGTACCACGTGTACCCATCCAATGGTTATCGACTCTTGTGGACATAAGATATCGAATTACTTCGGGAATAAGCGGGTTATTTTTGTCAAACAGTACAAGAGCTTCCATCACACTTGCTGTTGCAGTTGTATTACTTCCCATGAATTGATAGTTATATTTTGCCTCTTCCCAATGAGTTGTAGTCGCTGTTTTCTTTCCTAAACTAATAAGTTCAGCCATGATTCTACTTGCGCGACTGCCCATTCCACTCATATTCTTCATCGCCATTGCTAAATACGCTCTCCCTTCAAGTGAAAGTTCAAATCGTCGTTCATACAAATTTGCCGCGTATGAGGAGAAGTTTCCGCCGCTTTCCCTCAGTACATAGATAATATATGCTTGGGTATCAAGAGGCATTGTTTTAGCGCCACTCGCCAATTGTTGTTTTAGATAATCTTGTGATCTTTGTAAAGTCTGATCAGCTACGGTAAATTTATCTTTCTTTGCTTCTGATAATCCTAAGAAAGCATATGCAGTGATAAATGGATCACTTTGGTATTCCATCCACCAACCCCATCCTCCGTCTGAATGCTGCTGATTATTCAGACGCTGAATCGTATCATTAATCACTGCCGACAATTGTTGTGTATCCAGCGATCCGGTTTTATCTATCTTTGCGCTCGTGAAAATTCTGTGGACAAAAACTGCAGGCATAAACCGACTTGTTATCTGTTCGGTACAATAGTAAGGATAATCAAAAAGATAAGGCAAAGCTTCCATGCTCCCACTGCCTAATGAAGGTGAAAAACTTACATCGGCTTTTCCCTGGGTAGTGTCAATCTCATTTGGAAGTACTATTTTTTCCTGGGCTGTATCTTTTGCTTCACCCGATGTAGCTACCACTTCCGGAATACTATATGATTTCACCGGTAATGTTAGCTCTAATCCATCCTTTACAACTTTATTAGCGTCTTCAACGGTGAGTTTAATTTTGGCTAATTTTGTATCGTTTGTCCTGGTTTTCCAAGAAAATTTTGCTTGAGCTCCATCTGCTAAAGTCTGCGTTTTTATATTCTCATCAAGAATTTGAAGACCTTCTGCTTCGATTGTAGCTTTCAAAGTTTGAGATTCTCCACTGGTATTTACGACAATCGCTCCTAATTTTGCTTCATCGCCCACAGAGAGAAAACGCGGTATAAGAGGACGTATCAATACATCACGGCTTACAATAACTTCTGACACATTTGACCCAAAAGCTGATTCTGTTGTATTTGCGATAGCGGCCAAACGCCAAGTTGTAAGATTATCCGGCAATTTAATTTCAATCTCTGCTTTTCCGTTTAAATCTGTCGTCAGATGAGGATTCCAATAAGCAGTATCTGGAAAATCCCGTCTGGAAGTATCATTTCCTCCACCGCCTCCGCCACCGCTTCCGCCTTTTGATCCCAGATTTGTGTTTGCATTTATCCGATCTATGGAAATTGTCAAAAGCTGGGAAGTAGAAACTTCCAGATTTCTGGGCTGGTAAAAAGTTTTATAAATATCGGGTAATTCAACTCGAGACAAATCCCACACTGCTTTATCTACCAATCCCACTGCTAATTCTGATGAAATCGGGTGCCCTAATAAATCTTTCGTTTCTATCGTAACTTTCATCGTGTCTTTCGGTTGATACCTCTTTTTGTCTGTACTTATCCGCAAGTCAATCTGCTGTTTTTTATCCGTAACTTTTATCTCCGTGTAGCCCATCTTGAATTCTGCCGGTTTTTTTACCTGGTCACCCGGTCTTACAAGAACTGCTCCTATAAACGCATTGGGGGTAAATTTCGGAAGGACTGGAATTGTAAAGTTATTTGAAAGATCGCTGGTATTCACTACTTTATAGTCCAAAACGCTGCCTCTTTCCGCCGTCAGGAGAGTTTTTGCCGAATCAGAAGCGTATGGAGATGCTACAAAAACAGACATTTTTTCACCTACCAGATAATCACGCTTATCAGTAACCACCACGATTCGGTCGTTGTTTTCTCTGGCTGTTTGAAACCCGAAGCCGGATACCCATAAAAAGCTGCCACTTACGTTGATATTGCCATTTTTATCAGATACTTTACTGACTACTTTATAAGTTCCTCCTTCTGTTGGTGTAAACGAAGCTATCCCTCTACCTAATGAATTCGTAGTGACTGAAGTTTTCGATACTAAGCTATCATTTGGTTTACTTGTGTAATAAAATAATCCGTCATCCGGGTTTTTTTCGCGGATAGTTTCCCAAGATCTTTTATAAAATTCTATAGCCACAGGAATATTTGCCGCCTCTTTCCCTTTCAGATCTACTGTTACTACTTCCACAGAAGTCTCTTTTCCGGATTGGTTTCCGTAACTTACAGGGCGAAGTCCTGCATACAATTCCCCTTTATGTACTGTAAATTCCTCTGATGCGGCAACGGATTGATTACTTATGTCGTTCACTGTAGCCTCAAGGACCATTTTTTGGCTTACTTTTTGAGTACTAATATCAAGAGGCAGTGTCAATTCCAAATCACCCTTCGCATTGGTAGTTCCTTTACCTTCCGTAACTTTCTTTCCCGAAAAATAACTTTGTCCGGAATAATACCACCAGGGCCTGGACCAATAAGAATCCGGATCGCCAAATTCAAATCGCCAGTCTTTATCCCAGCGGAAAGAATTATCCTGAGTCTGAAGAGTCCATGTCACAGGCGCATCGGTAACAGGTGCACCAAAATAGTAAGATGCATTTATAGCAACAGAAGCATTTTCACCATGTACATAAGCATCTTTTGAAGATTTCACGGAAATTGCTAAATCCGGTTTTTTATATTCCTCAACCTGAAACTGCTGAGTGTAAGTACTGCCTCCGTAACTTACACTCGTTTGGTAATCACCTAAATCCGCATCTTTACTTAAAACGAAGTCCCCGGAAAAAGATCCAAAAGTGGTAATCGGTAATTCTTTTGTATAAACTGACCTATTTCTTGCATCAGATATCTTTACTATTACTCTCTCTCCTGGACGAATACTTTCATACGCTCCGTCACTATCTTTTCTTATCACACCTTTATAATTCACTTTATGGCCGGGACGATAAATAGGTCTGTCGAGAGTGATAAATAATTTATAAGTTTCTTTTGTGTAATAATCTTTCGACTCATTTGAGTTATAGTAATTGGGTAATCCGAAGTCATATAGATTAATCCCATTATTCCAGATATCCGAAGAAACAACCAAATCATTATCCTTTTGGCCAAAAACAAACAAATTATTTCTTTGGAATAAATCAGCATCCTTCATGAATACACCGTCATTATTTGTGTTTCCTTCGGCTAAAATATTACCTCCTGTATCGGTTAACTGAACCTTCATATTGGAGACTACTTCTCCTGTCGACTGATCTACACCCCATACAAAAATTTGTTTATCGCTCTTTTTTACTGTCAGAGTTGATTGGGTAACAATCATAACCATATTGTCATGTATTCCCTGTTCTACATGTATTCTCTGTGTTCCCTGTTCTATATGGATATCAAGAAAATAAAATCCCGAAGGCAGTTTATCTCCATGATTTGCAGTGACTTTAGTAATTACTTGTACCGGCGTATTGAAATTAGATTCATAAGATTCGCTCCAGTCTTTTACCTTTTCTAATTTAGAGAGATCGTAGTTTTGCCAGTTTCGGCATGCGTTATCAGAACCGCATTGCTGCTCGTAACGTCTCCGGTATAAATCAAGCAAATCTTCTCTTTTTAATTTATAAAGCGAATAGCCAACCTTATTTGAATTAATTACTTGGACTACAACACGCGGAATAACTTGTTGGTTAAAAGCACCAAAATAAGTTCCAGGAGGATTAATGGTTATCGATGGTTTATAAGGAGTGGTTTGGAATTTAAATTTGTAAGGATTACCGAGTGGTACTCCATACTGATCTTTCACCCCTGACCCTATTGTAATTGTATAATCCGTCGACCGTCCGAGATAAGTACCGATTGATAGTGAATTTTTGCCGTTATAACTAGAAAAACTGACCGAGGGTTTACCATCTGGTTGGGGAGAGATAAACACATTATCTTTAAATGATTCTTCATCCATAGGGGTTTTGAAATAAACGTCGATGTGATACTGTTCAATAACGATTTGATCCCCATTTGCCGGAATCGTACTCACCACGGCAGGTTTTGCCGCTGTGGTAAAAGACCAGGAATAATCATCCTCAAGGCCATTTGGCCCTTCAATACTCCTTATTCCTCTTTTTGCAACCGCTTCGTAACTATCCTCTCTTGTCAGAGGCTGTGTCGGATAAAATCCTATTACTTGCCCTGATACTAAAGTTCTTCCAGGTACTTTATTCTTGTTTTTATCGTATAAGATAAACTTATCCACTAACGAGCTGGGATCAATATCCTGATTGAATGTCGCTGAAACGGAAGCAATGGGAGAAGCATAACTATAATCATGTTTGGGAGTAACATCTATGATTTTTGGCCGTTCGCTGGAAAATTCCCAGCTATATTCATCTTGTAGTAGGCCTCCGTCGGCAGAGCGCAAACCCGCTGGAATTGTAACTTTATAGGTAGTAGCCTGATTATATCTTTCAGCTGGTCTGAATTGATAGGCTGTCGTACCTAACCATCGGCCTTCACCTTTAATCTCTGGTACTACAGTAAAAGCCGGTTTTTTTATCGCGCTGTTTGTCGCGGTAGTCAAAGCAACCATCTGCCTGTCGAAAACTACAGTGATAGGACTTCTGTCCTCCAATGCTTCATTTTGCGGCGAAGCCAGAACTACTTTGGGATTTCCTATCGTATCAAAAGTTACCGTCTTATTTCCAAGTACAGGTACTAAAAATTTCGATAGTATTATTCCCTGGAAAATTACTTTATAGTTGCTTGCCCTGACAAGATTATTTTTTGGGGTAAATATGAATTTCTGATCACTCTCCCAACTGATTGTTCCGGAAATATTAGGAGTGATTGTAAAACTTTTTTCGACGAGCGACCTTATCATTCCCCGATCAAAAATGATTTCGACTCTGGAATCCAACGGCACTTCTGCGCTTTGGTTACCGGGGAAACTGGTCATAATTTTCGGTGGCATGAAAAGATTTCCAAACTTGATAATTAAAAGTATAGCAACGACAATGAATAATGGTTTCCGGAGCATCAACCATCTTTTTTGAGAATTAGCTTGAACTAAATCTTGAAACCAGATTATTCCGTTCTTTTCAACTGTACCAATCTGTTTCTTTGTGTAACTTAAAAAAGAAAGAAACTTATTTTCAAAATATTGAATAAGTTTACTGAACTTTCCTTGTGTTTGTGTATAATTTTCCGGATTTTTTTCCGAAGATGTAGATTGACCGGGTAAAGACAATACTTTTGTGATCTTTGATAAAAAAGACTGAAATAAATTTTTCATTGCATTAGATCCTGATTCCATTTAAACCTATATCGATCCGCTTTTCAACTAATTATTTTCTTTAAACTCAACTATTGATATATTTACTCCTTCGCTTTCAACCGTTTTTCCTGATGTAGTGATCCCAATTGCTCTAATTTTATACTTACCTATTTTTGGTGCCCAAGAAGCTTGGAATGGGAAGGTTGATGATTCTTGTACCAGTATATTATCCACATACCATAAAACTTTACTGATATCTGATGATACATTTGCCTCAAAAACAATAGCCTGATTATTTACTAGTTGTGGTGCAGTTTCAAAAACGGTTTTTTCTCGTGGATAAGTGATGTCCAAATAAGATTCACTAGCAAAATTCGATTTACCTTCGCAAAGAGGTGAAAATTCGGCAGGAATGAGTTCCTGATTATTCTCTTTTGCCCACGAGTAAACTTCGGCCGGATAATCTATAAATATTTTTTCAGTCACTACACTTAGCGGACAAGAATCTCCCGCCAGTAAATTATTTCTTTTATCTATCTTCACTTTTTTGTAGATGTTGGATTTCTCTTTGGGTTCTGTTCCTTCCACAAAAATCTCTGTCATTTTTTCCGGGCAAAGATCGTCGGCAAGTTTCCCCGACAGCTTGCATATCTCTACTTTTTTTATACCGTCCGGAGATATGAACTTTGATTTCGGCTTATCTTTGAGAAATTCTTCAAAAAACTGATTCCATATAGGAGCTGCTCCCACAATTCCTGATATATCCTTCATCGGATGATTATCATTATTTCCAACCCATACACCCACCGTATAGTCAGGGGTGTAACCCACGGTCCAATTATCATGCCAATCAGTAGTAGTTCCGGTTTTTACGGCAGCCGGGCGGGATAAAACTAATGGATTTTTCTCACCGAATCCACTGATTCGGGCTTTTGGATCGGATAGAATATCAGAAATCAAATACGCAATCTGTTTTCCTTTTTCTCCCAATACTTGTAGCCCTAATTTATCTTTACGTTCATAAAGTATCCTCCCGTCATCACTGACTATCTTTTGAATTGTATAGGGAATTTTGTATTCTCCACCTCTTGCAAAAGTTGCGTATACATTGGTTAGATCCAACAGTGTTACTTCTCCACCGCCCAAAGTTAACGAAAGATCATATCTTTGCGTCTGATCAAACGTATTTATTCCGAGGTTTTTTGCAATTTTTAAAAAGTTATCTATTCCTACCCGATCCAGCATTTCAACAGCCGGCAGATTAAATGATGATGCCAATGCTTCACGCGCCAAAACTAGACCATGGTATCTTCCGTCATAATTATTTGGAGTAAACCCTTCGCCTTTTTTGGTTTTATAGACCTTTCTGACATCATAAATAGGAGTTGCCGGTGATAATCCATTTATAAATGCAGCGGCATAGGTGATAGGTTTTAACGCTGATCCGGGCTGACGAAGAGCCGTCACCATGTTTACTTGTCCGGAACTAGTCGCATCGAAGTAATTTATACCGCCCAACATGGAAACAATTTCTCCGGAATCGTTTTTGATAAGTACAATACCTGCATTAGTCAGGTCATGCTGGTAGCGAAGTTTTTCAACCCATTGCGAAGCGATATCTTGACTCAAAGTAAAGGTGGGATAATCAAAAGTAGTATAAATATTTATTCCTTGAGTATTTTTTATCCCTAATTTATCTTCTTCCTGTAATACATAATGGACAAAGTGAGGAGCTTTAATGTTATTTTTTTTCTCAGTAAAAGTTATTTTTTCTTCTTTTGCACTTTGGGCTGTCTCTTTTGTGATGACTCCTCGTTTTGCCATAAGATCCAGAACATAAGCTTGCTCCGTTTTAGCCTCATTTATATTCGTGAACGGATTTCTGCTGTCGGGGGACGATAGAAGACCTACCAGAAATGCACTTTCCGAAAGTGATAACTGACTTGTGTCTTTATCAAAATAAGTTAATGCTGCAGATTGTATACCGTACGCTAAATTCCCAAAATACATTTGATTTAGGTACATCGTTAGGATTTCTTTTTTGGAGTAAGCAGCATTTATTCGCAACGCTATCAATATTTCTCTTATTTTTCTGATAATGTTTCTAGTCGGATTTTGATGTGGAGAGATAACTGACGATCGAGCCAATTGCTGAGTAATAGTACTAGCACCGCTGATAATTTTTCTTTCCTGTAAGTTTAGTATCAGTGACCTGAACATGGCTTTGATATCTATACCGGGGTTATTCCAAAATGATTCATCTTCTCTGGCAATAACAGCATCGATAAGATGTAGCGGGAATTTATCGTACGAAACCGGCATCTTTTTACCGATATTACCAGCTGATTCGTAAAGCAATATATTATTTCTATCCCAAATTTTTATCGTTCCAAATTGCTTAATATCGGGCTTTGTCCACCAGGATAGAAAAACTAATACAAACAGTGAAAATAAAATAAAGAGGTAACGTTTTTTTACTTTCTTCATCCTCATTTTTACTCTACATCAATTACATGCGGATATCGAGGCTGAAGTGGAAACTATGGAAAACCCAGCGTAGAAGTTTTCTATACGCAAACAATTATCTAAGAGAATTAGAAATCACGAATCCTTTTTAACTTTTCTTGCAAACTCTAAACTGAGATTTCCTGATTGTATTTAATAAATTAATTGATACAGAGTGTATCTACACCAATAATTCCTAACACAATTCTAAGTACCGCATTGAGAATAACTACACCCAGTAAAACTATCAAACTTCTAA
This sequence comes from Candidatus Gottesmanbacteria bacterium, assembly GCA_016195685.1. GTDB lineage: Bacteria > Patescibacteriota > Microgenomatia > 2-02-FULL-39-11 > 2-02-FULL-39-11 > JACPZE01. Next base: position 13,313 of record JACPZE010000005.1, read on the forward strand.
ATATATTCTTTTTTAGATGTATTCTTTCCTTTTCATCTCCTTTATGAACTATAAGTTTCAATGTCCAAAAAATTAACAGCACTATCGAGGCAAGAAAAATAATTACCCATGCCACTCCAATAATTGTTCCGAGGAAATGCCAGATATTTTCGATCAAGGTATGGTCGTGATAAAATAGGTTATTTTTATCAAAAGTGTTAATACACATAAACAGTGACTTTAGCTTAAAATAAATTCGTGGTTATATCAATCCTGCTAATCACCCCTTCCTCCCCCTGTTCCCCTTATTGCACTATGTAGTTTTTATTATGCGGACAGTCCTAGATTATATTGTCTGTATAAACTAATAATGAAATACTTTTGAGAGAGGCGCGATCCAAAGAAAGTTGTAAGAGCTGAGGTTTTGAGACTAATTATTTTCCCACTGTGGTTTATATTGAGTGAAATCGGGTGGATATTATCCGAACTAAACACCCATCAATCAGATATATTGCGCCAAATCGACTTTCTTGGCCTCTTTAAGGTATTTATTTACAGAAAGTGTTCTGACCCATTTTGTTAAATACTTTTTATCGAGATTATTTTCTTGTATCTTATAAACAAACGCCGCATCCACCAGATGTTTTTCTATCTTTGCTTCTTTGTACCAACGAAGTTTCTGAAGTATTGTATCCTCGGCAGTAGCTATAATCATTGACTGGTCAAGAAGTCTAATATTTTTTCTGCGTCGGAAACGTGATTGGTCAAACGGATTGCTTTTTAAAATCCAACAATCGAATTTAAGATACGTAGGAAGGTGAAGTATCTGAAACATGCTTCTGTCTTTAAGTGCAGTCCTTATTGCGTGGGGTTCGTATGAAAAATCAGGAGATAATGTTTGCAACGTTTTTAGAATATGTTCTACATCTTCTTTATAAATTTCCACCACAAAATCTATATCATGCGAGGCTCGTGGTCTACCATAGTAAATGACACTCCACGCACCAGTAATCATGTAAGGAATTTTATGTTTATTAAAAAGAGACGCAATTACCTTAAGAAGTCGGCCTTGGTCTGTTTCCATGAATTATCTCCTGTTGCAATTGATCCAGTCTTTCTGACAAGGCGAACTAAATTTGAAAGACTAAGTCCTATGCGAACTTTTCTGTCCCCTGAAATATTTGCATAATTTTTTAAAGAAAAAGAAACAGTCTTTCTCATGACTCTCCAATGTTAACATACTTAGACCTTATTTTATAGAGCCCGTGGCTTACGCGCAGATATTTTTAATTTGTCCCTGTGGGATATTATCCGAACTGTGAGTTGTAGTCGAATACTGTCTAGGTTGTCTTATCGAAATAATTGTTTTAACAAATCATAGATATCTTTTATAGTCTAAATTTTGTTCACCAATTCTCCTCTTTTGGCCTATATTGCAAAGCTTCTGCAACATGGGAAACACTTACATTTTGCTCTTTTTCCAAATCAGCAATCGTTCTAGCCACTTTGATTGTACGGTAATATGTACGGGCGGAAAGATGCATGGTAGATACTGCTTGCCGAAGTAATGTTTGGCATTTTGTAGAAAGAGGAATCAATTCTTTTATAACTTTGGTAGAAAGATCACTGTTGCAAACCATATTAGTTTTTTTAAATCTTCTTGTTTGTATATCTCTAGCCTTTTGTACTCTATTTTTTACTATTTTTGAAGATTCACTTTGTATTTTTCCGGTAAGCTTTTCCACCTGCACTGGAGGGAGATCTATATGTAAATCAATCCTGTCTATAATTGGTCCGGAAATTCTTTTTTTATATTGGGAAATCTGGCCGGGCATGCAATGACATCTCTTCACCGGATCTCCTAAAAACCCACAAGGACAAGGATTGCTAGCTGCGACCAATACAAATTTTGCCGGATAAGTGATCGTCCCTGCTGCTCTGGATATAGTCACAATTCCATCTTCGATGGGTTGACCATAGTATATAGTTTTGAGACTACAGGGCATAATAAAAGGATTAAAATGTATAGGTTAATTGTAACTCTAAACGAGAGTATAGTTAAGTAAGTGCTTTGAAGTGAATTACTACTTGAAGTGGCTTTTTGTTAAACTCGATCTTACCAATTATGCGATTTAATATAACTTTGACTTTTCGCTTATCTTCAGGTGAAGGAATTTCCAAGAATCGTTTAATTACTCTTTCGAATGTTTTACTAAGATTAGGCATTTTACCTTGGTCGTGTAATTGTTTTTCTAGCTCGCCAATTTCCCGTCTATACCGCTCGATAAGCGGTACGTATTTATTTTTGTTTTCAGAGTATTCCTCCAACGTATCAACTCCCTGTTGGTATGCTGTCTTTGCTCTAGTAAACTCACTTTCAACTTTTTGTAAGGAACCTACTTTATCCTTGAGTAATTTTTGAATATTTACTTTCTTTGATTGTAAAGTTTTCCTATAAAACTCTTTTCTTGTTTCGTCATTAAAAAGTTTTGATACTTCCGTTAAAACAATTCCATCCAACACTTGTTGCTTGATTCCGCTATGAACACACGTCCCTGCGTGCAAAAAACGTCCACAAGCGTATCCATTCCATTGATAGTGTTTTCCATTCAAAAATACTTTCGCTCCTCGAGCTTGAAACATACTGTAACCACAAAGCTTATGTTTAAGTAAACCAATCAACAACCCTTCTGATCCAACAGCACGTCCACCAACTATTTTTCGTCTTAGTATTTCTTGTTTAATTCTATCGAAGTATTCCTTTGACCATATTCCTTTAAATATAGCCTTCTCCATTAACCATTTTTCTGGAGGCTGAATAACGCGTTTACCTTTCTTCACTGGCTTCCAACCGTACCTTATTTGCCCAGAGTAGATAGGATTTTTCAATATATGAATTATTGAAGAACGTCCCCACGTTTTACCTTGAGGAGAAGGGATGTTTTCGATATTAAGCTTTTGTGAGATTTTCCACGTCCCTAATCCACTTAAAAATTCCCGAGCAATCAGTAATACGATTTTTACTTTTTCTTTGTCCCATACATAGTAAACTTCTATATTTTCATTTCCCCTATTATCTTTTCCGAGTATTCTATATCTCTTTACGAGACCATAGGCCAAAGATCCTGTAGGTTTTCCAGCCTTGATTCTAATGGGCATCCCAGTTTTATAATTTCTTCGGATTTTTTGTAAGTTAAGTTGAGCATTAAGATCACTTTGGTTTTCTACGATTAAAGCTGAATCATCATCAAATGGATCGTAACAATCAGGACACTTTAATGGGACAGGTTGATATATCGAATACATCTGTACTCCAATGTCTTTTAATTTATCTCGAATCGTAGAAGATACTGAGGTTCGCCTACCAATCCTACTACTATCAGGAGTAAATACAATATGAAAAGATCCTTTACTCGCACTTTCTATCAATTCATCAATATATTCGCGATTTACCTTTTTTCCTGTGACTCCTTCATCCAAAAATCCATCATCAATCAGTATTGTTCTGATCGATTTATGGCAAACCGAACAATAACCTTTATAGCTTCTAATTGCTTCTCGAAGTAATATTTTTGTCTCCTCGATAATCTTTTTTTTATCATATCTGAAACCATTTCCGATAAACTTACGCTCTTTAACTTGAGATTCAGTTGACCATCGATAGTAAAATGTTGACCGTATAACACATATATCCTCTGATATATGTGATTCTGGCAGATAATAAGGTATTTGAGTTAGTGAAGCTTGCATTTATTTATATGATCTTTATATATCATTGAATACTATTTATATTACTTTACATAACACTAAGATGCGTGTCAAGTTGTGCATGACAATACCTTATTGAAGACAAAATAATTCTTCTCCAAGTCTTATCGACAATAATTGTTTTGATTTTTCATCCAGATTAATCTCTATAGTAATTTTGTCTTTACTTACTTTCTTTGGTTTTTCTTTAGTAATTGGTATTTTTGTCCTATACATTTTTTACCTCCACATTATTTTCATTTGATATTTGGTTCTCTGGAACTCCTAAAAGATCAGCTAAATATTCTTCCAGAAGGTTCTTAATCGTCATTCCTGACTTTGCAGCCTTCACTTTGAGCAATCTGTGCAGTTCACTGTCAATCCGTACTTGTTTTGTTGACTTTCTGTCGATTTGTGGATTTGTCATATCTTGTACTTAGGTATTTAATCAGTCGGTTAAAATTTCAGTACTATATATATTTTGTAACTTTACCCAACTCTCTTCTTTAATAAGTTAAAATTTCCGCCCATATATAAAATAAGAATTTTAACCGCTACTTAATACTGTTATTTGTTCCTGATCAAAAGGGACAAGTGAGCAAAAAACCTTATTTTTCTCTCCTTGTCTCTCAAAAAGTTCGCCCTTTTCAGCCATTTGGGCAACTGCGGACTTGAAAGTTGAATATCCACCCTCCACACCAATTTTCTTCAGAGTGTCGAATAACTCTTTTTTGTACATAAACTTATTCTCTTGAGTCAAAAGGTCTTTAATTGCTTCCTGAAAATCTGTTTTTTTAGTTTGTTCTTCATCAATTTCACCAGAAAACTCAAATCGCAGTGCATGTTCTTCTTGAATAATATTGAGCTTGAATGGTTTTACTTCCTCACCCTGGCGTAGTTTTGTTTGGGAGATAACAATAGAATCCTCTTTCCTTTCTATAGCGAGGTGACAATCAACAGCCGCAAGAATATCTGATGAACCACGCATATCCTGTGAAAGGTTGGTAGAGCGCAAGATTCCTGGTTTACGATTGTGGTGGGTAAAGATAACCGTAATACCTGCTTTGGTGAGTTTCTGAAACAAACTAAACACTTTTGCCATTTCCACCGCATCATTTTCATTACTTGCTGTGTGTATCCGCAAGAAAGAATCAAAAATTATCAATCCTATCTTATGGTCTTTGGAAAAGGTAATTAACAAATTTACTGTTTCCTCAGTAAGTTTGAATCCACGTTTTGAAAGCAGATACAAAGGAAGTGAAAATGTGCTTTGCAATTTGACAATTCTTTGCTGTACCCACCTTTCGCCAGTTTCTTCATCCACAATGAGCACACCAGTTTTATCTGTCGTGAATTTATCAAAAAGTATTCCACCTTGTGACACCTTAAGAGCTATATCTAAAATCACCCATGTTTTATACGCAGAAGGTACACCAGATATTGCGACAACACTCTCAACAGGAATAAGCTGTTCTACAACCCAGTATATTTTCGGAAACTCTTTTTTCATAAGTTCTTCAAGCGAGACGGGGTTAAAGAACTCATCATTTTTTATAGACTTCTCAACCTCTTGGATTTTTTCTTCAATTTCTGTTTTCTGATAGTCTCCCAAGCTGTAATCGGTCATATTGACCCTCCTCTCAAAAAGTGAACAGATTCAGTAAAAGAATACCCATAGAGCAAACGCGCCAAATTGATCGAGTTGCCGCCCTTGTTACA